>NZ_DATDGQ010000072.1:0-11438 GCF_036522015.1 Binatus sp. (SeqCode)
CGCTGCCTTCCCTACTTCTTAGTGCTTCTGATCGTAGTGGCGCTCGGATGCCATGTAGCGGTACGGATGCGACCGCCAGTCGCGGCGCGCTATCGGATGATTGTGCAGGTACTCGTGCAGGCCCGGGTGGCTATCCACGTAGCCGCGATTGTCCACCAGCGCCGGGTCCTTCTCTAGTTGCTGCGCTACCTCGGGGTGCGAGTCCATGTAGCGATCGGTGGTCGCCAGCGGATGCCCATAGTGCCATTCATGGTGGTTGTCGTAGTAGCCCTCGCGCGCCATGAACCGGTCCGGGTGATGTTGTAGCTCTTCGCGGATTTCTGGATGGTTCTTGAAGTACTCGTCCATCCCCGGATGCGTCGCGAGGAACTGCGGATTGTCCACCAGGCGTGGGTCGCGACCCAGTTGCTGCGCCACTTCGGGATGCTCGTCGAGGTAGCCGTTGTCGAAGCGGCCGACTTCGCCGCGTGTGATTCCATAGCCTCCGGACCCGCCGTGATCGTGACGCCATTCGTCGCTCATGAAGCGGTACGGATGCTGCTGCAGGTCCTGTCTTACTTCGGGATGTTTCGACATGTACTCGTCGAGGCCGGGATGAGTAGCGAGGAATTGTGGGTTATCCGCCAGCGAGGGATTCGCGCCCAACTGATGAGCGACCTCGGGATGCTCGTCGAGGTAGCCGTTGTCGAAGCGGCTTACGGGACCGGCAAAGGCGGTCGTGCTAATCGCGCCGGCGAACGCTATCGCCGCCAGAGTAGTAATACATTTCTTCATGATTGTTCTCCTGTTGATTATGAGTTGCTTTACCGGCGTCGCCGCCGTTTGTTCCTTCGATGGGAGTTGGACGGAGTGAGTGCGGTAATCGTTTACCTCCCCGTCGCAATGCGAGGCCGTGTCGGATTGAGCGAGAAAACGTGTAAACGAATCGTAAGGTTGCTTCGTCAAATGGGTCGGGAATATGTAGCATCGGTCTGAGTGGCCGGTTCTCAGTTGTCGGGCGGCCCTGGGACTGACTAAGTGGAGCCTTCAGATGAGGATCTCTGCAGGAGAATCGCGGAGCGCGATGCGGACGCATTCGAGCTCATGGTGGACCGCCATCAGGGGCGCGCGTACCGGCTCGCATCGTCGATTCTCGGCAACGAGGCCGACGCGCGCGACGTCTCGCAGGACGCGTTCATCCGGCTCTACGAATCTGCTGGGCGCTTCGACGGGCGGTCGCGCTTTTCGACCTGGTTCTATCGGATATTGGTCAACTTGTGCATCGACCATCAGCGCAAGAATCGATGGTGGAAGCGACTCGCGCCGCTTGCGACTCCCGGCGGTGACGACCCCGACGAACGCGTTTTCGATCCGCCGTCGAGCGAGGCCGGTCCCGAGGACGAGGCCATGCTGACGCAATCGATAAGCCGGCTTCGTCCCGCGCTGGAAAAGCTCTCGCCGCAGCAGCGCGCCGCCGTGTTGCTGCAGACACAGGAAGGCTTCACCAGCCGCGAAATTGGCGAGGTGCTCAAGTGTTCGGAGGCGACGGCGAGGGTACATGTGCATCGCGGGATCGCGCAACTTCGTAAATTGATGGCGAACGACTGACTAATCGACTGACTAATTGAGAAACCACTGACTACTATGGCCGGCATTCATCCAGAGACCGAAATCGTTCCGTACCTGCGCGGAGAGTTGAGCGCGGACGAGCGGGCGCGGGTCCAGGCGCATCTGGAGGGATGCGCGCAATGCCGCGAGGCGGCTGACGCATCGTCGGCGATACTGTCGAGTCTGGCGCGAGTCGTTGATGACGCGCGCGAGCCGGATTGGGCGCAGTACCGAGGCGAGCTCAAACGCAAGCTGCGCGCAAGCCAGGCAGGGAGCGCGGGCGTTCGAGGGCGGTGGCGATGGCGGCGAGAGGACCTTCGGTTGCCGGCCTTCGGCTGGCCGTCGATGGCGATGGGCGCGGCGGCGGTCGCGGTGCTCGCGCTCGCGATCGTGATGCATCGCGGCGGGGCGAGTTCGCAAGCGCCTGGCGTCGATCAGCTCGAGCTGCAGCAAGAGCTCAGCAGCACCGACGTCGGCCTGCTGGCCAACTATCACGTTGTCGAGCATCTCGATTTGCTCGAGAACTATGACGTGATCGAGCATCTGGACGAGCTGGGGCCCGGGAATCCTCGGAACAATGAAACGCCTTCGTAAAGTGGCTGCGATTATGATCCTGGCGGCCATGCTTGTCGGTTCCGAAGAGGCGAGGGCGTCGGCGCAGGAGCCGCCGCCGGATTTGAGAATGCTGATGAACCTGGATCTCTTCGAGCCGCGTCACAACGGCGCGCAAGATGCGCCAGCGGCGGGCGCCTCGCCGGCTGACGACTCGATGCTCGACCAGATACGCACGCTCGACGCGATGGGCTACCTGGGGAATCACGCCGATGCGGACGCTGGCGATTTGCCGGCTCCCAGGGCGGCGGTGAGCGCGCCGCCGGGTGCGGAGGACGTCGCGCCCGCGAAGGCGCCTGCGCAGATTCCGTCGAGCCAGCCGAGCTACGACGTCGAGGGGCCGCAGCAATGACGGATCGCAGGCTTATCGCGAGCGTCTTCATCGTCGCCACGTTGGCGCTGAGCGGATTTGCGCCGGCAACTCCCGCGTATGCGCAATCGTCACCGCCGCCGGCCGCATCGATGCCGTCGAGCGATGCCGAGCGCGCGCTCGCGGCCCAGCATCCGAGGGAATGGGCAAACCTCACGCCCGATCAGCGTGAGCGCGTGCTCGAGAACTACCGGCGATGGCAATCGATGCGCCCCGAGGAGCGGCAGAAGGTTCAGCAGAACTTCCAGACGTTCCGCAATCTGCCGCCCGAGGAACGCAAGCGAGTGCTCGAAGGATTGCGCAGATGGCGCCAGCTTCCACCGGCCCAGCGCCAGGAATTCCAACAGGACTATGCACGCTACCGCGGCCTTCCGCCGGATCAGCGTGAGCGTATGACCAAGCGATACCAGCAGTTCGAGCAGCTTCCGCCGGCGCAGCGCGAACGGATGATGGCGAATTGGCGTCGCTGGCAGCAGATGACGCCCGAGCAGCGGCGCGAAGCCCGTCGTCGCCTGGGCCTGTGGCGCCAGCACCCGCACGCGACGCAGCCGCCCGCGCATTAGAACTCTTGAAAAGCCCGTTGCCTGAATTCTTTTGCGTGATCTGTAAACGACATCACACTTCGGCGCGTCTTACATTTCGAATCGAAAATGTTTAACTCGATTGCGCGGGCAATCGACGTACAGGCAGGAGGAGAATCTGTATGTTTCATTCACGACGAAACTGGCCGCTAGCGCTGCTGGTCGCGCCAATCGCGCTCGGTCTGGCATCGGGTCTGGCGCGCGCGGAAACCTTCGACGCACCGTTGCTGCAATGCAAATCGGTTGCGTCGCCGGCCGCGCTTACCACATGCGCGTCGGTGCAGGATCCGCTCAAGCGCGGCGGCGCGACGATTAACGATCAAGGTGACGTGACGGTGATCGTCATCGGTGCGGCGACCAATACCGCCTACGCCGTCAGTCTCGTCTCCAACGACGGCACTCAAAGCACCTCGATTGGCAATCTGAACACCGGAGTAGCGGGCGACGGTGCGTTTCGCAAGGACGCGTTCTTCAAATTCGGGACGGTCGGCGCGGGCAACGTGGTGCTGAGCCACGGCGGCGAGCAGTTTGTCACCGGGCTGTCGATCTCGAGCAACGGTCTCGAATCGACGCGCGATTTCCAGCCGGCTCTCGTCCGCTGCACCGACGTGACAGCGCCGGGAACTCTTTCAAGTTGCGGCAGCGACTCGCTGACCAGAGGACGGGTTGATATTGAAAACCCTGACGGCGCGCTCTCGATCAATGTGACCGGTGCGCGTCCCAGCACGAGTTATTCGGCTCTGCTGCGATCCCCGGGCGGCACGACGACCGCGCTCGGAACTGTTGGCCCTACGGACAAAGCAGGGAACGGCATGCTGGTTGTGCCGTCCGCATTCGCCGCAAGCACGATCGGTTCGGGAGCAATCGTTTTGCAGAGCAGCAGCACGGATGAGTTCGTGTCCGGATTCAAGGTCGATCAGAAATTCGTGCGTCCGGAAGTTTCGGCATCGAATCTGGTTCCCTGCGGGAGCGTGACCGATCCGATCCTTGCGAACTGCGGCAGCGATCCGCTCGATAGGGGCTCTTACGAAGTGAACGCAGCCGGCGACCTCAACGTGAGATTGGCCGGTGCGAGTCCGAGCACCAACTACGAGCTGTTCTTCCGCCCGCTCGACGATTCGGGCGACGTCGATACCGGTATTGCGGTGCCGACCAACACGCTGGGCAACGCCGACACAGGTCTGAAGCCGTTCTTCAGTGCGAACACGGTGGCGTCGGGCACTTTCGTGGTGAAGTCCGGGACCTTCGACGAGTTCGTCGCCGGGTACGAACTGCACTAGAGATCGAAGTAGCACACTACGTGACAGCGGGCGGCTCGAACGATCGAGCCGCTCGCTTCATTTTGTGGCAACAGGTACTTGAAAAGCAAATTTTCAAGACCTGTTCGTCCCTCTCTCTTGTCTCCCCCAAACGGGGAGATGTTGTAGGTAAGCGGACAGCTTTCACGCATGGTGTCCGCGACACCATGCTAGGGCGCGGTGCGGTCGAGCGATCGATATTGAATCGCCTCGCTGACGTGATGCGCCGCGATTGGTGCGGAGCCGTCGAGATCGGCAATCGTGCGCGAGACTTTCAGGATGCGCGTATAGGCGCGCGCGCTCAGGCCCAGCCGGTTGATCGCGAGCTCGAGCAGGCGCTCGCCGCCGGACTCGATTTGGCAATGCAGCCGAAGATCGCTCGCGCGCATCTGCGCGTTGCAGAAGTACGGCATCCCCTTGAAGCGCGCGAGTTGCGCCTCGCGCGCCCGATTGACGCGCTCGCGAATCGCCATCGACGGCTCTCGCGCGACCCGGTCAGTCAGATCCTTGTACTTCACCGCCGGTACTTCGATGTGTATGTCGATGCGATCGAGTAGCGGTCCCGAGATGCGCGAGCGGTAGCGCTGAATTCCAATCGGCGAACACGAGCACTCATGCTGCGGGTCCGTGTAGAAGCCGCACGGGCACGGGTTCATCGCAGCTACCAGCATCACGGAGGCGGGGAAGGTGAGCGTGCCCATCACGCGCGAAATCGTAATGCGCGCGTCCTCGAGCGGCTGGCGCAAGACTTCGAGCACGTTCTTGCGGAACTCGGGCAACTCGTCGAGGAACAGCACGCCGTGATGCGCGAGGCTGACCTCGCCGGGACGCGGAATCGATCCGCCACCGATCAGCCCGGCGTCTGAGATCGTATGATGCGGCGCGCGGAACGGGCGTGTCGTGATCAGCGCGCGTCCGTCGAGCAGGCCCATCACCGAGTGCACCTTGGTGGTTTCGATCGCCTCCTCGAAAGTCATCGTCGGCAGAATCGAAGGCAGGCGCTTGGCGAGCCTCGTCTTGCCCGATCCGGGCGGCCCGATCATCAGGACGTTGTGACCGCCGGCCGCCGCAACCTCGAGTGCGCGCTTGGCCTGCTCTTGCCCTTTGACCTCGCTGAAATCGACGTCGTAAACGTTCGCGTCGCCGAACGCCGCGGTGAGATCGATCGGAATCGATTGCAGCGGACGCAGGCCCTCGAAGAACTCGAAAGCCTCGCGCAGGCTCTCGACCCCGAGCACCGCCGTGCCCTCGCCGACCACGGCGGCCTCGGACGCATTCTCGCGCGGCAGTATCACGCCCTCGAACTTCGACGATCGAGCAAGCAACGCCGTCGGCAGCGCGCCCTTGATACCCTTGATCCGCCCGTCGAGCGCGAGCTCGCCGAGAATCAGATAGCCGCGCAGGCGCGCGCGATCCTTCAACACGTTCTGCGCCGCGAGAATTCCGAGCGCCAGCGGCAGGTCGAACGCCGAGCCCTCCTTGCGCGTGTCGGCGGGCGCGAGGTTGATAGTCATCTTGCGCGTGGGAAAATCGAAGCCGGAATTCTTAAGCGCCGACTTGACGCGATCGAGCGCCTCCTTGACCGCGCCCTCGGCCAGGCCGACCAGCCGATGCGGCGGCACTCCCGCCCCGATGTCGATCTCGACCTCGACCGGAAACGCGACCCCTATCGCTATTATCGCCGGTGAACACACAAATTTCGGCTATCCACAGGGCCTCGCGCTCGATTCAAGCCGGAACCTTTATGTGACGGGTGACGGCATCGAAGTTTACCCTGCGGGCAGCAACGGCGATGTGTCCCCGGTCGCAACCATTATCGGTACCGATACGGGGTTGGGCGGACCGATTGGCATCGCGCTGGATTCCGTCGGCGGCCTTTATGTATTAAACAGCTACGGCGGGACAACCCAGCATGGCAGCGTAACCATCTATCCGGCCGGCAGCATCGGCGATACGGCGCCAATCGCCACTATCACCAGCAATTTCACCGGGCTCGACTACGCTTCCGGCATTGCGGTGGATTCTACCGGCGACATCTACGTGGCGAACGGCTTCGGTGGCGTCGGCGAACACGGCAGTATCACCATCTATCCCGCCGGCGGCTACGCGACCGGTCCGCCTCTCGCCACGATCGTTGGATCCAACACCGAACTCTTCAACCCCAACGGAATTGCATTGGATTCCGTTGGCAACATCTATGTGATGAATCGCGATAGCGCCATCACCGTGTATCCAGCGGCCAGCTCCGGCGACGTAATGCCGACCGCCGGTCTCACCATCGACCCGAACGGAAAGAACTCTCCGACCGGCCTTGCGGTGGACCCTCACGGCGATCTCTTTGTTACGAATCAGGGTGGCGAGAAATGTAACAAGCATTCCTGCGTCCAAACCAGCCCCGACAGTGTCGCCGTCTATGCCGCCGGCAGCGACGGTAATACCAAGCCCAGCGCCGTCATCAGCGGTGCCAATACCAACCTTGCTTCCCCGTCTGCCATCGCCGTGGATCGTAACGGAGCGATCTATGTGACGAACGAGGGACCCGTCCAGTGCACGCGTGGCTGCGGCACTTGTATCGGAATCCCGGCAGGGCCCGGGAGCATTTCCATCTATGCCGCCGGCAGCACCGGCGACGCTACGCCAACCGCCACGATCAGCGGTCCGAATACCGGCCTTGTATTCCCCTACGAAGTCGCGCTCGACTCGAACGGCAACATCTATGTGTTGAACTCCACGCACATCGGCTTTGTCTGTATCGGGATTGTCGGCGGGAAGGAACGGACGCCAATCGAGCAGGGTGTCACCGACAGGGCCAGCTCCGTCGACGATTCCAACGGTCCTATTCTGATCTTTGCAGCCGGCAGCCACGGCGATGTCGCGCCAATCGGTGCCATCGGCGGCCCCTTCACCGGGCTTAATTTCTACGGCTCAGGCGGAATCGCGATCGGTCCAGGCGCCCCGTAGCGCCCAATCAAGGCCAGACCGCGCCCTCAGCTCCCGCGCGCGCATGAAATTCTGCTGGCGAGAGGCTACGCCCCCGCGAATGGAACTTCAGCCCGGCTACGCCGCAATACTCGCGCTGGCGACCTCAAAGCCCCAGCCCTTTCGCTAACGCAAGCCGCCGCCTAATCTACGCGACGTCGCCAAAGCCTACTGCGTTTTGCACGCCCAGAACCGACCGTAGCGGAAGGCACAGACCAGCCGTGCTATCCTGCACGGTATTACGTCAAGCTCGGAGCGGGTTCGATGGGAACAGCGTTCATCATTATGCAAATCGGCAACGGAGATCTCGACAAGGTCTGCGAGACCGCGTTTGTTCCAGCCTTGAAGGCATGCGGCCTCGATGCCAAACGTGTGGATAAGCATAACGAGGGAGGGCTACTCAAGAGTGAAATCATCAGATTCATCGAATCGTCAGAAATTATAATAGCTGACCTCACTAATGAACGGCCCAATTGTTACTTGGAAGTCGGATATGCAATGGGAGTCGACAAGTTCAGAAACTTAATTTTGACCGCACGTGAAGATCATATGCCGGACTACCCAGACCGCAAGCCGGGTGGACCAAAAATACACTTCGATCTCAGTGGGTACGATGTTTTGTTCTGGAAACCGGACGATCTGGACGCGTTCCGCATCGAACTCGAAAAGAAGATACGACGTCGCCAAGCAATCCTCGCACCTCCAATATCAGAAGCCAGTTCTCCTTGGGAATCGGACTGGTTTAACCAACGATTAGAGGAAGCCAAGCAGGGGTTTGTCGAGTATGGAAAGAAAGGCTTCATGGAATTGAAGATTTCGCTGACGCGTTCCAAACTCGATGTCGGTCAGCGCGACCTCTTGGATGCGGCTTCCAAATCCGTAATCAGAACGTTCGGTTGGCCCATCGGTGTCGTGATGACGAGGCCAGAGTTTCGTCCTCGTCCGACTGCCGAAGGTATTGTGGCGAAGATAGTGCCTGGCGACGGTGGAGTGTACGACTATTGGAGTCTCAGGAGGAACGGAGATTTCTATCTTCTGCGAGATCTCTTTGAAGACAAGAAACGACCCGAACAGGATCTACTTTTTATCAATACACGAATCGTTCAGGTCACTGAGGCTTTTCTCTACTGCGGTCGCCTATATTCTCAGATAGGAGTACCTCCAACACAGCCAGTTGAGATTGCGATTCGGCACGGAGGCTTGAGCGGACGTACTCTGGCTTGGGTAGCGATGTGGGGTCCTGAACTTGAAGAGGACTATTCGACGTCGGAAGACGAGTCTTCGGTTACTCTAGTCACGTCGCAATCGGACATCGAAAGCAGGCTGGTTGAACTCGTCAAGGCAGTCTGCGCCCCTTTGTTCACTCTCTTCAATTTCTTTGTAGCCCGAGACGAAGTGTACACTGAAAAAGTTAATAACTTTGTGGCGGGGCGTGCGACCTAGAGAGAGACGACACGCGGCTATTTTTGTGCGGCCTCAACTCGATCGCGTGCAAAATCCCCTGGGCAGGAGTCAGGCGCGACAAGGCCAATGTCTAAGGTCTACCCCGCTTTAGCAAAATTGCGAATCTGGCATCAGGGCCAGACCGCGCCTTCCGCGATCAGTTCGTCGCGTGCCGCTTTGCCGAGGCCGAGCAGCTCGCCGAGGACGTAGTCGAAATCCTCGCCGACTTCGGGGGCGATCGTGCGAACTTCTCCTGATCCGCCGGAGAGCTTGAACGGAATTCCCGTGACGTGTGTCGGCGGGCCTTTTTTAGTTGAAACCGCAGGCCAGAAGCCGCGCTCTTTTAGTTGCGGATCGCGCGCGCATAGATCGATGCCGTTCTCGACGACGCCGGCTGCGATGCCGGCGCGCTGCAGTATCGCCATCGCGTCTTCGGCGCTGTGTTCCGCCGTCCATCGTGAAACGTTGGCGTCGAGTTCGGCGCTGTTTTGTATCCGCATGTAGAGCGTGCGGAACTTTGCCTCGCTCGCCCACTCCGGAGAACCGATCGCGACGACGAATCGCCGCCACTCGGTGCCGGTGCGGACGCTGATCGCGACCCATCGATCGTCGTCGCCGTCGAGCGGGCGGCATTTGTAAACCCCGTGCGGTGCGGCCGGACCTTCCTGCGAATTGTAGCCGGGCGGCGACTGCGTGCGGCCATTGACCGAGATATCGAGCAGCGCGGGCCCGATCACGCTGGCGACAGCTTCGAACTGCGACAGATCGACGAACTGGCCGCGGCCCGTGCGGCGTCGATGCCACAATGCGATCAGCGCCGCGAGCGCGCCCGAGTATCCGCCGCACATGTCGGCGTACGAATAGCCGTAGCCGGCCGGCGTGCCGTCGGGCTCGGCCATCAACTGCGTGTATCCCGTCAGCGCTTGCAGGGTCGGCCCGTAGCTGACGTAGCTCGAGCGCGGGCCGGTGTGGCCGAGGCCGGACATACTTATACAAATGATGTCGGGCTTCACCGCGACCAGGCTTTCGTAATCCATCCCCCAGGTGCGCATCACGCGCGCGGAAAAATTATCCATCACGATGTCGCTCATCGCGGCCAGCCGGCGCGCGAGTTCGACCCCGCGCGGATGCTGCATGTTGAGCGCGACCGAGAGTTTGCTGCGATGCAGGTCGCATTGCAGGCCGAGCTTGCGATTGCCCATCGGCGGCGGATCCTTGCGCTCGACCTTGACGACTTGCGCGCCGTGGTCGCCGAGAATGCGCGTCGCAACCGGCCCGGCGACGACCCAGGTGAAGTCGAGGATGCGCACGCCGTCCCGCGGCATCGCGGCCATGATCAGATCACCCCTTCGGCCGCGAGCACCGCGATCGCTTCAGGAGCCATCGCAAGCTCATCGTGCAGAATTTCGCCGGTATGCTCGCCGACCAGTGGCGGACGCCGCGTCACGCGCCACGGCGTGCCGTTGAAAAGATACGGCGCGCCCGGATAGCGGAACTTGCGGCCGAGCTCGCGATGCTCGACCTCGACGAAGTAGCCGCGCTCGATGAGCTGCTCGTCCTCGAACAGCGCCTCGGGCGGGCGGACGGTCGCGTATGGCTGGCGCAGCAGCTGTGCACGCTCGAGCAACTCGTCGCGCGGGTAGTCCTTGACCCAATCGTCGAGCACTTCGAACACGTGCTCGGCCATCAGGTAGCGATACATCGGCTGCTGATAGTCGGGCGCGTCCAGGTCGGCCGCCTTGCCGTCGGACTTGACCCATTCGATTAGCGAGGTCCAGTCGCCGAGCGTGCAATGCATGATGTACCCGTCGCGGCATTTGCCGACGCGAAAAAACCGGCTCCAGTGCAAAGTGCCGCGGCGCGGCTCGGCCTCGTTGCGCTCGAAGTATCCACCGGCGACGTGCTCGACGGCCGCAGCAGTGGCCTCCTGCATGCTGAGATCGATCCATTGACCCTCAGCAGTGCGATCGCGCGCGAGCAGCGCGATCATCACGGCGATCGCGCCGAAATACGCCGACGAATGATACGCCTGCAAGCCGAGCGGACGAACCGGCGCATGATTCGGGAAGCCGTTGACGTAGAGCATCCCACCGAGCGCGGTCAGCACGGTGTCGTCGGCGATGAAATCGCGATACGGACCGGTCTGGCCGAACGGCGCAATCGAGCACAGCACGAGCGCTGGATTCTCGCGATGGAGCACGTCCCAGCCGAGCCCGAGCTGGTCGAGCGTGCCGGGCGCGAAGCTCTCGACGACGACGTCGGCGCTGCGAACGAGCTGTAGAAAAATGTCGGTGCCGCGCGAATGCTTTAGGTCGAGCGTCAGTGATCGCTTATTGAGATTGTAGAACCAGAAAAACAGGCTGCGATCGCGATGCGGCAAATCGTCGAGAAATGGCCCGATGCGACGAGCGTCGTCGCCGGCCGGCGGTTCGATCTTGATTACGTCGGCGCCCATATCGCCGAGGATTCGCGCGCAGAGCTGTGCGCGATGACCCGTCAAGTCGAGGACGCGCAGGCCCGCGAGCGCGCCTGCGCCAGACTCGGTCATGGTTTTTTCGCCGACGTCAC
>NZ_DATDGQ010000073.1:0-3074 GCF_036522015.1 Binatus sp. (SeqCode)
CCTGCCAATAGTCGAGCCCCGAAGGCGTCCCATCCATGAGAATGAACCCGCCATCAGCGGTAGTGCGCGACTCATCGACGTCAAGCATGCGCGCGGCCCGCTCGACGATCGCACGGCGCGCTTCGGCGCAAGCCATCCTGACGGAGGTGCCTCCCACTTCAATCGACATGCTGCCCGCCGTGTAGCTTTCGTTCGGACAGCTTCGCGTATCGCCCGAAACGACTACGACCTTCGACATCGGAAGCCGGAGTTCGGCGGACGCGATTTGAGCGATGGCAGTGACGATGCCCTGTCCGATTTCGACCTTGGCTGAAAACACGCGCACGATTCCCGGTTCGCTGAAATCGACCCACTGGCTGAGCAGCGGATTTTCCTGGATGCTCCACGGAAGTTTTTCCGGGATCATCGCGCGGCTCCCGCGATCGAGGCCTTCCACGCGGCTTCGATCGCCTTGACGATTCTCGTATGAGCGCCGCACCGGCAGAGATTGGCGTCAAGCGCCGCGACGATTTTCTCGCGCGAGGGCTCGGCGCCGCTCCCGATTAGTTCCGCAGCCGTCATTATGATTCCGGAGAGACAGTAGCCGCACTGACCAGCCTGAAACTCGATGAACGCGCGCTGCAGCGCGTGAGGCTGGTCGAGCGTGCCGAGGCCTTCAACAGTCGTGATCGATTTGCCCTCAACGGACCACACCGGCGATTCACAGGAGCGTTGCGCGCGCCCGTCAACCAGCACTGTGCACGCGCCGCAACTACCGTCGCCGCATCCGAAGCGCGTTCCCTTGAGACCGAGGTCGTCGCGCAGGACATACAGGAGGGGCGTCTCGTAATGATCGACGGTCACCCGGTGCGACTTTCCGTTAATGACAACTGTGTGCGTGGTGCTCATGACGGCGCCCGATGAAAACGGTTCACGCTGCTACCAATAGCGGAGATCCGTGTAAGGTCGTTTGATCGGTGGTTCTTTGAGGCCCCATCGCAAGGCGCGGGTGTCGGGCTCCGGACGCGATTTCTCCATCGCCGCCACCAGCTTCGGCAGATGCTCGATCGGAATTGCGAGGTAGTCGCGGCCCAGCTCATGCGCGCGTCCAATCATCCATCGCAGCAGGCGCGCCATGCATTCCTCGGCGCCGTCGTCGTAGCCGAAGTCCAGCACGCACGCGATCGCGATCGAGCGATGCTCGTCGCCGCCAATTCGACGCCATTGCTCGCGCATATCGCGGCCGCGATCCCATAAGCCGCCGCACGCGCGGATGCGCCCCGCCTCTTCGAGGACGAAGTAGTCGGTCCATCCGTAAACGCTCTTCCACCAGTCCATCTGTGGATTGCCGGTCGGCTTCGGACGATCGCCCCAGAAGCCTTCGTCGAGCACGTCTTCGAGGAACTCAGAGCTGTAGGGCCGGAACAGATCCATTCCGGTGTGAGTACGATTGATGAGCGCGGCGCACGCGGCGAGATCCTCGCGCCGCACCGGCCGGATGGCGCGATCGTCATCGGCTCGCGCGACGGCGGGAAATTGCGAGACAGAAATCGGCAGACCGGGTACCGAGCCTTCGCGGGTGGGCGTGTTCTCGAAAAATTGGGGGCTGTACTTCTGCCACCAGTTCACCACCGCAAAATTCTGCGAGCGCATGATGTCGTATTGGCCGACCGATGGACGCGACAGTCCCGGCGGCATCGCGAGCCGCCGCACCTGGTCTCCGTAACCGAGCCGGCGATAGGCGCGCCGCACCCGCAGCGCCTGTCCGTATTGAACGGAAAACGGACGTCCGTCGATCAGCACCTTACGCCTGGAAAATGCGCAGCACGCGACGATCTCAGGGCCGCGCAGCAGGATCGGGATTTGAACATTCTGCTGCAACTTGAATTGCGCGAACGCGTCGGGCCCGCGCTCGACGATAATTTCCCATCCGGCTATTTCTTCGTGCGAATCGGACCACATCGCCGAGAATTCCTCGTTGTCGGCATAGGTCGCGTCGCGTCCGCGCAAGTCGCCGCTCGTCATTCTATCGTACCATCCGAGCTGCGCGGCGGTTTGCTCCGGCGAAAGGCCAACCCAGGTCCACGAGTAGAGCGACGAGAGAGGCACGCGCGCTTCGGCGACCCGGCGCGTCAATTCGTCGGACCATCCACGCTCCTTCGCGATCTTCGTCAGTGCCTCCGAGATCATGGGATCGCCTCGGACTGCGTCATCCAATTTCGCCATTGCATTACTCGTCAGCGGATTCTGTGACCTGAACTCCTAACGCCTTTGCGAATTCTGCGGCGAATGGTCGTGCGTGCTTTCGCGATCTGAAGCCGGCGAAGTACTGCGACGGAATCGCGACCTGGCTTCCATCTGCCAGTTCCAGCCGGACCTCGCAGTCGCCGACCTCGCCGCCGAGCGACGGGACGATCCGCACGCTTCGAACGGTTCCGGCAGCGCACAATTCCCGCTCGCCGTAGCTGACGCGGCCTCCATTTTCGACGTTGAGCGGAGTGTTGCGGGTGCGCCAGGCGCGTATCGCCATCGCGGCGATCAGAACTCCTGCGAGAAGGAGAGTTACGCCTATCAGAGGGTTCGCAGATCGAATGAAATAAGTGGACAGGTAGAGGTAGATTGCGCTGCCCGCGACGAAGCCGCCGATCATCAAGCTGGCGAAAGTCGTGGACGGGACGAATTCAAATCCGTCGCCGCGGCGCTTGACTATAATTGGTGTCAGCTTCGTGTTTTCCATAGCGCGAGTTTCAGTACAGGCCGCCTCTTGTCAGATCGCGCGCCAGTGAACTAGCGAATTCCAGGCCGAGCAACTGGCGCAGTTTGGGCGTGGCGCGTTCGAGTACGTGGGGCGGAACTTTCGCTATCTCGGAATCGAGCGGGCGAATTACTTTCAGGCCGTAGTTGATCAGTAGCGCGACACGCGGCTCTTCGGTGTGATTTTGCGAAGTGTCGTGCCACAGCAGACCGTGCGAAATGATCGCGTCGCCGGCCGCGCCGGTTATCTTGATCGCCTCGCTCGCGAACTGCTCCCGATTCGGCCGCGTGCATCGCAATTGGCTGCGCGGGGCGACCAGCGTAGCGCCGTTCTTTTCAGT
>NZ_DATDGQ010000074.1:0-9403 GCF_036522015.1 Binatus sp. (SeqCode)
GGCGCGAGCCAACTGACTTCCGGCCAGGAAGACCTGGTACGTCACGCGTTCGATTGCGGCGTCAACTACTTTGACTCGGCCGAGACCTACACCGACGGCGAGTCCGAGACCACGGTCGGCAACGCGCTCAAGGGCAAGCGCGACAAGGTCTTCCTGACTTCGAAGACGATCGCGCAGGCGGACGACAACCGCGCCTCGATGATGAGCGCGCTCGAAGGAAGCCTCCGCCGTCTCCAGACCGATCACGTCGATGTGTATTTCAACCACGCGGTGAACGATCCGGCGCGGCTGAAAAATCCCGAGTGGAACGAGTTCGTCGCGCAGGCGCGCCAGCAGGGCAAGCTTCGCTTCACCGGGATATCGGGACACGCGGGGAATCTCGCCGAATGCCTCGACTACGCAATCGACAGCGGCCACTACGACGTAATCCTGTGCGCGCACAACTTTGGCCAGGACCCGCGCTTTTTTCAGCGCTTCACCCGCGGTTTCGACTTCGTCGCGCGACAGCCCGAGTTGCCGCGCCTGATGGAAAAGGCCAAACAGCGCGGCGTCGGCGTGGTCGTGATGAAGACCCTGATGGGCGCGCGCTTGAACGACATGCGCCCGTACGAATCCGGCGGCGCCACTTTCTCGCAGGCGGCGTTTCGATGGGTGCTGTCGAATCAGAACGTGGACGCGTTGATCGTCTCGATGACGAGTCAACAAATGATCGACGAATACCTCGGCGCGTCGGGCGCGCGCGCAACCGCCGCGAGTGACCTGCCGCTGCTGAATCGCGACGCGACCATCAACGGCGATTCGCAGTGCCGTCCCGCGTGCAACGAGTGCGCGAACGCATGCCCGTTCGGCGTGCCGATCGCCGACGTATTGCGCACCCGGATGTACGCCCGCGACTACGGCGACCTGCGCTTTGCGCGCACCGAATACGCGATGCTCTCATCGAACGCCGCGGCGTGTCTCACCTGCGACGCGAAGCCGTGCGCAGGCGCATGTCCGCACGGAATCGCGACCGACGTACTGCTGGCGCCGACGCATCGCATGCTCACCGCGTGACTGTTTCTGAGAGGCTCGCCGTCGCGACGGTCGGCCAACAGGATAGTGCGGTCGCTGAAGGCTGGATCGAATTCGGCGAGGGCAAAAAGGACTTGGTAGCCGTCCGGCGCGCGCGACAAAGTCCATCGCCAGGTTGCCTCTCTGGGACAGTCGTCAGCACCTGAGCTGAATACCGCATCGCGATAAATCGCTTCGCCCTCTTCCAGATTGTGAATATCCGCTAATTCCCGACCCGTCACAGCGTAAGAATTCGCGCGTTCGTAACAATCGTCTCATCATGCCGTAACTCCGCCTCCTTAGTTTGCGCCTGCCGCGGTTCTCGCAGGGTCGTCGGCGGGGTTTTCGCATCGTGGATAGGGAGAGTCCAGGGAGGACGATGATGAGACGAACGATACGAATGGTTGCACTGTCGATGCTTGGCGCGTCGCTGATGCTCAGCGCGGTCGCGATGACACCCGCGCCAGCCGGAAGCGAGGAAGTGCGGTCGATCACGCTGTACACCGATCCCGGCAGCGGCCAGGTGTTCACCAAGCGCTGCAAGCATTGCGTCAGGATGGGCGAGTACATCCCAGCCGGATCGACCGAGGAGATCGAGCGCAAGGTCGAGCGCCGAGTGAGCGCGCAGACCCAGGCGCAATTGGATCAGGAGCGCGCTGCGATGCAGGCTGAAGAAGCCCAGCGGCAGGCCCAGCAGCAGCAGTGGAACGCCGAGATGGCCAAGCAGGTCGCGACGATTCAGCCGTGGGCGGCAGAGTTCGGCGATCGCTGGTACAAGAAGATCTCGATCGGCACGCTGGTGTACGCAGACTACCGGTACTATACGCACACTGGATTTGGGCCGCAGTTCCTGACTCAGCAGATTTGGCCCGGTCCCGGCAACAACAGCTTCAACTCGTTCGATATCACGCGCACGTACCTGGATTTCAAATTCACGCCGGTTGACGACGTTTCGCTGCGCGTGACGCCCAACATGTACCTGATCGAGAACAGCAGCTTCAAATGCACGGCGACCACCACGGTTACCACCCCTCCGGGCGGCAAAGCCACGAGCAAGTGCACCGTGGCCACCGGCGACACGGACGGCCTCAACACCGGAATCGCCAGCACCACCGATGGGAATCTCGGATTTCGCCTGAAGTATGCGTACGTCGACTACAACACCTTTTTCAAGAAAATACTGAAGTTCGCTCCTATGAGCGACGATAAATTCACCTTCGGCCAGCAGCAGAATCCGCTCGTCGATTGGGAAGAGAATCTGTGGGGCTTCCGCTACACCGCCCTCACGCCATGGAACTATTTGAGCTTGAGCTCGTCGCAGGTCGGCGTCTCGATGAAAGGCCCGATCAAAGTTAACGAGAAGCAGTACGCCGACTACGACGTTGGCGTTTACGACGACGCCAGCTTCCACGCTAACGAAGAGAGCGCATACAAGCAGGTGATGGGCCGCGTGACGATCAATCCGTTCGGCGTCGATTCCCGGTACGCTGGCTTTGGCCTCACGGGCTTCTACGATTACGGTTACAAGAACACTTGCACTCCAGACTCGAATGCCCTCAACGGCACCTGCGGGCATATCGCGCGCGCCGCGGGGATAGCACACTACACGGCTGAGACCTGGGGCGTTATCGGTGAATGGGATTACGGCCACAATGCGTTCTCGCCGGGCAACCTGTACTCGGGCAGCGGACCGTCAGACGCAATCGGGATCGCCAGCCCGGGCGGTTTTGCCGGCTGGAACCACATGGTCGGCGACATTCTGAACTCTCAGGCCACGCAGATGGGCGCGGATTTGATGGGCCATTACGACATCCCGCACACTCCGTTCACGGCCTTCGGCCTGCTGCAGTGGTTTCAACCGAACACGCGCATCCAGAAGGACCCGCTCGACTTCACCCGTTACGACCTGGGCATTCAGTGGCTTATCAACAAGTACCTGAGGGTGGCGTTCGATTCGCAGGCCATCCAGTACTACCACAGCCAGTTCATATTCCCCGCGGGATCGACGTCTGAGCACTCGAAGGCGGTGCCGTTCGCGGTCGCGCGCGACACCCACGGGTTCTTCTTTCATCTCGAGTTCAGATACTAACTGCTGATCCGGAGGGCCGGCGCGAGAATGCGAAATGCTCGCGCCGGTTCGCGCTTGGCGAACCCACCCAGCCCTTCCTTGTCAGGTCGGGAAACGGGAGCTATCCTTGAAATTGCCGTGCTGAGCAATTTTCTGAAATCCGCCGGACGAGCGATTGCCGACTCGCTACGCGCGGTCGCGTGCATACTAAGCGTCGCGATGCTGCTTTCCTTCCCGGTTGCGAGGGTCCATAGCTTTGGTCCGCACTTCGGCACCACCGAGATACGCCAGAATATCGTGCGTCACACCTTCGTCGCGGGGCCTGAGACCGGCGGCGCAGAGAGGATGACGCATATCGACGCGCTGGCCGCGATTCCGACGCCTGCGATTGTCGAGAACGTCGCGAAGTGTCTCTTTCCTCTCGCAATAGTTTCCGACGTTCCGACTTTCCGCATCCTTCGACATTTCAAGCTCGGGCCGTCGCGCTCGGGCTCTCCTGACCCGCTGCTCTAACCTCCAGGGTTCGGCGATTGAGTTCTCGCCGCCGTGCACGTTTGCGTGCGCGCGACGGGATTGTCCTGGAACAGTGCTGGAGTCCGCTCCAGCCGCGATAGCGGAGGTCTCTACAGTGCCTGGTTTCTCACTTCGTAATCCGCACGCCATAATCGTGGGCGCGCTGCTGACGGTAATACTCGGGGTCGCGGCATTTCTCAGCATGCCGGTCGATGTCTTTCCCAATCTCGATATCCCGGTCGCGGTCGTCGCCACCTTTTATCCCGGGATGCCGCCAACGGATATGGAGGCGGACATCACGACCCGCTTCGAGCGTTTCTTCACCCTCGGCAGCGACATCGAACATATGGAATCCCGCTCGCTCCCCGGCGTCAGCATCATCAAGGTCTTTTTCCAGCCGGGCGTTGACCTGAGCTCCGCGGCCGCATCGTTGGGCAACCTCGCGATGGCCGACCTGCGCCATCTGCCGCCCGGTACGCTGCCGCCGTTGGTGCTGAAATCAGGCGCTTCGTCACTTCCGGTTACACTTGTGACGGTGTCTGGCGCGGGCTTCCATCAAGCGCAACTCCACGACGCCGCCCAGTACAACATCCGCAACTGGATCGCGACGGTGCCGGGCGCGTCGGTGCCTCCGCCCTTCGGGGGCAAAGAACGCCAGATCATGGCCTACGTCAACCGCGACGCACTTCAGGCGCGCGGGCTGACATTGATGGACGTCGTCCACTCGCTCAACGACGCGAACCTCATCATTCCGGCAGGCGACGCGAAAATCGGCTCAACTGACTACTTCGTTTACAGTAACAGCATGATCGAGAACCCAGTCGACATCGACCAGGTGCCGGTCAAAATCGGGAATGGTGAAGCCCCAGTGCTCATGGGCGACGTCGGGCACGTCGAGGACGCAGCGCAGATTCAGCAGAACATCGTGCGCATCAACGGCCAGCGCTCCGTGTATATCCCCGTGATGAAACAGGGCAACGCCAACACGATTGCCGTCGTCGATGGGGTCGGGCAGGCGATTAAAAAGATCGCCGGTCTGCCCAGCGGAATGGACGTCAAAGCGATCTTCGGGCAGGACTCGTACGTGCGCGCGGCGGTCGAGAGTCTCGAGCATGAAGCGGCCACCGGCGCCATCCTCGCGTCGCTTATGATCCTGATCTTCCTCGGCAGCTTCCGCTCGACGGTCGCGATTTTTTTGTCGATCCCGCTTTCGATTCTTGCCGGCGCATTCGGTCTGCACATGATGGGTTCAACCATCAACGTAATGACGCTCGGCGGCTTCGCGCTCGCAATTGGCCGGTTGGTGGACGACTCGACGGTCGTCCTCGAAAACATCAACCGCCATCTGGCCGAAGGCAAGGCGCCTCCCGAGGCCGCGCGCGACGGCGCCAACGAAGTCGCGCTGGCGGTCCTAGCCTCGACCATCACGACCATCATCGTGTTCTCGCCGGTGATGTTCCTGTTCGGCGTAGCGAAGTCGCTGTTCAGCGCGCTGTCGCTGGCGGTGGTGCTCTCGATGCTGGCGTCGTACATCGTCGCGATGACGGTGATCCCGGTTTTCTGCGCGCGATTTCTGACCGCTGAATCGGCGCGAGAGGCGGAAGAAGGCAGCGGGCGTGGTTTTCTGGCGGCGTTCATCCGCAGCTACGACCGCTTCGCGGAACGTTACGAGCACCTGCTCGATCGAGTGCTGAATCACAAAGGCGCGGTGATTGTTGCGGCCTCGATCCTGTTCGTGGTGAGCATGGCCGCATTTCCTTTGCTCGGAACCGAACTGTTCCCGAGGACCGATGCGGGCCAGTTCGTCATCCAGTTTCGCGCGCCGCTGGGAACGCGCATCGAACTCACCGAGCAACTGGCCAAGCGCCTGGAAAACACGATTAAAGAGGTGATACCGCCGACTGATCTCTCGACGATAGTATCGAATATTGGACTGGAACCCGAGTTCTCGGCGATTTACTCGCCTAATGCGGCCAGCGATTCCGGGTTCGTGATGGTCGCGCTCAAGTCAGACCATCGCGTCTCGACCTGGGATTACGTCGCGAAGCTCAAATCGATTTTGCCCGCGCGGATGCCGGAAATCCGCACGTTCTTTTCGTCGGGCAGCATCATCGACTCGGTGCTGAATTTCGGGCTGGCGGCGCCAATCGATATACAGGTTAGCGGGCAGCACTACTCAGAACTTTTCGATCTGTCGCGCAAAGTCGACGCGCGCGTGAAAGGACTGCCGGAAGTCGCCGGCACCTTCATCCCCGAGGAATCGAACTATCCTACCCTCAAGATCAACGTGGACCGCGTGAAAGCCGCGCGGCTGGGACTCAACCAGCGCGACGTCGTGACCAACGTCATCACCGCCCTGACGTCGAATCAAATGATCGCGCCTTCAATCTGGATCGATCCCAAAACGGGCAACGATTACTTTCTGACCGCGCAATACGAGGAAGACAAGATCGATTCGGTCGACACGCTGCGCGATATTCCGGTGCGCAGCAGCGACGGTGACCATTCGCGCGCCGACGCCCTGCTGCTGCGCAACGTCGCCACGATTACCCGCGAGAAGCATCCCGCCGAAGCGGACCACTACAACATTCAACGCGTGGTCGACGTGCTGGTTGCGCCGAGTACCGACGACATGGGCGGCACGCTCACGGCGGTGCAAAAGGCGCTCTCCAAACTCGAACTGCCGGCCGGAACCGAGATCGCGTATCGCGGGTCGGTCGAGTCGATGCGTCGTTCGTTTTCCAGCTTCGGTTACGGCCTCGCGATGGCGGTGGTGCTGCTCTACCTCGTGATGGTGGCGCAGTTCCGATCGTTCCTCGACCCCTTCATCATAATGTTCGCGGTGCCGATGGGCCTGATTGGCGTCGTGTGGACGCTTTTCCTGACCGGCACTACGCTCAACATCGAGTCGTTCATGGGAATCATCGCGATGGTCGGGATCGTCGTGTCCAACGCGATACTGCTGGTGGATTTCGCCAATCGGCGTTTCCGCGGCGGCCAGGAACTGCGCCAGGCAATAGTAGAGTCGGCGAAAATCCGGATGCGCCCGATTCTGATGACGACGCTGGCGACTGTCGTGGGCCTGATGCCGATGGCGCTGAAGCTGGGCGCCGGCTCGGAAGCTTCCGCTCCGCTCGCGCGCGCCGCCGCCGGAGGACTCGCAGTTTCGACAGTGCTGACGCTGTTCCTGGTCCCCGCGCTTTACGAAATTTTCTACAGCCGTCATCAGCAGGTGTCGAAATGAACAGGTATATCTGCCCCACAATCGCCACCGTGTGCATGTTAGCGGCGGTGAGTGGATGTTCTCACCCGCATAGCGATGCGAAGAGCGAATCGCGACACACGGTTGTGGTAGTTCGTCCGCAGCGCGGTGACATTGTCCGTTCGATCACTTTGCCGGGAGATTTGGTCGGCCTGTACCAATCGACTCTCTACGCAAAGGTCACTGGCTATTTGAAAACTATCTCGGTTGATAAGGGCGACTGGGTAAAAGAAGGACAGGTCCTTGCCGTAATCGAAGTGCCCGAGCTTCAGGAACGGCTCGCGCGCTCGCGCGCCGATCTGGAAGTTCAGCACCTGACCTATCAGCGCCTCGAACAAGTCTGGAAAAGCGATCCACGGCTGGTCGCGCGGCAGGATGTCGATATCGCACAGGGCAAGTATCTCGAAGCCAAAGCGGGCGTGGACGAGCTTGAAGCGATGGCCTCGTACACCAGGATCGTCGCGCCGTTCGCCGGCGTAGTAACCGGCCGTTTTGTCGATCCGGGCGCACTCATCAAGGCTGGCGGAGAGCAGGCGTCATCCGCTCCGGATCAAGGCTCGACGCATCCGAGCGGCGGCACGTCGCCGGTCCTGAGTCTCGCGATGATCGACACGATGCGCACGTACGTTTACGCGCCGCAGGACGCGGTCGGATCGATCCGTCGCGGGATGCCCGCGAAGCTGACGCTGCAGGATCTGCCAGGTCGCTCGTTCGACGGAGTTGTCACGCGCTACTCGAACTCGCTTGACCTGGGAACGCGCACGATGCTGACCGAGATCGATCTGAAAAATCCCCGGCACGATCTTTACCCCGGGATGTACGCGAATGTGACGCTCGAACTCGAGCGGCATCGCGACGCGATCGAGCTACCCGAGTCTGCAATCGGCGAGTCGCCCGATGGAAAGTACGTGATGGTCGCGGAGGGCGGGAAGCTGCGGAGGCAGGAAGTAACCGTCGGGATCAACAATGGCAAAAGTGCCGAGATTGTCAGCGGTCTAAGCGGCACTGAAGAAGTAGCGACTGCCCTCGATCCTTCAATCGTTCCTGACGAACCGGTCAATGTCGTGCAGCAGAAGTCACAGCCTGACGAACGACCGAACATGATCGCGGCAACCCCGTGAGTACCGGAGCAATACTATGCGAATATCGAATATCAGAGCTGCAATTGTACTTGCAGGTTGCCTACTGACTATAGCTACTCCGCAATTCGCCGGCGCGCTCGAGACCTTGCAGCCGGGCGAGAAGCTGACGCTAGAGCGCGCAATCGAGCTGACCCTGCGCAATCATCCGCGTGGCCTCGAGATGAAGTCCGAGGCGATTGCGGCCAATGAGCGCGTCGGCGAGGCTCGCGCAGCGCTTTTGCCACAGGTGTACAGCGCCGCGGAGTATCTGCGCTCGACCGATAACCCGATCGGAAACACCACCTTTCTCAATCCCGGATTCATTCCGCGCATCACCGGCACGCTGCACGGCGCGCCGGCCAACGCGGTGCAAAGCTTCTCGACCTCGACCACCGACAACTATCTGGGCGGAGTGGCGGTGCAGCAGTACCTGTTCGACTTCGGAAGGGTTCGCGGACTAATCGAGCAGCGCGACGAAGAGGCGCATGCCGCGTCGTTTCAGTCACAGTTGACGGAGCTCGAGCTCGTCTTCGAAGCAGCTCAGCGTTATTTTGCATTGCTGGCCGCCGGGCAGAAGGTAAAGGTCTATCAGAAGGCGATCGAACAACGCTCCGAGCAACTTCATGCCGCCAAGGTAAAGGCCAGCGCCAACCTCACCCCACAGATCGACGTACTCACTGCGCAAGCCGCGCTCGCGCGCGCAAACACCGATCTCCTCGAAGTCTCAGACGAGCGCGACATCGCCAGGGTGGCGCTCAACAATACGATGGCGATCGATCGCAACGCGCCGGACTATGAGCTGGCGGACGTGCTCACTTACCAGCCAGTTTCCGGAAGCCTCGAGGCGTTCTTCGCTTCCGCAATCGCATCGCGGCCGGACTTGCGCGCGCTCGAAGCCGAAGCGCGAGCGGCCGGGGCACAGGTAAAGCAGGCGCGTAGCGACTACTTTCCTACAGCAGGAGCGACGGCCGGCTACAGCGCGCTGGGCACCGGCCTGCCTGCGGCCAACAACTTCAACGCAGGAATCGTAATCACGTGGCCAATCTTCAACGGCTTCGCAACGGAGCATCAGGTGCAGGAGGCCAAAGCCACGCAGAACGCGATTCGCTATGCGATCGAGGATCTCGAACAGCGCGTCTGGCTCGACGTAAAGAGTGCTTATCTCCAGCTGCAGACCTCGGTCGAGCGAATCCATCAGGCGGAAGCCACGCTCGCCGCATCTTCGGGACAACTCGAGCTGGCCGACAAGCGCTACAACGCCGGCCTCGGCAATATTATCGAGCTCACCGACGCCGAGCGTTTCTATATCCAGGACGACGCGGCCTACGTCGACGCGCTCTACGGATATTCAGTCGCGAAGGCGACACTGGATCGAGTAACGGGTCTGTC
>NZ_DATDGQ010000075.1:0-2594 GCF_036522015.1 Binatus sp. (SeqCode)
AGGTCGCCCGAAGAGGTGCCCGCGCCGGCCGCCGCGTCATACCAGCCACTTCCCTTTCCGTCAGGCGGCGTCAGCCCGCCACGAGGCGGTCGCTGTTTGCCATAGCGGCGTACTGCAATTCGAATAGCCGGTAGTATAGTCCGCGCTGCGCCAGCAGCTCGTCATGGGTGCCGCTTTCGCGCAGCATGCCGCCGCCGAGGACCATGATTCGATCGGCGCGCTCGATAGTGGAGAGGCGATGCGCGATGACGACGGCGGTGCGCTCCGCGAGCAACTCGTTGAGCGCAAGCTGAATGAGGCGCTCGGTCTCGCTGTCGACGCTCGAGGTCGCTTCATCCATCACGAGGATTCGCGGGTTGTAGGCGAGCGCGCGCGCGAACGACAGGAGTTGACGCTGACCGGCGGAAAGGTTCGCGCCGCGTTCGCGAATCTGCTCGTTCAGCCCGTCCGGCAGGCGCTCGACGAAGCGCAACGCCTGCGCGCGCCGGAGCGCATCGCGCACTTCCGATTCGGTGAGATCGAGCCCGAGCCGAATGTTCTCGATCACGTCGCCGGCGAACAGGAAGACGTCCTGCTGTACGAGGCCGATCGTGCGCCGCAGCGCGCGCAGGTCCCATTCGCGCACGTCGATTCCATCGACCAGAATGCGGCCGCTCTGCACGTCGTAGAAGCGGTTCAGCAATTTGATGATGGTCGTTTTTCCGGAACCGGTAGGTCCGACGATCGCAATCTTCTGTCCCGGCTCGACCGTGAAACTCAGGTCTTTCAGTATCGGTTCGTCCCGACGGTACTCGAAGTTGACGTGATCGAACACGATCGACCCGCGCGAAACCGTCGGCAGCTTCGGCATCGCGGGAGCCGACACGATGAACGGTTCTTCCATCAGCTGCTCGATTCGCTCCGCCGACGCGAGCGCCGATTGCAGCGCGGTGTACTTGTTCGAAATTTCCCGCAGCGGCATGAAGAACATCTGCGCGTACTGCATGAAACCGATGAGGGTGCCGATCGTGATCGCGCGATGGAGCGCTTCGCCGCCGCCGGCCCACAGGATCACTCCGATCGTGATTGATGCGACAGTATCGACAGCCGCAAAGAGCCCGGTCTCGTAAATGTTCGCCATCATCTGCGAGTCGCGGCTGCGCGAGTTCAGCACGTCGAACTCGTCGCGGCTGGTGCGTTCACGGGTAAAGAGCTGGACAACCGTCATCCCCGCCAGCGACTCGGAGAGGTACGCGTTCACCGCCGCCAGCCGCTCGCGAATCTGACGGTAAACGACGCGCGCCCGCACCCGGAAAAGGTTGATGAACAGCAGCAGCGGCGGAATCGCGATCAGCGCCCACAACGCAAGGTGCGGACTCTTGGCCCACATAATGACCACGATTCCCGTCATCGTCATCACATCGACGAACACGGTCAGCGCTCCCGACGCGAACATGTCGTTGATCGCGTCGATGTCGGTCGTCATGCGGCTGACCAGCCTGCCCACCGGCGTGCGATCGAAGAAAGACATCGGCAGCCGCTCGACGTGGTTGAAAACGGCCAGCCGCAAATCTGACAGCGAATACTGCGCGACCATTATCGTCAGGTAAAACTGCGCGTAGAATGTCGCGAACTCACAAGCGACCAACAGAATGTAAATCGGCGCCATCGTCGTCAGGCTCGCACCGCCGGTATGCCGGAAAATCGCGGCGAGCCAGGCCGGCGGCACGGTCTTATGATGAGCCAGGAAAAGATCGATGATGAGCTGAATGATGTACGGCTGCGCGAGCGCGAAGGCCGAGTTCAGAGGCATCAGGATCACAGACAGGAAGAACAGCCGCCGGTACGGACGCACATACGTCCAGACGAACTTCAGCAGCGCGTAATCGCGCGCGCGTCCGAGCTGTTTTTCCTCGCCCTGCTGCATCGCCTAGTACCGCGCCAGCTCCTCTTCCATCAGTTGGCGATGGAACAGTTCGGCGTAGATTCCATGCCGCGCCATCAGTTGCTCGTGCGTTCCGCGCTCGGCGATTTGGCCGTCTTCGAGCACCACGATTTCGTCGGCGTCGCGCACGGTGGACGCGCGATGCGACACGACAATCGCGGTCCGGCCGCTGACCGAGGCCTCCAAGCCGTCGAGGATCGACTTTTCGGTTTCCGTATCGACGCTCGAAAGCGCATCGTCCAGCACCACGACTGCGGGCCGGTAAGTCAGCAAGCGGGCGATCGTGGCGCGCTGTTTCTGTCCGCCCGACAGCGACATGCCGCGTTCGCCGACGACAGTGTCGAGTCCATGCGGCAACACTGCGATGTCCGATTCGAGTCCCGCGACGCGTGCGGCGCTTTCAATTTCAGCCACCGACGCATCCGGGCGTCCGAACGCGATGTTGCGCGCGAGCGTGTCGGAGAACAGGATCGGCTCCTGCGGCACCACGCCGAGCGTCTTGCGCAGCGAATGCAGCGGCAGGTCGCGAATATCCTTGCCGTCGAGCAGTACGCGCCCGTCGGTTGGCTCGATAAGGCGGGTCAGCAGCTTCACCATCGTGGATTTTCCGGAGCCGGTGCGCCCGACGATCGCGAGTTTGCCGCCGGCCGGCACGCGCACGGTAACGTCC
>NZ_DATDGQ010000076.1:0-22514 GCF_036522015.1 Binatus sp. (SeqCode)
CTGGCTGAAGGTGCATCGCGAGGAGCCGCCGAAGATCTCGCCGCTGCCGGAGTTCTACCGGCAGACACAGGCGGCGTACAAAGTGCTGGCGTCGGCGGGTGGCGGCTCGATGAAGTCGCTGACCAAGGACGCGCACATCAACCAGCAGGTGCTGATCCTCGCCTTCGGCGACCAATGGCAGTCGCAGGTCGCGTCGTTCGGGCGTGGGTTGAGCGGTAGCGGTTCGACTCCGTAAATATTTGCGCCCGGTCAATCGTCTATTATGATGATGACCGGGACGTTATGAAAAATCTCAAGATCCTCAGCGCGGTCGCCCTTGCGGCCGCGCTCTTTTTTCCGCTGAATGCAACGCTGGCACACGCCTATGATTTGCAGCATGCGCGCGCACAAAAAGATTTGACGCCAGCGCTACAGCAGTCGCTCGAGGACAAACTCTCGGACGTGACCGGTCCCTACTTTGATGAGCAGGATCAAAAGAAAGCTAAGGGCCAGGTGTACATCGACCTCCTGCAGAAATTCGAATACTTGCCGACCTACGGCCCGCACAATCACCTGGTCGTGAGCTGCAAGCTCGGCGGCGTCGAATACAATCCCGTTAAACCGGGGACGGCCAAGGGCCTTGCCACCGGCAACCTGAAGTACCTGGTCTTCACTTACGCGCTCGAGAACCGGCAGTGGGTGTCGGTTTCAAAGCCCAAGTGGGAAACGCAGAACCTCGGCGCGGCAGGCGCGGCGCAGATGAGGCAGAACCTCGCCCACGGCGAGCAGCGCAAAGCCGCGATGGAAAAAACCGCGCAGACCCATGCAGCCGCCGCCGCAGCGGCCGCAGCCGCTCAGAGAGCAGCCGACCGCGCCGGACAGTAGCGCACGAAAACTTGCGTCATCATCTACAATCCCCATGCGGGGAAGCTGAAGAGCAGAGGCTCTGAACGGCTTGAACGCGCCGGGCGTATTCTCACAGAGGCAGGCTACGTAGCCACCCTGGTCCCTACTTCCGGTCCGGGTGCTGCCGTCGCCCTGGCGCGCGGCTGGGTCGCCGATGGTGTTGGTTTGATCGTAGCCGCGGGCGGAGACGGCACTATCAACGAAGTCGCCGAAGGAATGGTGCACTCTGCGGTGCCTCTCGGAATCCTGCCTGCCGGTACAGCCAACGTGCTTGCGATGGAAACCGGTATGAGTTCCAACCTGGACACGGCAGCCCGCGATCTCCTCACTTACACACCGGAACGGATTTCGGTGGGCCGCCTCGATTTCAACAACGGCAGCCCAGCCAGGCGGCATTTCCTCCTGATGGCGGGCATCGGGCTCGACGCCCGCATTATCTACAACCTCAGCGCGCCGCTGAAGACCAATCTGGGCAAGATCGCCTACTGGATAGCTGCTTTCAGCCTCATGGGCCGCCGCTTGGAAGAGTTTTCGGTAAAAATTGACGACCACGACTACCGCTGCTCGTTCGCACTCGTGAGCAAGGTGCGGAACTATGGCGGCGATCTGGAGATCGCGCGCGATACTTCGCTGTTCGATGACCAATTCGAGGTGGTGCTGCTCGAGGGGCAAAATTCGGTGCGCTATTTGCGGTACTTCGCCGGCGTAGTGAGGAACCGCCTGCAAGGCATGCAAGGGGTGCGCATCCTGCGCACTCGTAAACTCCACGTCTCTCCGGTCCGGGATGCTCGCGTCTACATGCAGGTTGATGGAGAATACGCGGGCCATCTTCCCGGCTCCGTCGAGATAGTAAGAGATGCGATTACATTGCTGCTGCCACCGCTCTATAAACGACGAGTCAAACTCACCGGTTCGCGCCTGAATACGATTTAGTGCCGCGGCTATGCGGCGCTTGCCCTGCGCGGCCAACAGTGTGATACGTTGGTTTGATTCAGCTACCGAACTCGGGAGAGCGAAAATGACAACGTCCATGTCCATTCAGAGAGCGGTTTTAACCCATCAGAAGGACAAGGTGTTTCATGCGAACGCTACATTCCCGGGATTCGGGGCGCGTAGGCGCCGATAAAATAAAACTGGCCGAGCGAGCCGCGACTCGATTCGCGGGCTCACGAGCCAGAAAGTTCCTTTCATACTACAGGCCATATCGAGGGCTGCTTCTCGCAGACCTTCTCTGCGCCGTCATCATATCGGCGGCGGCATTGCTGCTGCCGGTCTGCGCGAATTTCATCACCAAGAACCTGCTGGTAAAGGAGGGCGCGCCCGGCGCGCTCCACAAGATCTACGGCTTGGGCGTGGTCATGCTCGCGCTGGTCGCACTCCAGGCCGTATGCACGTTGTTCGTCGATTTTCAGGGACACGTGATGGGCGCGAAGATGGAACGCGACATGCGCCGAGAGCTGTTCGAGCATTACCAGAAATTATCGTTCAGCTTTTACGACCGGCAGCGAACCGGGCAGCTCATGGCTCGGATCACCAACGATCTATTCACACTGGCCGAGCTTTATCATCACGGACCGGAGGATCTCGCGATCGCGGCCCTGGAACTGACCGGGGTGCTGGTCATCCTCGCGCATATCGACCGGACGCTCACGCTGATCGTGCTGTGCTTTCTGCCCGCGATGTTGCTCTTCGCGCTGCATTTCAGTCGTCGCATGATTGCCGCACTCAGATTGAGCAAAGACCGCATCAGCGACATCAATGCGCGCGTCGAGGATTCGCTCGCCGGGATCCGGGTGGTTAAAACCTTTACCAACGAAGCGTTCGAGACCGCGCGCTTCAACTTTGAGAATGATCGCTTTCTCGCGAGCAGGAGCGAGGGCTACCGGAGCGAGGCATGGTTCTCCGGCGGAATGGCCGCGTTCACACAGCTCGTCACCATTGCCGTGATCGTGTTCGGCGCGGCAGGCATCGCGCGGGGAGCGCTCGACCTCGCCGACCTGCTTACCTTCCTGATGTGTGTAGCGGTGCTGGTTGACCCAATCCGCCGAATGGTGAATCTCGCGCGGCTCTACCAGGAAGGGAGCACCGGTTTTGACCGGTTCTTTGAGATGCTGCAGATGGAGCGGGACATGCCCGACCAAGCGGGCGCCGCGGAGCTGACGCAGGTGCGTGGAGAAATAACCTTCCGCAACGTAAGCTTCCGATACGCGTGCGACTCGCCCTTCGTGCTGAAGGACTTATCTCTGGTGATAAGAGCCGGCGAGTTGGTCGCGCTGGTAGGCGCTTCGGGCGTCGGCAAGACCACGCTCTGCTCGCTAATCCCGCGCTTCTATGACGCGACCGAGGGCGACATCTTAATCGATGGCAAGAACGTACGAGATGTCCGGCCGCGTTCCTTGCGGCGAAATATCGGCATCGTGCAGCAAGACGTGTATTTGTTCGCAGGAACGGTCGCGGAGAATCTCCGCTATGGCAAGCCCGACGCGAGCCTCGACGAGATCATCGAGGCCGCGAAACAGGCGCATGCGCACGACTTCATCATGGCGCTGCCGAACAGATACGATTCGGAGATCGGCGAACGCGGCGTGAAGCTGTCGGGCGGGCAAAAGCAGCGGCTCAGCATCGCCCGCGTCTTTCTCAAAAACCCGCCAATCCTGATTTTCGACGAGGCGACCAGCGCGCTCGACAATGAAAGCGAACGAGCGGTGCAGGAGTCTCTGCACCGGCTCGCGCGCAATCGGACGACGCTGATCATTGCGCACAGGCTATCGACGGTCAGGAACGCGGCCAGAATTGTAGTGCTGACGGAGGATGGGATCGCCGAAGAAGGCAGGCATTCTGAGCTGGTCTCGTCGGGCGGCGCCTATGCGCGACTCTACAACACTCAGGCAAGCATCTGAGGCAGCATGTGCGGCGCAATACACAATCGCGCCGCACAATTGTCCCTCGACCTAACCCTCTCCCCTCGTGGGGCGAGGGAATAGGAGCGGAGGGTGCCCGTTAACTTCCTGACGCGGCGGCCTTATCGACGACGTTGTGCTGCACTTTGCTGTGGAAGCGGCCGTAGCTGAAATAGATGACGAGACCGATCACCAGCCACACGAAAAAACGAATCCACGTTACGACCGGCAGACTCGCCATCAGGTAGAGGCAGAAGACGACGCCCAGGATGGGCACCAACGGCACCAGCGGCGTGCGGAACGGACGTTTCAGATCCGGCTCGACGCGTCGCAGAATCCACACGCCGAAGCAGACGAGGACGAAGGCGAACAGCGTGCCTATATTCGTCAGCTCGGCGATTTCCTGGATCGGCAGGAACGCCGCCGTGATTCCAACTGCGAATCCGGTCAGCGTCGTCGGTATGTACGGCGTGCGATACTTCGGATGTATCTTGCTGAAGGCAGGCGGCAGCAGGCCGTCGCGCGACACCGCGAAAAATACCCGCGACTGCCCGAGCATCAGCACCAGCAGCACCGAAGTCAGGCCGGCAACCGCGCCGAGCGAGATAAATCCGGACAACGCATGCATCCCGCGCAGCACGAAGGCCGACGCCAGCGGCGCGTTCACATCGATCAGGTGCGCCGGCACCATCCCGGTCAATACGCCGGCGACCAGTATGTAGAGAAGAGTGCATACAAACAGCGAGCCGAGGATGCCGAGCGGCAGGTCGCGATTCGGCTCGACGACCTCTTCCGCCGCCGTCGAGACTGCGTCGAATCCGATGTACGCAAAGAAAATCACGGCCGCTCCCTTCATCACTCCGGACCATCCCATCGGCGCGAATGGACTCCAGTTCGCCGGCCTGACGAAGAACGCGCCGACGATAATCACGGCGGCGATCACGACGAGTTTGATCCCGACGATGATCGAATTGATTCGCGCGCTCTCCGAGATGCCGATGTACAGCACGTAGGTGATCAGCATCACGATGAGCAGCGCGGGCAGATTGATGACCGCGCCGGGAACAGAGCCGGGTGCGTTGGTTATTGCGATGGGCAAATGAATCCCCAGCCCGTGCAAAATGACGGTGAGGTAGCCCGACCATCCTACCGCGACGGCGGCCGCGCCGACCGCGTATTCGAGCACGAGGTCCCATCCGATGATCCAGCCGACCAGCTCGCCCATCGTCGCGTACGAATATGAATACGCGCTGCCGGCGACGGGGATCATCGCGGCGAACTCCGCGTAACACAGCGCAGCCATCGCGCACGCGAATCCCGACACCACGAATGACAACACAATCGCGGGGCCGGCGTATCGCGCGGCGGCGACGCCGGTCAGCACGAAAATTCCCGCACCGACGATCGCGCCGATTCCCAACAGCGTGAGATCGAGCGCTCCCAGAGCCCGTTTGAGTCCGCCCGAGCGCGACTCCGCCTCCGCCATCAAGGCGGCAGCCGGCTTGCGCCGGAACATTTGCGCTCTTAGCCCGGTGCCGTTCACCACGCCTGGTATCCGCCGTCCACCGAAATCACGGAACCCGTAACGTAGCTTGAAGCGGGACTGGCAAGGAAGATCACTGCGCCGCGAATCTCATGCGGGAGGCCGAGCCGCTTCATCGGCGTGAACGCTTCCATCCGCTCCTTGTTCGCCGGTTTTGCGATTCCGCCTTCGGTTGCCTCGGTAGGAATCCATCCGGGCGCGATCGCGTTGACCAGAATTCCGTAGCCGGCCCATTCGACGGCGAGCTGGCGCGTCAGATTCGCCAACGCCGCCTTGGTCGCCGCGTATGCCGACAGCCGGTACACCGAACTCGCAACCGACGCGTAGATCGAAACCATGTTGATGATCCGCCCGGGCTGTTTGGTCTCGATAAGGCGGCGCGCGACGCGCTGCGCGAGCATCATGGGCGCGGTCAGATTCACCGCGATTGCTTCGTCCCATGCCTCGCGCTTGAAACTCTCGGCACGCCCGGTGGGCGACACGCCCGCGTTGTTCACCAGGATGTCGACGTCGCCAATCGCGGCGGACGTTTCGGCCATGACGCGATCGAGGTCGGGGTCGCGCGTCACGTCGGCGCCGATTCCAACAGCCTTGACGCCGTGCGCCTTTGCCAAATCTGCTGCGATTTGCGTGACGCGGTCTTTGCGTCGCGCGACGAGTGCAACGTCGGCGCCCGCGATCGCCAGAGCCTTCGCGCATTCGACTCCCAGCCCGGACGACGCGCCGGTGACGAGTCCGCGATGTCCGCGCAAAGAAAAAATCGAATCGAGTGAATCCATCAGTCGCCGAAAACTTCGCCGGCGGCTTGCGCAGCCGCGGCGACCGCTCGATCGATATCGGCGCGCGAAATTCCATTGTGAGTCACCGCGCGGAACGAGGTCGCCTCGCGCGGCGAGATGAGCACGCCGCGCTCCTTCATCGCCGCGGCGAAGCGGCCAGATGCGTCCGCGTCGCCGTCCACGTCGAAGACGACCATGTTGGTGCGATTTTTAACCGCCCGCACGTTTAGTCCGGCGACCAGCGCGAATCCCTGCGCCAGCGCGCGCGCATTCTGATGATCCTCGGCCAGCCGATCGACCATGGTGGTCAGCGCGACGATTCCGGCCGCCGCGATTATTCCCGCCTGCCGCATTCCGCCGCCGAGCACTTTGCGCGTTCGATGCGCACGAGCGATAAACTCGCGGCTGCCGCACAAGAGCGAGCCGATTGGACATCCGAGGCCTTTCGACAGACAGAACGACACCGTGTCCGTGTGACTCGCGATTTCCTTCGGCGTCGTCTCGAGCGCGAGCCCCGCGTTGAAGATCCGGGCACCGTCGAGATGCAAGGGAATTTTTCTGCGATGCGCCGCCGCCGAGACCTCGGCCATGTGCGACAGCTTGATCGGCGCGCCACCGCATCGGTTGTGCGTGTTCTCAATCACCACCACCGACGGCTGCGCGAAATGATCATCGGCCGGCGTCCCAAGCTCGCGCGCGAGTTCGTGCGTGTCGAGCTCGCCGTCTTCGGTGTTGGCAACGGTGGTCAGCACGATGCCTCCCAGAGCCGACGCGCCGCCCGCTTCGTAAAGATTTGTGTGCGACTGCGAGCCGACTATTGCCTTGGTGCCGCGCGGGCAGTGGGTCAGCATCGCGGCCAGGTTGCCCATCGTGCCGCTCGGCACGAGCAGCGCTGCGTCCTTGCCCATCATCGACGCCGCCATCGCCTCGAGCCGGTTGACGCTAGGGTCTTCGCCGTAAACATCGTCACCCAGCTCGGCGCGCGCGATCGCCTCGCGCATCTCGGGCGTCGGCAAGGTAACGGTGTCGCTGCGCAGATCGATCAAGACGCGATGCCGTCGGGCAGGTTTACTGCCCCGGAGGAAAGAGCGTGGTGACGTTTCCGCTGCTCGTATCGACAACCTCGACGGCGTTTTCGGTGGTGTCCGAGAAGTAAAGTTGCTTGCCGTCGCTGGTGAGCGCGCAACCGGAGCCGATGTGGCCGTTGACGAGCGTCAGCTTGGTCACGGTTTTGGCAGCGAGATCGATCTTGCGAACCGAATGATTGTCGGCGTCGAGCACGTACAGAAATGCGCCGTCGGTGCATATCGCACCTGGGTTGTTGAACTGCGCCTCGTTCGCGGGGCCGTCTTTGTCGCCTTCCTCGCCGGTGCCCGCGAGCGTGCTGGTCTGCAGCGACGAGAGATCGATCATGCGGATCACGTCATTGCCGGTATCCGCGACGTAGATCGCTTTCTTGTCGACTGCGACTCCGCGAGGGCCGGCGAACAGCGACTTGTCGGCGCCGCCCTCAGTCTTGCCCGACGTGCCCGACTGTCCGGCGATCGTCTTGACCTTGAAGTCGGCGAGCGTGATGCGCCTGATCGAGTTGTTGCCGCTGTCGGCCACGTAGAGCGAGGTGCCGTCGGTCGCGATCTGCGTCGGCAGGTTGAAGTGCGCGGCAGAGCCGGTGCCGTCCTCGGTGCCCGCGATATTCGCCGTCCCCGCAACGGTGGTAACCGTCCCACTGACGCTGACCTGGCGGATGTCAGAATTGTTGGTGTCGCAAAGATAGAGATTCTGCCCGTTGATCGTCATGCCATCAGGGCTGTTGAAGCGAGCCGAATCGCCGGTGCCGTCGTTGCTGCCTTGCTGGAACAGCTTGCCGGCAACGATTCGCAGCGACTTCGACGCCGGGTCGATCGCCTCGACTGTATTGTTGCGGCTGTTCGCGACGTACACCGCGCGCCCGTCGGTCGCCAGCCCGGCCGGAAAATCCAGCCGCGGTCCGGTCTGCGACTGAACCCCGGCGGACAAGTCCTGCGCGCGCGCGGATGAGCCTGCGGTGACCATCGCGAGCGTTGCGGCCACAGCCAGGAGCATTTTGAACTTTGCGGAAACCCTCATTTACGCGACCTCGCTGAGTTGTAGGTGTTATTCGCGCCGCTTCACGAATCTTGCCGCAACTTATGGAAAGATCGCTTTGACTACTTCGTCGATCGCGCGCTTGCTGTCCGCTTCGTCGGTGAGCGACCAGGTGACCGCGACCGTCGCCGCGCGCCGTGGCGCAATCCCCTGGCGGATCAGTTCGCCGGCGTAGATCAGTAGGCGGGTCGAGACGCCCTCTTCCAATCCCGACGCCTTCAGATGGCGCACCTTCTCCCCCAGCACCGCGAGTTGGTGCGCGATATCCTGCTCGACGCCCGCCTCGTGCGCGATAATCTCGACTTCCTTGTCGGCTGGCGGATAGGTGAACTCGATCGTAACGAAGCGTTGGCGGGTCGAGTGCTTCAAATTTTTCTGGATGCTCTGGTAGCCGGGATTGTACGAAATCACCAGCAGAAATCCCTCGTGCGCCTCGATCGTCTCACCGCGCTTTTCGATTGGCAGAATGCGCCGGTGATCCGACAACGGATGTATCAGCACGGTCGTGTCCTTGCGGGCCTCGACCACTTCGTCGAGATAGCAAATCGCGCCGCGCCGCACCGCCTGCGTCAATGGGCCGTCAACCCAGACCGTCTCGTCGGCCTGTATAAGGAAACGTCCGACCAGGTCGCTGCCCGTGAGATCCTCGTGGCACGCGACTGTGATCAGCTCGTTGGGGCCGTTGGCGAGCGACGACAATTGATGCGCCATGTGCTCGACGAAGCGCGTCTTGCCGCATCCGGTCGGACCCTTGAGCAGCAGCGGGAGTCGCGCTTTGTAGGCGGCGGTGAATATTTCCACTTCGTCGCCAATCGGCAGGTAGAACGGTGCCGCGGCCGGGTCGAGATGCTTTACCTCGGGACCCTCGGCCTGCAGCCTGGTGTCGAACTTCTTTAACTCAATCCCCATCGGTTCCTTCTGGGCAGACTATTCGATGCGTCAAGCCGCGATTCTAAGAGACTTTCGCGCAAGCATTCAAGGCGAATCTGCGGGCCGAAATCCCGTCAGGAGCGGCGCTGGTAAGTCGCGGTGCCGTCGCGATTGTCCTTGACCTCGTAGCCGCGCCGCTCGATTTCCTTGCGCAACTCGTCGGCGAGGATGAAGTCCTTCGCCTTGCGCGCCGCCGTTCGATTGTCGATCAGTTGCTGCACGTCCGGCTCGATCGAGCTCGTGCGCGCAGACTCGCGATGCTTTTGCAAATCGAGTCCGAGCATCGTGTCGAGCATCACCAGCGTTGGCCATGCGCGAAAATCCTTGCGCCGGTATGCTTCCGCGATCAGTTCCAGAGCCACCGCGAGCGCCTGCGGGGTGTTCAGATCGTTGTTGATTGCGTCGTGAAACCGCTCGTAGTATTCCGCTGCCCATCCCGCCGCCTCGACGCCATCGGCCGCCGCATCGTCGGGCACGCTGCGGGCGAACTCGCGAAAATAATCGAGATTGCTCTGCGACGCGCGAATCGAATCGTCGTTGAATGCAATCTCGGAACGGTATTTCGCGCCGTAACAGAAAATCCGGAACGCCAGCGGATCGATTCCCGCCGCCGCTAGATCGCTCAGCAGCGGGAACTTGCCCGCGCTCTTGCTGATCTTGGTCCCCTCCTTGCCGAGCAGGAACGCATTGTGCACGAAGTACCGCGCGAACGCTTTGTGCGTGGCGCTTTCCGACTGCGCGATTTCGTTCTCGTGATGCACCGGGATGTGGTCGATGCCGCCGGTGTGGATGTCGATAGTCTCGCCCAGATATTTCATCGCCATCGCGGAGCACTCGATATGCCATCCGGGGTAGCCGCGCCCCCACGGACTGTCCCATTGCATCAGATGGTCGGGCTGGCCGAGTACCCACAGCGTGAAATCGTGCGGGCTGCGCTTGTCGGCAGAATGCTCGAGGCGCTGCGCAGCGTTCTGCTCGTCGAGGCTCTGGCGCGAGAGCCTGCCGAGACGGTTCTCTCCGCGATACCGCTCTACGTCGAAGTACACGCCGCTTTTGGTGACGTAGGCAACGCCGGCGTCGATGATTCTTTTCGTGAGCGCGATCATATCGCCGACGTGATCCGTCGCGCGCGACAACACGTCCGGCGGCTCGAGATTCAGCGCCGCGCAATCGCGCTGGAACTGTTCGAGATAATAATTTGCGACTTCGAGTGGCGATTTACCCTGCGCGCGTGCGGTCTTCTCGACTTTGTCCTCGCCGGCGTCCTCGTCGCTCGTCAGGTGCCCGACATCCGTCACGTTCATCACATGGCGCACCTGGTAGCCGTTGAACTCCAGCGTGCGGCGAATGCTGTCAACGAAGACGTAGGCGCGGAGATTGCCAAGATGCTGCGGCAAATAGACCGTCGGGCCGCAAGAATAGAGCGTGACCTCGGGCGGATTCTGCGGCTGGAACTCCTCGACCGCGCGGTTCAGAGAATTGAAAATGTAGAATGGTTTCACGAGTGCAGGCGTCAAGCTTAGCAGGGGCGACCCCTGCACCCAATGTTAAAACAGAGTTGCGAGACTTCGTGAAGAGCCAGCTATCGATCTGCGGCTGGCTGCCCCTTCAACCGGCCGCGCGAGTCGCGGGCACAGCGCGACGCCGCGATCCGCTTGTACTGCCGGTCCGCGACCCACGCGTAGCCCGGAATGTACCACAGGTACGCGAGGTAGCCCTTGAGGCCCTTCTGCCGCCGGAGGATTTCGTTGATCGCTCGCGCGCCGCGATACACACGCCCGTTCTCGTCCACCGCGTGCAATTCTTCGAGCACGTTCTCGAGCTTTAATTCGGGAAATTTCGCGCGCACTTCTTCCTGATGAAGATCGAGCGGCTCCATTTTTCCCGAGTTGTCGAACTGGCGGATTCCATCGAGACTCGCGCGGCACATCTCGCAGGATCCGTCGTACAGGATCGCGAGCTTGCCCGCCGATGCCTTGCCGACGCTCGCCGCTTGCCCGTCTGCGCTCATGGATTAACCATCGCCCGCATCAACGCTTCGCCACAATCAGCGATTCGACAACCTTGGATTCGCGTTGATTCGGCGCAGACGCGCATTCTCCTGGACGATTCGCCATTCGTAACCGTCGAGCAGCGACGCCCATGCCGACTCGATGGTGTTCGACGATTTCGCCAGTGTCGTCCACACCAGATCGCCGTCGGCAAATTTCTTCACTGACACGACGTCGGCCTCGGTCGAGGCGCCGGTCGCGTGCTGGTAGGTTTCGATCACTTTCACCGGCTCGAGGTACGGAAAATATTTGAGCAGGGCCTTGCGCAGCGCCACGTCGAGCGCATGCAACACGCCGACGCCCGATGCGGCCTCGGTTTCCTCGACATCGCCGATGCGGATTATGAGCGTCGCATCGACCGTCATCCGGCCCTCGTTAACGTCGTCGATCACACGCCGCCGCACGATTTCGAACGGCGGATGGTAGCCGCTGATCGCACGCAGCTTCGCCAGTTCGCGCGACGCCTGAGGCGGTTCCGCTTCGTAAAAGTCTGCCTGACGTTCAGTACTCATCGGGCTTACCCAGAATTTCCGGTGATTGTTCTAGAATTGATTATCATAACCGCGGCGACCGCTTTCAAGGACAAACAGAGTTGCCATAATAGTTGACTCGTGACAGCAGTGCGTGCGCGAGCGAGTCGCCTTGGTAACCAAAACCACCAATTCATGAATATACCCGACCGATCTGACTGCTCTTCTCGATTGTTCCACTCCCCTCGAAGGAAGAGATCCGCGGTAAGGTTGTGGATAATCGTCGCAGCGATCGCGGCCATTTTCGCTGCAACTCCCGCGGGCGCGGCGCAGGTCCACATTCCGATGACCATCGACTACCTCACTCTGCGCGAGGCGCTCAAGCGCAAACTTTACACCGCGCCCGGGGGACGCGCTCAGCTTTGGAACGGCCTCGACGAGTGCCAGTTTCTCTATGCTGAAAATCCCGAGTTCTCGCGCGCGACTGCGGGCGGCGCTGCAACGGTAAAACTCGAGACCGCCAACAGTCTCGGGCTCGGCGTCGCGATGGGCTCGCAATGCGTTGGCGCCATCCAGTGGAGCGGCATCGTCGAGGCACTCGGCGTCCCGTACATCGCGCCGGGCCTCCAACTCAAATTTCATTTCACCGATTTGAATGTCTATGACGCGGCGCATCAGAAGTCGCAGATCGTCAGCCAGGGCTTCGACCTGATCAAGGGCTATCTGATTCCGCGGCTCAACGATTTTTCTTACGATCTGAATCCCTCAGTTAAGCAGCTGGCCGCGATGGTTACCGATTCGATTCCTGCCGACGCCGCGGACCGCCTCCGCACCGCAATCGCGAGTCTCACCGCCGAGCCGAATATCGTCGCGCTCGACGACGGCGTCCGCGTCACGCTCGTGATGACGGTCCCCGACGTGCCTGCTCCTGCCGCGAATCCCGGCGCGGCCTCGACCACGCCGGCCGAACTCAAAGCCTTCCAGGACACGCTCGATCAGTGGGATGCGTTCCTGGTTTTCTCGATCGAGCAGCTTGGCGATTCGGTCGGCGACCAGCAGTTCCGCGAGCAGTTGCTGCAAATCCTGCTCGATAGCCGCTACCGCCTCGTGCAGGCGCTGAATAATCCGTCGGCTGCCGCCGGACCCGATCCGGTACGCCTTATATTCCTCGACGAATGGACGCAGTTGCACGACGCGGTGCGCGCGGCCGCGCGGCGCGGGATGCTCGGCACGCACGCGCTCGAATTCATGTCGTTCATCTCGGCCGGCGACGCGCTGTTTGCGCTCGACCAGGCCGCGCCCGCGCTCGGCATGCGCATCTCGGCGGCCGACCTTCGCCGCCTCGCGCACATCATGGCGCCGGGCGCGACCGGCGATCCGCTTCAATTCAACTACGGCGAAGATCGCGACATGAAGAAACTTTTTTCAGTGCCCGAGCCGCCGCGGAGTCGCCACCCGATCGAAGAGGAGGACGTGCCGCCATCGGCACCCGCCGCGCCCGTGAACCCTGCGAATCCAGCGCCGTCGCACGGACCCAGTGCGCGATTGTCCCCCTTCCATCGATGGGCCCGAAAAGAGGGGTTAGGGGTTAGGTTGCTTGGGGTCTTCTCCATCGCCGATGCGGACGCTGCCGAAGATGCCGGGCACCTGCAGATAAACCGCCTGCAGGATGTCGCTGACCGCCTCTACCGTCTCGTCGCCAACGAAGAAAATGCTGACGCCTATCGCCACGACATGGGCCTGCTGCTCAATCTCAGCGCTGCCTACCAACTCAGCCAGGTCACCGCTGGTATGGACGCCCTCGATACCGACAACGGCCGCGTTTATGTCACGCTGGTGTCGAGCACCGCGTGGCAGGAAAGCTGCTGGCGGCAATTCGTGATGGTCGGCGATCGCGTCCGATGGCTCGAGTCCGCCACTGGCGACATCGGCCTGATGCAGGTGAACAAGCACGTCTGGCGGGGATTCTACGACATCGAGCGGTTAAAATGGGACGTGCTCTACAATGCAGGTGCTGGATGCGAGATCCTCGCGCGCATGATGCAGTTCGCTGCCATCTCGCAACCGAAGTTCGACCCGGTGCTGATTTCGAGCCATCTGGCGCGCTCGGCGTACGCCGGCTACAACGGCGGCCCGGGCGCGTGCAATCGATGGCGCCGGCGCGAACCGCCAGCGCTCAAGCAAATCGACGCGAGTTTTTTTGAGAGATACCGCGCGGTAGAAAGCGGAACACAAATCGACATCCTGAACTGCGCGCACTCCTGGCGCCACTGATCCTTTTTTCTGCGATTGTTCCCCTTTTCTCGAGCAGGAAGGGGAACAAGAAAAAAGGTCCTTGATCGATTCCGCGATGCTACTGCGGACTCAACAGGATGTTGCAGCTCGATGACGCGTTTCCGGAGCCCGTTCCACTGGAAAAAGCATCGGCAAAAACCTCGACGACAATTTCGTAGCATCCTGCGGTCAAAGGCAGGCTCATCGAGATTGGAACGTTTTGGCCATTGGTGACCTGCTCGTTGACGATGAAGCTCGACGTCGTGAGGTTTTCGATGCTCACAACTCCCGTGGCAGAGATGTTACCCATATCCTCACTCGCGCCCGCCTGTACCGAACCGCTCAGCGCATAGGTCGTGTCCGACGCGATGCAAAAATCAACTTTGAAATTCGTATCACCCTGGTTCTCCGCACTGCACATAGGAGTTGCCCCGGGACACAACGAGAGGTCCGCGGCGGCGGCGGCGGATTCATCGGCGGAAATCGTCGAGCCGTTGGCCTGGGAGCTCTGCGAGGCCGATGCCGAACCCGATATATCGACATTCGTATCGCTCACGCTGACGCTGTTGGTGAATGAGGCCGTCGAAACCGCGACTGCCTGCATAGTCTGAACCGGGTTGGGTGTTGCGCCAGGGTTGTTCAAATCGACAAAGCCCGACACCGATTCGGAAATGCCCGTGAGCGAATATATGGCCGTCGATGTGGCGGTCGGAGTCGCCGTCCCGAGCGTCGTTGCGGTAGCAGTCGCGGTGGGAGTGATGCTGGCGGTTGAGGTGATCGTCGCGGTCGTCGTGGCGGTTACCGAAGGCGTCGGGGTGGCGGAGGTGGTCGTCGTGGCGGTCACCGATGGCGTCGGGGTGGCAGAGGTGGTCGTCGTGGCCGTTACCGATGGCGTCGAGGTTGCGGTAGCGGTCGCTGTTGCGGTCACGGATGGGGTCGCGGTCGGCGTCGGCGTGCGCGTACTGACACCTTTACCCTTGAGCGCAATCTTGTGGCTGCTTTTCTTCGATTGATCCGTGAACGTCAGATTTCCAGTGAAGCTCTTGCCCGCCGCCAGTGGAGCAAAGCTCACGCCGAGCTGGCACATTCCGCCCGGCGGCACTCCGGCCACGCAGCCATCGCTTGCCATGCTGAAGAATTGTCCGGCGACCTGCGGGTTCGTCACGAGATCGTTCGTCTTGCTCTTGTTGTGCAACGTAACGAATTTGATTGGAGCATTTCCGGTACCGACGGTTCCGAAGCTCAGCGATTTCGGCGAGATGGTAAGTTTGATCGGCGGCGGCTTGGGAGTCGCCGTGGCGGTCGGAGTCGAGGTCGTAGTTGCGGTCGCGGTCGCAGTATCGGTCGCGGTCGCCGTCACTGTCGCAGTTGCCGTCGAGGTGTCGGTCGCGGTCGCAGTATTGGTCGCGGTCGCCGTCAATGTCGCAGTTGCTGTCGAGGTGTCGGTCGCGGTCGCGGAGGCGGTCGGCGTGGCGGTCGCCGTGGCGGTTGAAGTGGCGGAGATAGTCGGCGTCGCCGTAGCCGTCGCGGTGGCCGTCGTTGTGTCGGTCGCGGTGGCGGTGGTGGTGGGCGATGCGCTCAAGGTCGCGGTTGCCGTGACGGTTGGCGTGGCGCTCGCGGTCGGCGTCGCGGTGGCGTCGATCGATTCGAACGCGCCGATGTCGCATGCGCCGCTGCTATCGGCAGGATCGGGCCGCGGATCGCCACGCTGATCGGTCGCGGGACAATTCTTAATCGGGACTGCGTTCACCGCCGGGCTGGTCGGCTGTAATGCGATCGTGTCGGTCGGCCCGCCATTATTCTGCAGGCCGTTGATATCCAGCAGTGGGTTGACACTGTCGCCGATGGTATCGCCGTTGGCAGCGGGGGTGTTCCCAAAGGCGCACGAACTATCGTCGGAGATATTGTCGCCGCCGTTCCCGATGACGCCGGCGTTGGGCACACCACAGTTCGCCCCGGTGCTGCCCGCGAGAATCGAATTCGTCACCTGAAACGTGGTGTTGTTGGCCAGGACCGCCGCGCCGGCACCCGAAACGCCCGCGTTATTGCCCGAGAAAGTGCTGCTGGTCACGGTCCCAAGGTGGTCGCTGTGGATGGCGCCGCCTCCGGCTGAAACATTGCCTGAAAAAGTGCAGTTGGTAACGCTCAGCGTGCCGGCGGCGGCATTGAAGATGGCGCCGCCAGCGGTCGTGGCCGTGTTCCCGAGAAAGGTGGAGTTCATGACGGTCAGCGTGCCGCTGTTGTTGACGCCGCCGCCAGCGGTCATGGCGCTGTTCCCAAGAAAGGTGGAGTTCATGACGGTCAGCGCGCTGCTGTTATTGACGCCACCGCCACTTGCGCTCGTTAGGCCGTGGGCAATTGTCAGGTTGTTGAGGGTGAGCGTGCCGGAGGAGTTGGTGAAGATGGGATTCGCGCTGCCACCGTCGATTGTGATCGTTTGGATGCCGCCATCGATTTCGAGAGTGTGCAGAATCGAGGGGAGTCCGCTCCCGAGCGCGATCGTCCCGCTGAGGTTGAAGGTAATCGTGTCGTTGCCGGTGCCGGCCGCGCAATCGCCCATGGTCGTATCGGCCTCCGCGTTGGCGTTGGAAATCGCCTCGCGCAGGCTGCACAGATGATCGGCGGGCGTTCCCGGATCGAGCAGCGAATTGACGGTTATCGTGTTGGTGCTCGCGTGAAGCGAATGTCCAACCGTCAGGATGACAACGGCCACAATCAGAAGAGCGAGCGCGGCCAGCACCGACAGCTTCACCATTCCATTGGCAAAATATCGGATTGCCGCCGGCAAACGAGCACCTCTCCCCACCCGAGTAATTCCGCGCGGCGCGGCATGTTTTGTCAAGCGGAATTACGGTTTGGCGAGGAATTTTTACCGGACAGATCGTTTTGCACTTCAAAAGGTGCGAAAGTACAGGGTTGCAGACTACATCGCGAGGCCGCCGTCCACCTGGATTACTGCGCCTGTTATGTAAGACGCCGCGTCAGTGAGCAGGAATGCGGCAATAGGCACTACGTCCTGGACTTTGCCGAAGCGGCCGAGCGGAATCATTGCTAGTGCTTGTGTTCGATTCTCGTCGGGCAGCGATGCGGTCATGTCGGTTTCTATGAATCCCAGTGCTAGAGCGTTGACGCGGACACCTAGCCGCCCTACTTCTTTCGCGACTGACTTTGTAAGACCTATGAGTCCCGCCTTGGCCGCCGAATAGTTCGCTTGGCCGGGGAGTCCTATAAGACCGCTGACCGAGGTGATATTGAGGATCGAGCCGCGCTTCGCCTTCATCATCATGAACGCGGCCGCGCGCGCGAAATTGAACGCACCGGTCAGATTGACCCGGATGACCTCGTTCCAGTCCTCTTCCGACATCATCACGAACACTTTATCGCGCGTCATACCGGCGTTGTTGACCAACCCGTCGATTTGCCCGAATTCCTTCTTGGTTGCGTTCACCATCTCGCGCACGGCCTTTAGATCGCCGACATCAACCTTGTAGGAGAGCGCCTTGACGCCGAGTTTTTCGATTTCGTCCTTGAGCGCAGCCGCGGGCCCATCGCTCTTGACGTAGTTGAATGACACATTGGCGCCGCGCCGCGCGACTTCAAGCGCGATCGCGCGCCCTATTCCGCGCGTCGCACCGGTGACGATAACTCCGCGCCCTTCGAGATCTTTCATCTTGAGCTCCTGAACTTCACTCCGCGTCAGCCGCGGCCATCTCGCGTTCGAGCGTCGGCCGGTACTGAGCGATGTACGACAGATAGTTGTATCCAAAGGCGCGCTCAAGCTCGGCGTCGTACTTCGGCGGCTCGGCGCCAAGATCTTTCGCGAGCCACGTCAGCACCATCCACTCCTCGGAGCGGGGCGCCTTGCGCAGCGCGTCGCGCCGGAGCATCACCTGCATAGGCTTGACACCCGCCAGATGCGCCAGCAGCGGGATCATTTCGCTCTCGTTGTTGGTCATCTCGTCGCGCGCGAACATATTCACCGAATAGAGGAGCATGGTGGCGATACACGCCGCCACCGTCTCTGGCGTCGCGCGCTCGCAATACATCTTAAGCGGACCCTTGGGCGAGAGCGCATAGGCGAGGAAGTCAGCGTTCGCGTCGACAATCATCGAGATAAACTGAATCGCGCGCGGCGATCCCGCCTCCGCCAATCGCGCGCGCGTCGCATCGAGTGCCGGCTTCGCCAGCCGCCGCATGAAGCGCCGGCGTGCCGGTGACAGCCAGTAGATCAATCCAGCCAGCATCATCGATCCGTCTAACACCACTCTTCTGAAAAGAAAAAGGCCGCCCCTTTCGGAGCGGCCTCGCAAATCTATCTTTTCCGGTTCCCCTCGCCAGAAGGGAGAGGGGTTAGAGAGAGGTTACGCGCTGAACGACGATCCGCAACCGCAGGTGCGGCTCGCGCGCGGATTGTCGAAGCGGAATCCCGCGCCGTGCAGTCCTTCGACGTAGTCGAGCGTCGTGCCCGCAATATACGGCAGTGAAATCTCGTCGACTAATACCAGCACGCCGCCGAAATCCGTCACCCGGTCGCCTTCCTTTTGCGTGTCGAAGTTCAACGAATATTGAAACCCGGAGCATCCGCCCCCGACCACGCCGATTCGCATCCCATGGTCGGCCCCGAGGCCTTCCTTCGCGCGCATCTTGCGCACCATCTCGATCGCAGTCGGCGTCAGCTTAACGTCGGGGAGCGACGCGGTGTCGATTGGCTGGACGGGCGCCTGCTGCTCGGCATGTTCGTGTTCATGCTCATGACCGTGCCCGTGATGCTCAATATTAAGTCCGTCGGCCATTTTTGCTACCAACCTCCAATCAGAAGCGCTTACCTGTCGATCATGCGCTCTACCAAGAAATTAATCGTAGCCCAATAGTCGAGTCAATGCATCCACAATTAATCGCGCAAAAACCCCTTCTGGATGCTAGGGTTTTACCATCGTCATGGACTTTCTGCGAGAAACTTTGACCCGCGCCGCGCACGAACAAGGTTTCGTGCTGGTTGGATTTGCGCGGCTGCGTCCGCTGAGCACGCGCGAGGACTTTTACCGCCAATGGCTCTCCGAGGGCGGCAACGCGTCGATGACTTATCTCGCGAAAGATCCCGAACTCCGGTTCGACCCGCACCGCCTCGACGCGCGCTACAACTCCGTCGTGAGCCTGGGCTACCCGTACGCGGCACGCGCGACGCCCAGCGTCGATTGGCGCGGCGAGATGCGCGGCAGAATCGCGGCGTACGCGCTCGGCCGCGACTATCACGACGTCGTCAAGAAGCGGGCGCGCGCGGTAGGCGACGTGATCCGGCAAATCCGACCCGGCTCGATCACGCGCACGTACGTGGACACCGGGCCGGTCTTCGAGCGCGAATGGGCGTCGGATTCGCGCATCGGATGGTTCGGCAAAAATACGATGATTCTGAATCGCGAGCACGGTTCCTATTTTTTTCTCGCCGAGATTTTCACCGACGTGGAATTCGAGGCGACGACCGAACCTTATCGCGACCATTGCGGGACCTGCCGGCGATGCCTCGATCTGTGTCCGACCGGTGCGCTCGCCGACGGCTACGTAATGCGCTCGGATCTCTGCATCTCGTATCAGACGATCGAAAATCGCGGCGCAATTCCGCGGGAGCTGCGCGCCAAGCTCGGCAACTGGATCTTCGGCTGCGACATTTGCAACGATGTCTGTCCGTGGAACGATGACCACGGCTCTGGCGAGCGTGCGTATGATCAAGACGCAGACGATCTACTGCCGCGTTTGCCTGAGTTGCTGGCGCTCAGCGAAGAAGATTTCGGCCGCCGCTTCACAGTGAGCGCGGTCAAGCGCGCCAAGCGGCGCGGGCTGCTGCGCAACGTAGCGGTCGCGCTCGGCAACACGCGAAACCCTGACGCGATTGCGCCGCTCACGCGCTCGATGGAAGCCGAATCCGAGCCGTTGATCCGCTCGCACGCCGCATGGGCACTCGGCGAGATCGGCGGAAGCGCGGCGCGGCGCGCACTCGAGCGAGCGCTGCGCGACCGCGACACCGCGGTGCGCAGAGAAGCCGCGGCGGCGCTCGAAACAAACTGAACAAACCGGTCGCGAGCGCTTGTCAAAGCATCGGCGCAAAGCAACACTGTTACGAACGGTGGCCACGCGATGAACGATGCACGACGAGAATTTGCGACGCTGGCGGCGAAGGAGCCGGTGCCACTGGCGCGCGGCGCGCTGCTGATCGCGAAGGAGGAGTATCCCAACCTCGACATCGACGAGTATCTCGACAAGCTGGCGACGCTGGCGCGCGAGGCCGAACCGATCGTCCGCGCCGGCGAGGACACCGTCGAGCGCGTTCAATTGCTCTCGCATTTTCTGTTCGAGCTGAAGGGCTTCGACGGCAACGCCGAGAATTACAACGACCCGCGCAACTCATTTCTGAACGACGTGCTCAATCGGCGGCTCGGACTGCCAATCACGCTTTCGGTGGTCTATCTCGAAGTCGGCCGCCGGCTCGGAATAAATCTGTACGGCGTCTCGTTCCCCAATCATTTCCTGGTCAAAGCGGTGGACGAACGCGGCGAGCTGATTATCGATCCGTTCGTCGGTGGCAAGATTCTCGCGCTCGATGAGATCCGCGCGCGCCTGACGCAAATCTACGGACAGCCGGTCGAGCTGAATCCGGCGATGCTGAAGGCGCGCGGCGCACGTCACATCCTGGCGCGCATTCTGCGCAACCTGAAGATCATCTACATGGGCGGGTCGGACTGGACCCGAGCGCTGTCTGCGCTCGACCGTATCATCATGCTCGAGCCGCGCTCGCTCGACGAGCTGGTCGAACGCGGCGGGCTGTTCGAGCGCCTGGAATGCTTCAAACCGGCGCTCGACGACTACCAGAGTTTTCTTTCGCAGGCGCCCGATCATCCTGCGGCCGAGGCGGCGCGCGAAGCGGTGCTGAGACTTATCCGTCAGGTCGCGCTCATAAATTGATCCGCGACGTTCTAGATGGCTGAAATTCCGAAAGCCCACGATTTTTTCGAGTCGAGCAGCGCCGCCGTCGGCGACCATGAATTGCGGCGCAAGCTCGAAAACGCCAGCGCGCGCCATCTCGATCACTTCGCGCAAGTCAAGGCGGAGTTTCCGCCCTATGACGACGAGCGCGACGCAGCGCATCGAATCAAGACCGACGCGATTGCGCATCTGGACGAATTGCTGATCGAATTGACGTCGAAGCTCGAAGAGCGCAGTTGCAAGGTGTTCTTCGCCGAGAATGCTGCGCAGGCGCGCGACTATATCGTTGCACTCGCCAAGGCCAAGGGCGCCAGCAACGTCGTCAAGGGCAAGTCGATGACGACCGAGGAAATCGATCTCAACGACGCGCTCGCGAAGGCTGGCATCAACGCGGTCGAAACGGACCTCGGCGAATACATCGTGCAGCTTCGGGGCGAGCGCCCGTCGCATATCATCACGCCCGCGATTCATCTGTCGAAGGAAGACATCGGGCGGCTCTTCACCGACAAGTTCGGCATCGAGTACACCGCCGAGCCCGAGAAACTCACGGCCGAAGCGCGTTCGCGACTGCGCTCGATTTTTCTCGCGGCGGATTTCGGCGTCACCGGCGTCAACTTTGCGATCGCGGAAACCGGCACGCTGATCGTCGTCGAGAACGAAGGCAACGGCCGGCTGTCGAGCACGATGCCGGAGACGTTCGTCGCGGTGATGGGAATCGAGAAGGTGATCCCGCGGCTCGCAGACCTCAGCCATTTTTTGGAAATACTCGCGCGCACTGCGACCGGGCAGAAGCTCACGACCTATACCAGTTTCATGACAGGCCCGCGGCGCGAAGGCGAGCTCGACGGGCCGGGGGAGATGCACGTCGTCATCCTCGACAACGGGCGCAGCTCGATGCTCGCGGATCCGGTTCTGCGCGAGGCGTTGAATTGCATCCGATGCGGCGCGTGCCTGAACGTGTGCCCGATTTATCGGCGCATCGGCGGTCACGCGTACGGCTCGGTGTATCCAGGGCCGATCGGCTCGATCGTCAGTCCGAATCTTTTCGGCAGCGCGGCAGGCTACCTGCCGTTCGCATCGACGCTGTGCGGCGCATGCAAGGACATCTGCCCCGTGAAGATCGACATCCCGCGAATCCTGCTCCATCTGCGCTGGAAGGAGAGCACCGGCAAGCATCCGCTAAAATGGCCGCGCGCGATCGAGCGGGCGCGCCGGGGGGCGCGACGGTTTGCGAAGACCGCGCGCTATCCGCGGACCGCTCGAGCGATTGGAAAACTCGCCGCGATAGTGCTGAAACCATTCGCACACAATGGTTACCTGCGCCGGATGCCTGGACCGTTCGGCAACTGGACCAAGTATCGCAACTTTCCGCGGCCACGGCCGCATAAGCGCCCGGAACCGGAGCGCCCGCCGAGCTGAACTTTGGCCGAGCCGCACAAAATAATTGCCAGCGTAAAGAACGCGCTTGGCACCGGCGTGCGAAGCAACTCGCACGACGCTGCTGCGACCCCGGCGGTGCCGGTGGCACAATCAGCGCAGCGCGCAGAGCTCGCATCGACCTTCGCGCGCGAGCTCGAAGA
>NZ_DATDGQ010000077.1:0-2881 GCF_036522015.1 Binatus sp. (SeqCode)
GATCGGCAAGGAAGTCGAGCTGCACGAGCTTCAGCAGCTCATGCACCCGACGCTGGACCTCAGCCTCGGCGGGCCGTTCGCGCCGCGGCAGCACGCGCATTCCGAAGGCGACGTTTTCGAACACCGTCATGTGGCGAAACAGCGCGTAATGCTGAAATACGAAACCGACCTTGCGCTTGCGCACGCTGACCGCGCTCGCGTCCTCGCCATGAAACAGCACCTCGCCGGTGTCCGGCGTCTCCAGCCCCGCGATTATGCGGAGCAGGGTGGTCTTGCCCGAGCCCGACAGCCCCAGCAGCGCGACCAGCTCGCCGGTTTCGATATGCAGGTTGATATTGTCAACCGCAACGAAGTCGCCGAACTTCTTGCTGATGTTTTTGAGCTCGATACTCATGCCGCTACTTTGACCGCGAGTTCCTCCTGCGCCTGCTTTACCGGCACCACGCGGCGCTCCAAAGAATACTTGGCGATCAGCGTCGCGATCGCGAGCAGGGTGAGCAGTGACGAGACCGCAAACGCGGCCGCGAACTGATAGTCATTGTATAGAATCTCGATGTACAACGGCATCGTATTGGTGTGCCCGCGGATATGCCCCGACACCACCGAGACCGCGCCGAACTCGCCCATCGCGCGCGCGTTGCACAGCACCATCCCGTACAGCAGGCCCCACTTGACGCTGGGCAGCGTCACCCGAAAGAACATCTGCCAGCCGCCGGCGCCGAGCACGATCGCGGCTTCCTCTTCCTCGCTGCCGACCGCCTGCATGATCGGGATGAGCTCGCGCGCGGCGAGCGGAAAGGTGACGAAAATCGTTGCGAGCACGATTCCCGGCTCCGCAAAAATGATCCTGATACCGTGCTCCGCGAGCCATCCGCCAAGCGGCGCGCGCACGCCGAGCAGCAGCACGAACAGCATCCCTGCGATAACCGGTGAGACCGAGAACGGGATGTCGATCAGCGTTAACAGCATTTGCTTGCCGGGAAAATCGAAGCGCGCGATCGCCCACGATGCGGCGATACCGAAAGCGACGTTCAGCGGCACCGCGATCGCGGCGGTCATCAGCGTCAAACGAATCGCAGCCAGCGCCTCGGGATCGACAATCGCGGCGAAGTATGCGCCGATTCCTTTGCGCAGCGCTTCGGTAAACACGGCGATCACCGGGATAAAAATGAACAGGGCGACAAACACCAACGCGATCGTGATCAGCGCGATTCTGACCGCCGGCGGATCCGCAGTCCCCGGTCTTTTTAGTTCGCCTGGCGAATTGCTGCTCATCGGAACCTATGCCGCCAGGCGGCGGCTGCTCCACCTTTGCAGCACGTTGATTCCGAGCAGAATCACGAACGACGCCGTCAGCATCACGACCGCGATCGCCGTGGCGCCGGCGTAGTCGAACTGCTCGAGCTTGCTCATGATCAACAGCGGCACCACTTCGGTATGCATCGGCATGTTGCCCGAGATGAAAACCACCGAACCGTATTCACCAAGCGCGCGCGCGAACGCGAGTGCGAATCCGGTCAGCAGCGCGGGTATCAGCGCAGGCGCGATCACCAGTATGAACGTCTGCAACCGGCTCGCACCCAGCGTCGCCGCAGCCTCTTCGTATTCCTGGTCGAGATCCTCGAGCACGGGCTGAATGGTGCGGACGACGAACGGCAACCCGACGAACGTGAGCGCGACTACGACTCCGAGCGGCGCATACGCCACTTTGATCCCGAGCGGTGCGAGATACCGGCCGATCCATCCGTTGCCGGCGTAAATCGCCGTGAGCGTAATTCCCGCCACCGAGGTCGGCAGCGCGAACGGCAGATCAACCATCACGTCAATCAGCGTCCTGCCTGGAAATTCGTAACGAACCAGACTCCACGCCACGACGAAACCGAACACCGAGTTGATCGACGCGCCCGCAATCGAGGCGCCGAAGCTCAATTTGTACGCCGCGATTGTGCGCGGACTTGCCACGGCGGCCCAGAACTGCGGCCACGTCAACGTGAAGGTCTTGAAAAAAATCGTCGAGATCGGAATCAACACGACGATTCCGAGGTAGGCCACCGTGAAGCCGAGTGTCAGGCCGAATCCCGGCAGCACGTTGTTCCGTCTCGTCGTTGCCATCGCGTATCTAACTTCCCGGCTGATAGATCTTGTCGAATACGCCGCCGTCGCCGAAAAACTTCGGTTGCGCGGTTTTCCATCCGCCGAAATCCGCATCGATCGTCAGCATCGGCAGGCTCGGGAACTGACTCGCATATTTCGACGCGACGGTCTTGTCGCGCGGACGGAAGAAATTCTGTGCGATTATTTCCTGCCCTGCTGGGGTGTAGAGAAATTCCAGGTAGGCCTTCGAGACGTCGGCCGTGCCGTGACGGCGGTCGACCTTGTCCACCCACGCGACGGGAGGTTCGGCCCGGACGCTCACCGACGGATATACGACCTCATATTTGTCAGCGCCGAATTGCTTGATAGCCATTCGCGCCTCATTTTCCCACGCGATCAACACGTCGCCTATTTCGCGCTCGGCGAACGTCGTCGTCGAGCCCCGCGCGCCGGAATCGAGCACCGGCACGTTCTTGTAGAGCGTGCCTACGAAGGCCGCGGCCTTGGCCTCGTCGCCGCCGTTCATCTTCAGGGCGTAGCCCCACGCAGCCAGCAAATTCCATCGCGCGCCGCCCGACGTCTTCGGGTTAGGCGTGATCACCGAGATGCCCGGCTTCACCAGGTCATCCCAATCGTGGATCTTTTTTGGATTTCCCTTGCGCACCAGCAGCACGATTGTCGAGGTGTAGGGGCAACTGTTGTCGGGCAGGCGCGATTGCCAGCTTCGCGGCAACAAGTCGGCCTTCTCGACGATCGCGTCGATATCGCCGGCGAGCCCGAGTGTCAC
>NZ_DATDGQ010000078.1:0-3359 GCF_036522015.1 Binatus sp. (SeqCode)
TTTCGACGTTGTTGGCGAGCTTGCGCAGTGTCGCGATGTCCTCGGTCTCGCCACTGAGGGTGGATTCCGCGCGGCCGCTTACGAAAATCTCGATTGGATTCTTGGCGCCGTTGGTCTGCAATTCCTGCACGTCCACGTAAGCGCCGGGAATCGCCGCGGTCAGCGCGGGCTGCAGGACTTTTGCGAAGCGCGCCATTCTGCGCCTGTCGTCGATCTCGATCACGACTTGCGCATAGTTGACCTGTTTTGGCTCGGGCGCCAGCGAGTACCAGAAACGCGGACCGCTGCCGCCGACGAAGGTGGTGAGCGACTTCAGTAGGTGGCTCGGATGTTCGGCGTCCGATTCCTCGACGTCGACCTTATGCGCCTGCTGCTGAATTACTTCGCGCGCCTTTGCCGCCGCCTGAGTGGTTTCACTCAACGCGGTGCCATTGGGCAGAAAAATATCCACGGTGGATAGGAACTGGAGATCGATCGGGAAGAATGCCGACTTAAGCAGCCCGCCCAACTTGAATCCCACGACCAGAAAGACAATCGAGGCCGCCAGGGTCAGCCATCGATGCTCCAAACACCAATGCCCCGTGCGGTAGTAGTAGCCAGTGAAGCCCTGGCGGCGCCGCTCTTCGATCGGCAGCGGCTTTTTCTTCGCCGGACGCAACCAGAGGTAACCCAGCATCGGGATGAATGTCATCGAGACCAGCCGCGAGGCAATCAAAGACGCCGTCATCACGACCGGAAGTGAGACTACGAACTTGCCGGTGTCCCCGCTGAGCAGGCCGAACGGCAAATAAGCGACGATGTTGGTGATGGTGGCATAAAGGATCGCGCGCGCCAGCTTGGTCGGTCCAAGCCACGCGGAGATGATTCGAGGATGACCCGCGTCGAGGTCGCGCTTGATTGCGTCTCCGGCCACAACGGGGTCGTCGATCAGCAGGCCGAGTGCGATGATCAGCGACGCGATCGAGACCTGCTGGATGTCCCATCCAACCAGGTCCATGAAGCCGAAGGTCATGAGAAGCGTCAGAGGCATCGATACCGCCATCAGCAGCGCCGAGCGCCATTCCCAGAACCCGATCAGCGCCGTCACCACGACCAACACGATCGCTTCCTCGAGCGCATGATTGAGGAGCTCGACGTTTTCCTCGACCTGGCGCGGCTGGTCCGAGGTTCGCGCCATAATCAGGTCCGACGGCAGTTGCTGGCGTAGCAGCGCCAACTGGTGATCGACGTTCTCGCCAAATGCGTGAATCTGTTCGCCAGAACGCATTTGCACCGCACTGGTGATCGCGCGATGCGTCTGCCATCCGCCGGCGGAATCGCGCACGGTGTAGTAGTTAAGATATCGCGCAGGGTCCTGGTAACCGCTCGTGATGGTGACGAGGTCGCGAAGATACAGAGGCGTACCGGTTGCCGATTTGCCGACGATTACGTCTCCAATGTCCTTTTCGTTTCTAAACTCTCCCGACGGCAGCACAATCAGATTGCGGCCGTTGGTTTCGAGCTCGCCCCCGGGCGACACGATATTTCGCGCAGCCAGCACCTGCGCGATTTTGCTCGGTGTGATGCCATAGCTGGCGAGCTTGAACTGCGAATACTCGAGATTGATCCACCGCGGCAGGTCTCCGGAGATTAGGATCTTCGATACCTGCGGCACTCCGGTCAGCCCGCGCTTGATCAAATCGGTGAAATCGTCCAGTTCACGGAAGCTGTACTTGTCGCCTGCGACTGTATCCAGCCGGGCCTGCGCGTCCTCGGGATTACGAATCACGACCGGCTGCCAGAGGTCTGGATCGAATGAAGCTGACCCGTATTTTTCGGTGACGCATCCCGTAAAGGCGCGCAGCAGCCCGTCGTCGGAATTCGCAATGCCGTCCAGTCCAACGAAGCCTTTGCCAGAAATCGGACGGATGTCACCGAGCGCGCCGCCCTTCGCCAGGCACGGTCCAAGAATCCCGCTCACACTCTCGCCGATGTTTGGCGAATCGATACTCATCGGAAACGCGACCACTATAGTCGCGCGCTTCGACGCATCGACTCCGCTGCCACGAGTCGCCTTAATAGCCGCTGCGATCTCCCTGGCGCGCAGCGAAATCGCGACCTCGGTTTCCTTCGGACTGGCCACCGTCAGCATCAGCGCCGCAGTATCGCCGAAGCCGCTGATGAACTGAATCGGTCCCGCGCCTTTGGGCAAGTCCGTGATGGTTCTTAGTTTCAAGTCCATCTCGTTGAAGATGGGCTTAAGGTCCTTGACGTTGTAGTCAACCTGTACGTTGACGACCGACATTCCGTCGAACGTCACCGACTTGATCGAGTACTCTTCGGCCGACGGCGCTCGAACCTCGGAGACCTCGGCGAGTTTCTCCTCGATCTTGCGCGTGACGAGCTGCTCGACGCGGTCGGCGCTGACACCCGGCCATGCGGTTATGACCTGCGCTTCCTTTACCGGGATATCAGGATCCTTGCGCTTGGGCATCTTGTCGTAGCCGTAAATGCCCCATGCGATCACGACCAGGAGTGCGACCCACGAAATCTGGCGGTTCTCGGTAAAGAAGCGCGCAGTGTTGTGGGTCGTTGCGACTATCTCGTTGTCAGGTCGATGCGCCATTGGAATCGCACCTTAGGGAACGATGGTGATGCTGGCGCCGTTGAACACGACATCGGCGCCCCTGACTATCACTTGCGCACCGGCGTCGAGCCCTGACTCAATCGACACCTGGTCGCCGACCACCGGACCGATTTCGACCTTCTTCAACTGTGCGACCAGTTTGCCGTCGGCGTCTTTCTCCGTGACGTACACCGCGTAGCCCTTCGGATCGTCGGGCGGCCGGATTATTGCCCGCGTCGGCACCACCATCATGCTCGGCGCTTGCGCGGTGGACGGCAGATGAAGCGCGGCAATCATACCGACGCGCAGACGGGCGTCGCGGTTCGGAATCGTCGCCTCGACATCGAACACGCGCGTGTTGGGGTCGGCGACGGCGGCGACTTTGGAAATCGTGCCCTTGAACGTCTGGCCGGGGAACGCGTCAACGGTGGCCGAGATCTCCGCTCCTGGCTTCAACTCGCCGACAATCGCGCCCGGCACGCCGAAGACGACTTTGACCTTACCTGTATCGCCAATTTGAAAGCCGATGGTGCTAGGCGACACCAGCGTGCCGACCTCGATCTTGCGATCGAGCACCAGCGCGCTCATCGGCGATTTGAGCTTGCAATCGTCGAGATCGACCTGCGCTTGCTGGACTGCGGCTTGCGAGGCGCCGACCGCAGCCTGCGCCGAATCGTACTGCTGTTTGACGGCGTCATAGTCGGCCTTTGCAACGACGCGCTCCTCCAACAGATGTGTGTAGCGGGCGAAATCC
>NZ_DATDGQ010000079.1:0-5715 GCF_036522015.1 Binatus sp. (SeqCode)
GGTAACACGGTCTCGATGGCGCGTCACATATCGGAGCTGGATTGGGCCGGTGTGGTGCGACGCGGCTGGCCGATTGTTACGTTTGTTTTCGGCCTGCTGCTGGGAGCTTTTATCTACGAGGCGGAGAAGCGCCGCCGGATCCAGGTTCCATTTCCACTCGCTATCGGTCTCGAGGCGCTGCTTATCGCCACGTTCATCGCGGCGGGAATCGGAAGCGATTTCAAAGCCGACATTCCCCCGCAGCCGGCCGGCAAGTTTTTCGTGATGGTGGCGCTGCTCGCGATTCCGATGGGCATCCAGAACGTTGTCATCAGGAAGGTAGGCGGAATCAACGTGTACACGACGTTCGTGACGGGATCGCTGGTGAAGTTCGCCGAGAATCTGTCGCTGTACCTGTTCTGGATGCGCGATCGAAGCCGTGGCCGCTTTCGCTCCCGCATTCTGAAGGTGCTGAGAGTTTCTCCCCGCACGATCCCCTTGCAGCGGGCCGCACTTACATTAGGTCTTTGGGCGGCCTATCTGGCTGGCGCAGTATGCGGCGGATTCTCGATTCAGCGATGGGCCCTGCTGGGGATGCTGGCGCCGTTCAGCCTGCTGGCCGCGATAGCCCTGTACGGTGTCTTTCGCCCGTTCCTCGTCCTGAACGAGGAATGGTGAGCCTTTGGTCTTCGGAAAAGAGTGCATCTTTGCGGCTCCTGCCAGTGCGCTGTCAGCATCTGTTTTTCGTGTGATCGTTCCGCAGTGATATAGTAGCTCGTCATGTCGGCTTCGCTTGACGGTTTCCATCCTGCAGTTCGCGCCTGGTTCGAGCGGCGCTTCGATGCGCCGTCGCGTGCGCAGGACCTCGGATGGCCCGTGATCGGCGCCGCTAACGACGCGCCTGGCTTCGACGTTCTACTCTGTGCGCCCACTGGCAGCGGCAAGACGCTAGCGGCGTTCATGTGGGCAATCAACGGCTTGGTGCTCGACGCGGCGCGCGACGCTCTGCGCGACGAAGTCTCGGTCCTGTATGTTTCGCCGCTGAAGGCGCTGGCCAACGACATCCGGCTCAATCTCGAAGAGCCGCTCCACGGCGTGCGTGACGTTGGCGCCGAATCGGGACTCGATCTTTCGCGGATCCGCGCCGGTCTGCGAACGGGCGACACATCCGCGAGCGAGCGCACTGCGATGCTCCGGCGGCCGCCGCATATTCTCGTCACAACGCCCGAGTCCCTGTTCATCCTGCTGACCTCGCCGAAGTTCCGCGAGAAGCTTGCCGCAGTGCGTCACGTGATAGTCGATGAGCTCCACGCGCTCGCCGGCAACAAACGCGGTGCGCATCTAGCGCTCACGCTGGAACGCCTGGAACGCTTCGTGACGAGTCGCGGAAATGCGCGGCCGAATCGAATCGGGTTGTCGGCGACGCTGAATCCGATCGAAAAGCTCGCGGGATTCCTGGCCGGCTACGACGTGGCTCGCGACAACACGCGCTCGCCGCGTGCGATAAAGATAGTTCGCGCCGATGATCGCGTGCGCACGATGGATTTGCAGGTCATCGCGCCCGGCCCCGAGCTCGGGCCGCTGGCGACCCATCCGCATTGGGAGGCGATGTACGACGAAGTCGCGCGCCTCATCGGCGAGCATCGCACGACACTGGTTTTCACGCTGAGCCGCCGCCATGCGGAGCGCGTAGCAATCAATTTGCAGAAGCGGCTCGGCACCGACGCGGTGATGGCGCATCATGGCAGCCTCGCGCGCGCCGAGCGGCTGCTCGCCGAACAACGCCTCAAGCGCGGCGAGTTGAAGGCGATTGTGGCGACCGCGTCGCTCGAACTCGGCATCGACGTCGGTGCCGTCGAGCTCGTCTGCCAGCTCGATACGCCCAAATCCATCTCGTCCGCAATTCAGCGCATTGGCCGCTCGGGGCACAGCCTCGGCGCGACACCGAAGGGCCGCTTTTTCGCGCTGACCACCGACGATTTGCTCGAATGCGGCGCGGCGGTGCGCGCGATTCGCCACGGGCATCTCGACGAAGTTGAAATTCCGATGGGCTGCGTCGATATCGCGGCGCAGCAAATCGTCGCGATCGCCGCCGAAGAAGAAGAAATCTCCGAAGCCGATCTGCTGCGCGTGCTCCGCGGCGCGTACAACTTCGCCGAGCTCGACGCCGCCAGGCTTCGTCATCTGCTGGAGCAGATGGCCACTGATTTGCCTGAGAAGATCATGGGCGCGGCGCCCAAGATTTTCTTCGATCGCGTCAACGCGCGCATCCGTCCTCGCCGCTCCGCGCGACTCTCGGTAATCACCTCGGGCGGAACGATCCCCGAAGCCGGCAACTACGACGTCGTGATCGAGTCCGAGGGCCGCAAAATCGGCGACGTCGAAGAGGACTTCGCGCAGGAGTCCTCGCGCGGCGATGTGTTCTCGCTCGGCTCGATGCCGTGGCAGATTCAACGCAGCTCGCGCGGACGCCTGATGGTCGAGGCTGCGCCCGGGATGGCGCCGACGCTGCCGTTCTGGCTGACCGAGGCGGGCGGCCGTTCGCCGGCGATGTCGGCAGAGATAAGCGACCTTCGCCATCAGATTTGGAATCGCCTCGAACGCAACGAGTCCGCCGAAGAATGGCTGATGACCGAATGCGCGATGTCGGAGCGCGCTGCCACGCAGGCGGCCGACTACGTTCGCCGCGGGGTCGAGGCGCTCGGCGCTATCCCCGACGAGAAGACCGTCGTCGTCGAGCGCTTCTTCGACGGCCTGGGCGGCACGCAAATCGTCATCCACACGCCATTCGGAATCCGCCTCAATCGCGGACTCGGCCTGGCGATTCGAAAGCGCCTGTGCCAGTCGTTCGATTTCGAAATCCAGGCATCGGCGATCGACGACGGCGTGTTGCTCGCGCTGAATTCGCGCCACAGCTTTCCGCTCGACACTCTGTTCAGCATGCTGAAGGCTCGCAACGTGCGCGACGTTCTCGTCCAGGCGCTGCTCGCGGCGCCGATGTTCGAAGTGCGCTTCCGCCATGTCGCGACGCGGGCGCTGGCCGTGATGCGCTCGTCGCGCGGCAAAAAAGTTCCCGCCTGGATCCAGCGCCTGCGCTCGCAGGAACTTCTGTCTTCGATTTTTCCCGGCCAACAGGCGTGCTTCGAGAACCGGCCGGGGGCGATCGAACTCCCGGACCATTTTGTGATCGAGGAGACGATTCGCGAATGCCTGGAGGAATCAACCGACCTGCCGCGCACGATTCGGATGCTCGAAGGAATCGAGAGCGGCGCGATTCGCACCGTCGCGGTTGATGGAATCGCGCCGTCGGTCTTTGCGCATCGCCTGCTGCTCGCGTGGGACTACTCGTTCCTCGATGACGGCGAGCGCGCGAATCGGCGCTCGCGGACCGTTTCGATGAATCGCGGCATGGCCGAAGACGTTTTTCGCAAAGAAGACCTTTCAGATCTGCTATCGGCGGAGGCAGTCGAAAGCGTCGTCGCGGAAGTAACGGGTCGCGCTGCCGGACGCAGGCCACGCTCGCGCGACGAGTTGTACGAATTGATCAAGGCGCACGGTTCGCTGACCTACGCCGAAGTCGAAGAACGTTTGGGCGAGGCCGCGCGCGCGATGCTCACCGAGTGGGACGCCGAGCATCGGATCGCGCGCGTCAGCATCAGCGCGGATTCGCCCGAGCGAATCATCGCCGCCGAAGACAAAGAAGTCTTCGCCGCCGCTTACGACAAGGCCGGCGATAGCGACGTCGCGCGCACCGAGCTCGTCCGTCGCGCGTTGAAAACCTGCGGCCCCACGACGGCCCGCGAAGTTGCGGCGCGGCTACACCTGAAAGAAGCGGAAATCGACCAGAGTCTTGCGGCGTTGGAAGCGCAGGGTGCGATTTTTCGCGGTCATTTCACGCGTTCCGACACGATGCAGTGGTGCGACCGCTACAATCTCGAACGCATCCATCGGATGACACTGGCGCGCGTGCGCGCCGAAATCGAGCCATGCGCCGATCACGAATACGCCGCATTTCGGCTGATGTGGATGCATGTTGCCGACGCCGAGCTTCCGGCAGATCAGAGTGGCGTCGCGACGGTGCTCGAACAGCTTTCCGGAATCGCAGCGACGCCCCAGATTTGGGAGCACGCAATCCTGCCGGCTCGAATCGCCGGCTATCGTCCCGAGCTGCTCGACCTGGTCTGCATGAGCGGGCAGATGAAGTGGGTCGGCATCGTGGAAGAGAGCGTCGAAGGCGCGCATGTTTCAAGTACGCCGTCGCGGATTACATTTGTCGCGCGCAAGGCGATTCTGTTTGTGCCGCGCGAAGATGCTGCACCGGAAGACGTGAAGGAGCGCGCGGTGTTGGAGGCTCTGGGAGCGGCCGGTGCGCAATATCTCGACGAAGTCGCTGAGCGCGCTAACGTTTCCGAGCGCGACGCGCTGTCTGCGCTGTGGCGGATGGCGGCGGGGGGCCGCGTCAGCAACGACAACTTCGCGCCGCTCAGGATGTTCTCCGACGACCGCAGCGCCGAACGGGCGCTCGAGTCAGTCGCTCGCCGCCCGACCACTCGACACGACGCGGCGGTTCGCGCGCGGCTGAAGTCGAGCCTCGCGGGACGCTGGTCGCTGATCCGCGCGGCCGAGACTCCAGCAGTCGGTGCGGACGAGACGCGCGAACTTGCGCTCAAGTTGCTCGAACGCCACGGCATTCTTGCGCGCGAGATGCTCGGAGTCGAATCGACGCACATGTCGTGGAGCGAAATCGCTTTCGCGTTGCGACGGCTCGAATACGGCGGCGCAATTCGCCGCGGATGGTTCGTGCGATCGCTTTCGGGCGAGCAGTACGCGCTGCCCGAGGCGGTCGAGATGCTGCATGCGGCGCGAAATCTTGTTCCGGCGCGAGAGAAACCGGTTGCGCTGAGCGCGATTGACCCCGCCAATCCTTACGGTGTCGTGATTCCCGGATGCGGTATCGCGCGCGAGGCCGGTAACGTGATCGTTTTGCGCGCCGGGCGTGTGATTGCGGGATTGCAGGGACGCGCGATGATCACCGGCGGAGATGGCGAAGTCGATGACGAGAGCTTCGGCGCAGCGGTCGCCGCTCTGATGACGCTGAAACCGCGCGTCGTGCTCGATTCAATCGATGGGGTAGCGGCGCTCGAATCGGTACGCGTGGGAATTCTGGCCGCGATGCGATTCCATTCGGATGGTCGTTCGCTGGTCTTCGACGGCTTGCACGGCCCGACTCCCGGTCGTGCTTCGCGCCGCAGCTCAAGTTAGCTTTTCAGTTTCCACTTTTCACTTTTCACTGGTTGCTTGCGCGCGCTCGCGCGCTATTCTGAACGCATGACGACCAACAGTTTTGGTGCTCGTTCGACCCTCACGGTTGATGGCAAGAGTTACACGATTTACAAGCTCGACGCGCTCGAGAAGCATGGGTTCTCGCTCGCGCGCATGCCTTATTCGATCAAGGTGATGATCGAGAACGTGCTGCGGCGCGAGGACGGCGTGATCGTGACGACCGGGCAGATCGAGGCGCTGGCCCGATGGAACGGCAAAGGCGGGGAGCGCGAAGTCTCGTTCATGCCGGCGCGCGTGCTGCTGCAGGATTTCACCGGCGTGCCGGTGGTCGCGGACCTGGCGGTGATGCGCGACGCGATCAAGAAGCTCGGCGGCAATCCCGACAAGATCAGTCCCCTGCAGCCGGTAGATTTGGTGATCGATCATTCGGTGCAGGTCGATTCGTTCGGCCCC
>NZ_DATDGQ010000080.1:0-15323 GCF_036522015.1 Binatus sp. (SeqCode)
GAAAAGCTCGGGATGTGTTATTTCGGCGAGAATTTCCAGCGACTCCGCGATGCGCGGGCCGGGCCGATTGAAATACTGGTTGCCGTCGGCCATGAAGACTTGGCCGCCGCGGACCGCTTTTAGCCCATTCCACTCGGGCCGATTCGTCAGCGCGGGCAGGTCTTGCGCAGCTCGATCCATGCCGAAGCCGCACGGCGAAATCAAAATCACATCGGGATCTTTCGCGGCCAGCTCGTCGAATTTCATCCACGGCGAATGCTCGCCCGCTTTGCCGAAGAGATTTTCACCGCCCGCCATCTCGACCAGCGTCGGCATCCAGTTTCCCGCCGCCATCAGCGGATCGATCCACTCGATCGTGGCGACGCTCGGCTGCTTCGACGCGCCGCGCGCTTTGTCCGCAATCTTGCTGAGCCGCGCGCGCAGGCGCTCGACCAGTTCCGTCCCACGCGCCCGCGCGTCGAGCGCATCCGCGACTCGCTGCATGTCGGTGAAGATGTCGTCGAGGCCGTACGGCGCAAGCGAAATGATCTTCGGCCGCGCGCCAAGCCACTCGGCCACCGCGGCTTCAACCTCGCGCTCACTGACCGCGCATACTTCGCATTGCGACTGCGTGACGATCACGTCGGGCCGAAGCTCGCGTAGTTTGGCGGCATCGACACGATAGACTGAGAGTGCCTCGCCGACGATTTTCTTGACCTGCTGGTCGATCTCGGCGCTGGTGCCTTCAGGATTGAACTTCGGTTCGGTCAACGCGGGGATGCGAACGACTGAGCGCGGGAAGTCGCATTCGTGGGAGCGCCCGACCAGTTGATCTTCGAAACCAAGCGCGCAGACGATCTCGGTCGCACTCGGCAGCAGTGTTACGATTCGCCGCGTTTCATTCATTGCTTGATTCCCTGCCGATTGCATTCCGCGATCTCGTCATGACCCACTGCCTTATTCACCAATCCGAATCGGGTTTGCGTGCTGAGTCCGCTTGTATCGACTTCTTCCCTGATGAAGTACTCTTCGCCGGCGTGCGCATCGAACTTGTACTCGGATTTCGCGTCGCCCGCGACTGAGCAAGTCACCTGTTCGCTCTCTTCTTCGAACCGGTAGTAACCGCCCGCCTCCAATTCAATGCTTTCATGCCCGCAGGTGATCATCGGGTTCGCCTGCGAGCTCAAAAACTTGTAGGGCCGGTAGATATAAATGACGCTCTTCGCCGCGGGCGGCGGCGTCGGCTGATACGCTTCGCCCTGCGCGCCGCATCCGGCGAGCATCACGCAGGTGAGAATTCCGATAAGAGCACGAACCATTGTTGTCTCACGACTTCGATGCGCGAACGTAAAGGAACAGCGGAATGTGTTCGCGAAATTTTTTGAAGGTCTCATACAATTCACACGCTGACTCGGGCGCGCGCGGCTCGCGAATCTCCTCGAGCCGCAGACCAGCCGCGATCACAGGGTTTATGTAGTCGGACAGCTTGCGATCGAAACGCGGGATGGCGAACTCCTCGACCTGCTCGGCATTCGGCGCGTGGCCGAACTTCCAGTGATCGACCCATGCTTCGTCGTTAAAATAATCTGCGACGGTAAATTTGACGGCCTGGCCCGAGTCGTCTCTAATCCAGCCGAAACCCCTGGTCGCGAAGCAAGGATGCAAAATGCTGAACGCGAGCGTGCCGCCGGGGCGCAGCACACGCGCGAGTTCCCGCATCGCGGCCGGAAAATCCGGACCGTCCATCAGCGCCATCGTCGAGATAACCGCGTCGAAGGAATCCGCTCTGAAGTCAGCCAGGTTGGTGTAGGAAGCGCGCTGGTAGCGGATTCCCAGCGGTTCGCGGATTTCCTCGGCGCGCGCGAACTCGATCATCTTCGCCGACAGGTCCACTCCGGTGATGCGAGCACCGCGGCGCGCGAACATCCTGGTGTTGTGGCCTTCACCACATCCTGCGTCGAGCACCGTCTTACCACTCAAGTCGCCAGCGAAATCGAGGAACGCAGGATTGTTCCAATGCTCGCGAAAAATGTCGAAGCGGTTGCGCACCTGGTCGGTCCACACGTCGGCATTGCGATCCCATTGCGCAGAAACTTCAGACTCGCGAATTTGCGGCGGCATTCTTTCCCTCCTGCGCGATGGGCGACTGAAAAAATACGGACGAGAGATTCTCGTCCGCTGAAGGACCGGTTTTTCGGATGAGCGCTCGCAACGCGGTCGTCATCCTGAGGGTTTGGCGAGTATATGCGCGTCGCTCAACGTTGACAAGAGTTTCACGCGCCTTGATCGTGAAGCCCATGATGCACGAAGGTTCCAGCACTCGCATCGCGTCCAAAGTCGAGGCGGTCGGTCTCGATTTCGGCACCACCAACAGCGCCATTGCGATCGTCGGCGCCGACGGCTCGCCGCAGCTGGCGCGCTTTCCGGCCGCTGAAGGCGGCGATCAGACCGAGACCTTCCGCTCGATTTTGTTTTTCGAGGCGGTCGAAGAAACCGGCGGCACCGATTCTGCCGTCTCGGTCGGCAACGACGCGATTCGGCGCTACCTCGCGGCGACGGGCAACGGCCGGCTGGTGCAATCGCTCAAGTCGTTCCTCGCCGACAAGACTTTCGGATCGACCGACATCATGGGCGAGACCTACACGCTGGGCGACCTGATTGCGCCGATCATCAGCGCGCTCCGCGACGCTGCGATTGCACAGTTCGGCGAGCTGCCGCCGCGCATCGTCGTCGGCCGCCCGGTTCATTTCGCCGCCGCCGGAAATCCGGATGAGGCGCTCGCGCGCAGCCGGCTGGATATCGCGATTCGGCGCGCAGGATGGACCGACGTGGTGTTCGAGTACGAGGCGGTTGCGGCGGCGTACGACTATGCCCTTCGAATCACGCGCGATGAGACGGTGCTGATCGCGGACTTCGGCGGCGGTACGAGCGATTTCTCGGTGCTGCGACTGAAGCCGCGATCGTCCGCGATGCATGGCGCGGCGCGCTACGAGATCCTCGGCAATGACGGCGTCGGCATCGCCGGCGATCTCTTCGACGGCCGCATGATGCGCCATCTGGTCGCACCCGCACTCGGCCGCGGCACCAGGTACCGCTCGCCGTATGGGATGGTGCTGCCGGCGCCGACTTGGCCATATACCAAGCTCGAACGATGGCACCATCTGTCGTTCCTGAAGGCTCGTGCGACGATGCTGAAGTTCGACGAGCTGAAGCGTGAATCGTTCGAGCCTGAAAAAATCGCCGCGCTGATTCATATCGTGGAGAACGATCTCGGCTACTTCCTGTTTCGAGCGGTGGAGAAGGCCAAGCTCGAATTGTCGGCGCTGGAAGCGGCGGAGTTCACGTTTTCCGATCCGCCGGTCCTGATTGAGACGATTGTTGCGCGGCCGGATTTCGAGAACTGGATCGAACGCTACCTCGAACAGATCGCAGGATGCGTCGATCGGCTGATGAAGACAGTCGCCCTCAAGCCCGAAGCTATCCACAGCGTGTTCCTGACCGGAGGGTCGTCATTCGTGCCCGCAGTGCGGCGCATTTTTTCGGAGCGCTTTGGCGCCGACCGAATCCGTATGGGCGACGAGTTCACCTCCGTCGCGCGCGGCCTCGCATTGCGCGCGCTCGACACCGCCGACTGACCCCGGCGTCATAGCGCGGACGAAAGTTTTACCCATCGCGGACTCTGCGCCGAATTAGTCTCTTCAATGGGCGCGCAATAATTCTGGCATAGGCCCTGCATCATCAGTCGCAAAGGCAATCAGCGAGGGCCGCGTTTGCCCGTGTAAAAATTGCCAACTTTTGCAGGAGACAAATCTATGAAGAAACTCGTACTCACCTTGGTAGCAGGCGCATTCGGTTCGCTGTTGGTGCTCCCGGTGGCGCACGCGCAGGACTACCAGGACATGAACAACGATGCGAACCAGATCCGTCAGGATCAGCGCGGGATCCATCACGACAAAGAGGAACAGCGCGAGGACATTGAAAACGGCAATTTCGGCGCGGCCGCCCATGAGCAGTTGGAAATCCAACAACGCCGCGCGGACGAAAACGCCACGAAGCAAGATCTGGGTAACGACCTGTCGAATCGTTACCGGGAAGACAATGAGTACGCCCGCCATCATCACGATGACGACAACGACTAGAATCTGAAATGACGAGCCGCGCCGCCGAGCGATCGGCGGCGCGGTTTTTTGTGGTGCGATCTTCCAGGACTTAATCTGCTCGCGGGGATCGCGCTCGCAAAGGAGGAAGCAATGAACCCTTCTCGCTCGGCTTCGGCCAATTCATATAAGGATCTCTTCGTCTTGATCTTGCTTTCGAGCACGATAGCGTCAGGCTGCGCCGCGGTATCCGTGACTCCGGAAGCCATTCGGCCGCCCAATCCTGTTTCTGCAGCGGAGGCGATCGAAGCGGAACCAGCACGCCCTGCGCAGATCGCCGTTCGCGACTTCACCTTTTCTTCATCGTCAGTCACCGAAAATCGGAGTCCTATTCATCGCGCCACTGACATCGTGCGCAGCAGTTCCGCGGACGATCGCCGCGTAGAAATCGGTCGCGATGCGGCGGCGGCGCTCTCCGAGCGAACGGTGGCGCGCCTCGACAAAATGGGTCTGCAGGCGACGCGAATTGCCAGTGACAACGACACGTCGCTGTCGGGCAATTTTCTGCTCGTTACCGGACGGCTGGTCGATGTCGACGAAGGCAACCGCCTCACACGCGTAGCGGTTGGTCTCGGTGCGGGAGAGTCGCGCCTTGCCACGGAGATTCATGTGTTTCGAGTCGTGAACGGCGAAAAGGCGGAAGTGCTCGCGTTCACTACTCGCGCCAATAGCGGAAAGATGCCGGGGCTGGCGGCCTCGATGGGCTTTGGTGAACTGGTGCTAGGCCCGATTACGGCGATCACAGCAATTGAGGATGCGGCGTCGAGCGGCCAAAAGATCTACAGCTCACAGATCGAATACCTGGCCAATGAAACCAGCGACCAGGTGGCGCGCTATCTATCTCAGTACGCGGCGCAAGAGGATTGGATTTCCAGGCGCAAGGCCAAGTCAGTTCATCTGGCCAGTTGATCTGGACTTGTGCGCTTTACGCCATGAGTATGATCAAGGTGATGAATGTTTTCGGACTCGATTTGAAAACGTGAGCGACCCTGTCGCCGCCTACCGCGCACTAGGGCGCCGCTTTTCTCAGGCGCGGATGGCGGAGAACTATCTTTTTCGGCCGCCGTATCCGGCGGAGGTTTATGACACGCTCCTTGAGTTATTGCGCGGACATCCGCGTGTCCTGCTAGACGCTGGATGCGGCACGGGAAAGATCACGCTCGGATTGATCGATCAGATCGATCGCGCTGACGCTGTTGATCCTTCAGAGCCGATGCTTGGTGTAGCACGCACTCGTCCGGAGGCCGCCAGTGAAAAGATCCGATGGATTCGCGCGGCCATCGAAGACGCGCAACTCGATCCGCCCTACGGACTGATCGTCGCAGCGTCGAGTATCCACTGGATGGATCTCGATCGAACGCTCCCACGTTTTGCAGAGGCACTCGCCGACGGCGCGATGCTGGCGGTACTCGACGGCGACGCTCCGGTCGATGCGCCATGGGGGCACGAAGCGTCCGCGTTCATGATCGACTTTATCGCTGCGCGCGAGGGACAGCGTCCGAAATGGTGGAAGACGACGAGGGAGAGATTGGCCGAGCCGGTGCTGATGCATCCTGGGTTCGAATCGCTCGGCCATCGAGTCACCGCACCGGTCGAGTTCTCACAGAGCATCGCCGACTATCTCCGCTGCCAGCACTCGCGCGCGACGTGGTCGGAAGATCATCTCGGCGAAAAGCCGTCAGCCGAATTCGACGCCGCGATGACGGCAATCCTGAACCGCTACGCTCGCGACGGGATGCTCACGTTCAATGTGCAGACACGAATCGAGTGGGGGCGGGTGACCGAGGTGCGATCCTAATGAATTGCCTCGCCCCACGAGGGGGAAGCCCCGCCGCCGTGCTTCCGAGCGCGGCAGGTGAGGGACCGAATGTTCCGAACTTCCGGATGTGCAGCGCGTCAGACAATCGCGCCGCACAATTGTCCCTCACCCTAACCCTCTCCCCTCGTGGGGCGAGGGAATCAGAAGGATCAGGCAAGTGTGTGCGGGTAGGTGGGCGACAAGGCGGGTAGCTCGAGGCCTAGCTGGTCGCAGCGGCGCGACAGCATCGTGATGTACAGCTCGGCCAGTTCTTCGTTGTCGCGGGATTTCAGGCCGTAGCGGATGCAGTCGTAGGTGAAGCCGGTGCCGGGCGGGCCGAAGAAGTTCACGGCGCGCGGGATCCATCGGCGCAGCGCGGTGTTGACCGACTTGACGCCGAAGTGCTCGACGGCGTCGCCGAGTTGCCGCGACGCGAATATTTCGTGGTCAGCTTCCTCGTCGAGAATTATTTCCGCGGCGCGTGCGTGCGGCGCGTAGCTGGACTCCTTGTAGTTTTCGCCGATCATGATGAGGCCGGTGGTGTCGAGGCTGAGCGACGCCATCAGGAGATCGAGCTCGCCTTCGGCCTTGGCGGCGAAATAGCTGGGCGCGTCGAAGGAGGGCGCCTTCAGCACCGCGATCATCGATCTGTCCGCGGCCTGCTGCGACATTCCGAGTTCTTCGAGCGCATCGTAGATAAGCCGCGCGTGTTTTTTTTCTTCGGCGAAATTTTTCTCGACCACTGGGCGCAGCTCGGGATTGTCGAGCGTTGCGAGAGCCCGCTGGTAGCCGAGTGCGGTGAGCTTTTCAGCCATCGCGTGCGCGGCGAGCAGGCGCAGCAGCACCTTGGTGTAGTGCGAATCGACACGGCCCTCGTTGAGCGCCTCGGCGTTCAGCGATCTCGGCGGGAACTCGCGCCGGATCGGCATCGCGGGTTACCTCGATGCCTCAGTGGCTCGCGGCACGCGAGGGCAGGATGACGGTGGCAGAGCCCGGCGTGGTTTTCTCGCCCTTGGCGTTCTCGAGCCAGATTTCGCAATCGACCAGGTTGTAGCCGCCGTCGGTATATTTCTTCGAGACCTTGCCGCGCGCGACGACCTTGGTACCCGGCTGATCCATCCCGCGGTACTGCACGCCGAGCTTGCGCAGCCATCCGAGCTCACCGGCAAAGTCGGTCATCAGGTGACCGAGGAACGCGTTCTTCAACGCACCGTGCAGGATCACACCGGGGAGGCCGTTGCCGAGCGCGAAATCCTTGTCGTAGTGGATTTGATAGAAGTCGCCCGACGCGCCCGCGTACCGAACCAGTTGCTGCGTGGTCGGATTTTTTTCGAGCGGCCCAATCTCGGTGCCGACCTGGACGTCTTCGAAATAAATTTGCTTGGCCATCGCGATTATCCTTTCAGCGAAAATTAATAACGGATTCCGGTCGAGCGTTGCAGAGCGCAGACCTCGCCGAACTGGTTGGTGTAACTGGTTTCGACGACGGTGAAGACCATCGGGCCGAGGCGGCCGGCGGCCTCGCGCAAATCGACGAGCTTCGATTGAACGGTGATGCGGTCGCCGGGACGAATCGGTACGAAATATTCCCAGTCCGAGCCGCCGTCGAGACCGCGGAAGGTCGGCATATCGAGCTTGATGTCGGGAATCGGCGCGCCCATCGAGCGGCAGAAGGTCGGTGGCGCGATCATGCTGCCGTAGCGGGTCTGGCGCGCGTCGCGCTCGCTGTTGAAGATGGGATTGCGATCCTCGATCGCTTCGGCAAAGCGGCGAATAGCGCCGCGCTCGACTTCGTAAGTCCGCGGCTCGGAAGTCTTGCCGATTTGCTTGCGAGCTTCGTCGGTAACGTATTTGTTCGCCATTTTTTGTCCCCTCGGTGACCGGGTGCTTGTCTATTACCACAGCCGCGCGCGACGGGTATAACGGCGCGCGCTTTCAGTCGACTATGATGTGAAGGCATGCCGAAATGATTCGCGCTTGAAAGCATACGGAGGATCTCAACATGGCCAAACTCAGTAGCGAACAGATTGCGGAGAAGCTAAAGGCGCTCCCCGGATGGGAGTACAAGAACAACGCAATCAGCAAGACGTTCAAGTTCAAGGAATTCCTGCACGGCATCGAGTTCGTGCAGAAGGTCGCCGAGGTTGCTGAAGGCGCTGACCATCATCCTGACATTACAATCAACTACACCCGCGTGACGTTCTCATGTTCGACGCACGATGCAGGCGGCGTGACGGATAAGGACTTCAAGCTCGCGGACAATATCGAGATCGCGTTCAACGACCGCGACGCGTAGCCTCAGCCCGACAGCACAATCCAGGCTGCCGCGGCCGCGGTTTTCTCCTCGGCGCTCCATGGCTTGCCCAGGGGGCGGCCTGCTTCAGTCACCGCGAGCTTGATCGCGTCGGGGGACTTCCCGCGGCTCGCGGCAGCCCGGGTGAAGACTTCGGATTCGACGAGCATGATGGCCGGAATGCGCATCGACTTGGCGGCGGCGGCGAGTGCTTGTGGGAAGAGCTGGCCCTCGCGAGCGTGCGCGCGCATGTGAGGATTGTGAATCGATTCGGGATCGGTGGAGCTGCCGGCGACGAGCGCGATGCCAAGTATCGAGCCATGCGCGGATTGGATCTCGTCGACCAGTTCTCCCAGCGCCGACCGCGCGACACGCTCGACGGCTTTCAGAGCCACCGGCACGACGCGCGCACTCTCGTCGGGAGGCAGCTCGAAGTCGGCATGCCAGGGTTGATGCGATTCGGGGATCGCGGGATCCCAAAGTTGCAGACTTTTTCGCGATAGCACGCGCGGAGCGGACGCCGGTCCCGCCATCACGACCGCGGTCGCGCGGCCCGTCTTGACGCGGAACCCGATCGCGAGCCGCGGTGATTTTTCGTTCGCCGCCATGCGTCAAAACATTAGCGCGATTTCCAAATCGAATATTTCGGCGGCCAGGTGCCGCGCCCGCCCGGGTACTTCGCGTGCATCACGCTTTCGATGTGGAACTCGAATGGAAGTTCGTCGTTGGTGCTGGTCATGCCGCGGTGGGTCACGTCGGCTCGGACTTTGTCGGTGATCGCTGCACTGTCGATGAACGTCGCGCGGCCCATCACGAGGAACTCGTCGTCAACGTCGGTGGGCGGAAAAGTATGCAGCGCGTAGCGGCCGTCGCGGCGGAGGTCGGCGCGCTTGGGCGTTGGACCGATGAGCGCGTAGAGGTGGCCGTCAACGACGGTGGGGCAAATCGGGTGGAGGCGCGGCGCGCCGTCTTTGCGCAGCGTGGCCAGGAAGGCGAGGCCGACGCCGAATTGATAGAGCAACTGTTTTCCGGCCGCCGCGATGTCGGGCGCGTCGGTTTCGAATTCATTCCAAGTCGCCATGATATGTCCTCCCTGAAGGGACCTATCTTCGCTATTTGTTCGCTTATGTCAAGTGGGAAAGAGGGTGAAACCGGCAACGTTTAGTGAATCGAATGAAGCGGCTTTTCTCGGTTTGGTCGAGATGACGACGGACGGCGCAGGCGTCGCGAACGACGCTAGGAACCTAAACCCTAACCCCTTCCCGCGCGGGAAGGGGAACCGGATTTTTCAACTCGGTTAGGTCTTGCGGGGGACGAAGTATTGGGTGCCGGGGCCGGCGCGATCGATTTCGCGGATCAGTTCGCCGAGGTCTTCGGGGTTGGCGACGAAGTCGATGTCCGAGGTATCGACGACCAGCAGCGGGGCCTCGTCGTAGTAGAAAAAGAAATCGCGGTAGGCGGACGACACGCGCTCGAGGTAGTCGAAGCTGATGTGGCGCTCGAAATCGCGATTGCGTTTGCGCAGGCGCTCGGCGAGCACCTCGATAGTTGCGCGCACGTAGACGACGAGGTCGGGCCTGGCCATCTCGGCGTCGAGCAGCCGGTAGACGTTGTCGTAGAGCTTGAGCTCGTCGGGCGCGAGATTCATCGCGGCGAAAATTTTATCCTTGGCGAAGAGGTAGTCGGCGACGGTAGCCTGCGTGAAGAGATCCTGCTGCTTCAACTCGCGCTGCTGATTGTGGCGGGTGAGCAGAAAGTAGAGCTGCGCGGGAAACGCGTATTTATCAGGGTCCTGGTAGAAGCGTGGCAGGAAGGGATTGTTGTCGGCGTCCTCGAGCATCAGGCGGGCGCCCAACTCGCGCGCGAGCGCCTGCGCGAGGCTCGTCTTGCCAACCCCGATGGGGCCTTCGACCGCGATATAGCCGCGCCGGCGCATCGGGCTTAAGCCTGCTCTAACTCATCTCACTTGCGATGCTTCTTGGCCATGTCGCGGAGTTTGCGAACCTGGTCGTCGGGCGCGCCGCCGCGCTCTTCGAGGTCGGCGGCGGTGTCGTAATCGGGCGGAGTCTTGCTGAGATACACGGCAGCCAGTTCCATGTTGGCGACCTTGTCGTCGGGATAGACACCGATCACGTCATTGAAGAGCTTGAAGGTGGCGTCGGGCGTACCGGCCGTCTTGGCCGCCTCGGTGATCTTGTGCATCATCGGGTCAGCCTCGGGGCCGAGCGTCTCCATCTTGTGCGCGCGCGACAGCAGCATCGCGGCGCGGATGCCTTGTTCGTAGGTGTTGATGGCGTCGGGGTATTTCTTGTCGGCCATCTGCTGATCGCCGAGTTTTTCGATGATTGGAATCGCGTCGGAAAGCGCGCTCATCGCTTTTTCCTGGGCGGTGGCAATCCTGCTAGTCACCATGATTTCTTTCAGTTGAGCGACGCCCTCCTCGACCTGGCCGGCTTTGATCTTATCGAGCGCCTGTCCGGAGGAATTCGCGAGATCCTGGAGCTGCTTGTAGAACCGGGCCTTCTCGAGAAGTTTCTGATCGGTGGGATCGAGTTCCGACGCTTTCTGGTACTCCTTACCGGCGCCTTCCTCATCGCCAAGCAGGTGATCAACCGTGGCGAGCGACTTGTGGGCGTCGAGGCTGGTGGGGTCGTCCTTTATCGAGAGATCGAGTTCTCGTTTGGCGCCGTCGAAATCGCGCTTTTCGAACAGATCTTCAGCTGTGTAAAGATGCTTCTTCGCCTCGGACTGGCATCCGCTGACCAACGGGATAGCCAGCAGGACGGGCAGTATCAGCGCGCGTGCGATAGCTGTTCGCATCGGAATGGTCCTCTCAGGGTTCGGCGAAATCCGGATGAGTCTGCAAGCAAAGGCGCGGAATTGTCAAGGCGGGTGCGGGGAACAGGACCGGATAGGAACCTAACCCCTAACCCATTCCCGCGCGGGAAGGGAACCAGATTAGGAGGGAGAGGGGACGGATCAGTCGGCGGGCATTGGGAGTGGGAAGTGGACGCGCTCCTTGGCGACGCTCAACAGCTCGACCTCGGCGCCGGAGCGGGCGAATGCGCCGATAATTTCCTCGACCAGCCACTCGGGCGACGACGCGCTCGCGGTCAGGCCGAGCGCGCGCACCCCTTCGAGCATCGCGGGCTCGACGTCGGCGATCGAATCGACCAGGAACGCGCGCGCGCCGCGCATCCGCGCGACCTCGACCAGGCGGTTCGCATTCGAGCTCTGCTTCGAGCCGACGACCAGCACCGCGTCGCTGACCTCGACCAGTTCCTTGACGGCGTTCTGGCGATTCTGCGTCGCGTAGCAGATGTCGTCGGTCTTCGGCGCCTGCATCGTGGGGAAACGCTCCTTAAGTGTCTCCATGATCTCGCGCGTGTCGTCAACGCTGAGCGTGGTCTGGGTGACCGCTGCGATGCGATCGGGATTCTCGACCGCGACCGTGCGGGCCTCGGCGACGCTGCCAACCAGCACCACCTTGCCGGGCGCGACGCCGAGCGTGCCCTTCACCTCTTCATGGCCGGCGTGGCCGATGAGGATAACGGTGCGGTCTTCGTTGTCGTATTTTTTGACTTCGAGATGGACTTTGGTGACGAGCGGACAGGTGGCGTCGATAACTCTCAGCGCACGAACCTTGGCGCGATCCCATTCGCTGGGCGCGACGCCGTGGGCGCTGAAGATGACGCGCTGGCCGGTCGGTACCTCGTCAAGGCTATCGACGAAAACCGCGCCCTCGCGCTCGAGCGCCTCGAGCACGAAGCGGTTGTGCACGATCTGATGGCGAACGTAGAGCGGGCGTCCGTAAGAACGCAGCGCGCTGCGGACGGCCTCGACCGCGCGATCGACGCCGGCGCAAAATCCGCGCGGTTCAGCCAGGATGATTTTCTCTACCGAAGTTTCGCCCAACGCCATGCTTCATTTGTAACTGGTAACTGTCCGGTCGGTCAATGATGGGCGCGGAAATTGACGTGGCGAAGCGCTTCCTGAGAAAGTGGTCACGGATCTATACCCGACGTAGCAGGCTCGTCGAAGAGGGCCATTTCCTCGGGCGTAGGTACCTGAAACCTCTCGAACCATCGGAACACGGCGTCTCGTTCTATGGGCGGATTCTCCAGGCCCCTGCGTTGAATTCTGTCGAAGAGAACATCAGCTGGCACAGAGAGATAGTGCAGCTCAACAGCAGCGCCAAGGGTTCGGGCTGCCAGTCGCAAGGTGTCTCGCTCAGACCTTCTCCACGTGCCCCACTCTATGATTACCGTGAGGTCAAGTGCGAGAAGAGCTTGAACCAGCTTCCACTGCAGAGCTTCGATCTTCTCGCGGCTTTCTTTATCGGAGAGGCCTAGAGAAAGGGCAGCCATCCATTCGTCGGGGGAAAACCGAATCGCGCGGAGCCTGCCTTCAAGCCGCTTAGCGACTGTGGTCTTACCCGAACCTGGCAAGCCGCACACAATGATCAATCTCGGGCCACCGCCTGATTTCTCCATAAAGCATTATTCCTCAGAGAATCTTTGGTTGCCGAGGGTCTTTCGCATCGCAAACGGATATCTATTCAAGCTGATCCACTGTCTATTCGAGCGGCGGTGGGTGCGAGGTCTGGCAGCCGATCCAGACTTCGCCGCCTTCGAAGTGTTCTTTTTTCCAGATGGGGACGATTTCCTTGAGCCGATCGATTGCGAAGCGGCATGCTTCGAAGGCCTCGGCGCGATGCGGCGCGGAGACTGCAATCGCGACGGACGTCTCGCCGATTTCGACGACGCCGACGCGATGCGCGATCGCGATGCGCGTGATTTTCCATCGCGCGCCGGCCTCGGCTGCGATCTTGCGCATTTCGGATAGCGCCATCGGCTCGTAGGCTTCGTACTCAAGGCGAATCACGCGCCGGCCCGCGTTGTCGCGGCGGGTCGTGCCGGCGAAGGACACGATTGCTCCGGCCGCGGGGTCCGCAACTTCGCGTTCGAGCGCGGCGACGTCGATCCGATCGCGTCCGATTGTAATTTTGCCGACATAGTCGGGTGTGTCTGCACCCCCGCTGACCGGCGGGATGAACGCTATTTCGTCGCCTTTGCGCGGCTTGAAGCCGCCTTCGACATATTCCTGGTTGACGGCGAAGCCGACCGAATCGTGATGCCCGGCGAGCTCGGGAAATTCGACGACCATTTGCCGCCAGATGTCGGCGACTGTGATGCCGTCGGGGAACTCGCGCGTCAGCTCGGCCGTGTGTGCGCGCTCGCGCAGGGTCGCGAACAGTTTGATCGTGAACTTATTCACGTTCATTTGCTCAGTAGATAAGTGATGTGCCCGAGCTGGGGAATGAGCAGCTTCTCCATCGCAAGCCGGCACGCGTCGGGGGAGCCGGGAAGCGCGGCGACGAACTTGCCATGACGCACGCCGGCAATCGCACGGCTCATCATCGCGGCTGCACCGATTTCATTGAACGAAAGCATGCGGAACAATTCGCCGAAGCCTTCGAGCTCCTTGTCGAGCAGCGATTTCACGACTTCGGTGGTGCCGTCGCGTGCGGTGATTCCGGTGCCGCCGTTGACGATGATCGCGTCGAGATTATCCAGGTTGTTAACCAGCGCGGCAGAAATCCTTTCAGGGTCGTCGGGGAGGACGGCGTAGTATGCGACGAGGTGACCGGCGGCCTCGAGCAAAGAGCGGATGAGCTTGCCGCTCTCGTCGTTCTCCGGGGTGCGCGAATCGCTGGCGGTGATGACACCGACCTTGAGATTTTTGCGCGCGTGCCTTTCGTGCTCGTGGACCGACATATCGATTAGGATTACACAATCCTCGATGGCATTATAAGCAGTCCAACACGACCGGAACTTCAAGATGACAGCCGCTTCCAGCCGAGCCGCCGGCTTCTTCAGCCCGAAAATTCTACTGATCGTCATTGGAACGATCGCGGTCCTGTACGGCGCGCATCGCATCGGCGCGGGACCGTGGCTGACTAACGCGCTCGACTGGATTCGCGGACTGGGTGCGCTGGCGCCGCTGGCGTTCATCGGGATTTACATCGCGGCGTGCGTCGCGTTTCTTCCGGGATCGATTCTAACGATCGGCGCCGGCGTGATTTTCGGCGTGGTGCGCGGATCGATATACGTTTCGATCGCGGCGACGCTCGGCGCGACTGCCGCATTTCTCGTCGGCCGCTACCTGGCGCGCGACTGGGTGAGCGCACGACTCGAAGGCAACGCGAAGTTCAAAGCGATCGACGAAGCAGTCGGCAAAGACGGATGGAAAATAGTGATCCTCACGCGGCTGTCGCCGGTGTTTCCATTCAACCTGCTCAACTACGCGTACGGGCTGACGAAGGTGTCGCTGCGCGATTACTTTTTCGCGTCGTGGGCCGGAATGATTCCCGGTACGATTCTCTACGTTTATATTGGCTCGATTAGCGGCGACCTCGCGCGAGCGGCCGGCGGCAGCGCCAAACGAACGCCGGCAGGATGGGCGTTAACGGCAGTCGGCTTCCTCGCGACGGTTGCGGTGGCAGTGTACGCAACGCGAATCGGCGCGCGGGCGCTGCGTGAAAAGACTTAGCGAGGACATTGATGGGATCGCACGTGCTGAAGCATGAGCCGCTCGACGCATACAACCTCGCGCTGACGGAAAATCTGCATCCCAGTGGATGGGTCAATCCTGCGCCCGCCGATCGCTACAACATGGTGGTGATCGGAGCGGGCACCGCGGGGCTCGTGACTGCGGCAGGCGCGGCGATTCTCGGGGCGAAGGTCGCGCTCGTCGAGCGCGACTTGATGGGTGGCGATTGCCTGAACTTCGGATGCGTCCCGTCGAAGGCGCTGATCCGATCGGCGCGCGCCGCCGCCGCCGTGCGCGACGCGGGCCGCTTTGGCGTTGAAGTGCCGCCGGGCGTGCGCGTGAATTTTCCCGCCGTGATGGAGCGGATGCGCAAGCTGCGCGCCGAGCTCAGTCCTACTGACTCCGCCAATCGATTTCGCGGGCTGGGCGTTGACGTGTTCATCGGTGACGGGCGCTTCGTCGCGCCTGACGTCGTAGAGGTGGACGGCAAGCGGCTGAAATTCAAGAAGGCCGCGATCACAACCGGCGCGCGCGCCGCAGCGCT
>NZ_DATDGQ010000081.1:0-2507 GCF_036522015.1 Binatus sp. (SeqCode)
GCTTGCGATTCTTGATTCCTTCGGGCACGTCGCCGGCGACGATCCGCCGCGCGAGACCCTCGACGATTGCAGTCTTGCCGACGCCCGGCTCGCCGATCAGGACAGGATTGTTCTTGGTGCGGCGCGAGAGGACCTGGATGACGCGGCGAATTTCCTCGTCGCGTCCTATCACCGGATCGATTTTGCCGGCCGATGCGAGCTTGGTCAGGTCGCGGCCGTATTTCTCGAGCGACTGGTAGGTCGCCTCGGGATTCGACGAGGTGACGCGCTGGTTGCCCCGCACCTTCTTGAGCACCGCCATCAGCTTGTCGTGCGTCAATCCCGCCTCGCGCAGAATCTTCGAAGCGGGGCCCGGTTCATCGAGCATCGCGATCAACACGTGTTCGACCGAGACGTACTCGTCCTTGAGCTTGCCCGCCTCCTGCTCGGCGCGCGCGAGCACGCGACCCAGACGCTGCGCCGCGTAGATCTGTCCGCTGTCAGCACCGCCTCCCGTTACGTGCGGAATTTTGGCGAGTTCAGCGCCGAGCTTGCGGCTCACCGCGTCGCGATCGACACCAGTGAGCTTCAGAATCGACGAGGCCAGGCCTTCGTTGTCTTCGAGCAGAGAGGCAAGCAAATGCTCGACGTCAACGGCCTGGTTATGCGCGCTGAGGGCGGCGTTCTGCGCACGCCCGAGTGCCTCCTGAAGTTTCTCAGTGAATCGGTTGGCGTTCATGTGATCGTCGGTGCGCCTTAATAAAAGCTAATCACTTTCCTGCTGAGGGCAAAAGCGAAATCGACCGTTCGGCGTCGAGGATCAAAGCTGCGCCCGACTGTGAGAATCGCAGTCGGGCGCAGCAGTACTTGTTATCGGCGGCGAAGCCGCTAGAGATTTACAATCGGAGTCGCGCTCGCGCGCACCAGACGGCGGTCCGCTCGCACACGGCGGGTAGCCGCGGGCGCAGGCTCGAACGCCGGATGCAGTCCTGGTTCGCGCGAAGCAGTGGCGGCGCTGGCATGGGCAGCTTTCGGAGCCGCGAGCAGGATGTGGCGGCGTCCCTCGCGAATCAGCACCCCGCGCTCGGTCATCTCGGTGAGAAGCTTGCTGACCATCGGACGGGAACTGCCGATCATCTCGGCGAGTTCTTCCTGCGCGAGTTCGGGCAACAGCAGAGTACCCCGCGAATCAGGCACGCCGAATCGTTCCGCCAATTCGCCGAGAACAATCTCAAGCCGTTTGCGCAGCGACATTCCCAAAAACGTCGCGTAACGGTAAACCACCGAAGACCACATCGAATTGATCGCTTGTGTTATCCGGAGCAGCGCTTCGGGCTCGAGGCTCTTGAGCACTTCAGCGATCTGATGCCGCGTGAACAGCGCTACGCAAGTGTTGGTCAGCGCGGTCGCCTCGAACAGCTGCGAACGCTCGCCGTCCGCGTCGGCAAAATCCGCGTATCCGACGAGGTCGCCGGGACCGGCGATCTCGACCAACACGGGATCGCTGCCCGCACGCGAGCTGTGAACTTTGACGAGGCCGGTAAGCACTGCGAAGACCACGTCGGCGGGAGAGCCCATGGTAAACAGCTCCGCGCCCTTGGGATAGCGTACGAGCATGTGCCGCTCGAGTAGCGTTGTCGCTGCGGAGCGCGGAAGTCCCATCGATGAGAGCTTCGTCAGCAGCCTTTCCTGAGCCTGTGCCGAGACCTGAAGATTCATAGGCAACTCCCCTGTCGGCTGCACCATATGACGGCCGGTGTGTAATTAAACCCTACAAAGAGTTAGCTCAGATGCAAAGCTAGGTCAAGCGCGGGGCGGGATACCGGTAAAGAACTATCGACAGGCGCCCTCAGGCGCCCGCGACCGTCATCTCGGCAATCTTGAGGGTGGGCGCGACCGTGGACGAGCGCCAGTTGAGATCGTTGCCGATCATTTCGACCGCGGCGATCATATCTTTCAGATTGCCAGCGATCGTAATCTCCTGCACCGGATAGGCGAGTTCGCCGTTCTCAATCCAGATTCCGCCCGCGCCCCGCGAATAGTCGCCGGTGACCATGTTCACCCCGAATCCGATGGTCTCGGTTAGATACAGCCCCTGCTTCACCGAGCCGATAATCTGCGCCGGCGTATAGCTGCCGGGCTCGAGATACAGATTGGTGGTCGAGACGCTGGGAGACTCGCCTACCGAACGTGCGGCGTTACCTGTCGGCGAGAGGCCCAGCTTGCGGGCCGAGTAGCAGTCGAGCAGGTAGGTCGCAAGCACGCCTTTGTCGAGCACGGCTTTGCGCGATGTCGGCAGGCCCTCGCCATCGAAGGGCTTGGAGCCGAGACCGCCGGGGATCAGCGCGTCGTCGAAGATCGTGACGCCGGGAGCGCCAATCGTCTTGCCCAATTGCCCGACCAGGAATGACGCTCCCTTGTAAAGTGCGGGCCCCGATGCGGCGCCGACGATCGATCGAATCAAACCGGCAGCCATGTCGGGATCGAACACGACCGGCGCGTGCGTCGTCTTGATCTTGCGCGCCCCG
>NZ_DATDGQ010000082.1:0-10194 GCF_036522015.1 Binatus sp. (SeqCode)
CCTCGACATTTTGCGATTAGTACTTTTCACCGGGTGCAGGGGTCATCCCTGCCGAAGGAAGTTTGAAACCCACGCGGGTTTCAAATTCGATTGCGTGAATTCGCATCTGCGTGGTCTATAAAGATCGGGAATCCTATCCGGCAGGAGAATCGTATGTCTTGGGAGAAGGAAGTTGAGGAAATTCGGCGCCGCGTTGAGCTGGCGAAGGGGATGGGCGGGGCGGAGAACATCAAGCGGCAGCATGACGGCGGCAAGCTCACGGTGCGCGAGCGGATCGAGCGGCTGCTCGATGCGGGAACGTTCCGCGAGTACGGCGCGCTGGCGGGGGCGCCGAAATACGAAGGCGAGACCCTCGCATCGATCACGCCAGCGAACTTTGTCGGCGGCACCGGGCGAATCAACGGCCGGCGCGTCGTTGTCGGCGGTGACGATTTCACCGTGCGCGGCGGTGCTGCCGACGCCAATATCGGCAACAAGCGCAGCTACGCGGAACTGATCGCGCATGAGCTGCATATCCCGATAATTCGACTGGTGGACGGGACCGGCGGCGGTGGCAGTGTGAAGTCGTTCGAGACGATCAAGCGAACCTACGTCCCGGCCAATCCGGATTTCGACGTTCTGTTTAAATTGATCGGCGAGGTTCCTGTCGTCGCGGGATGCATGGGCTCGGTCGCGGGGATCGGCGCGGCGCGCGTGGCCGCGTCACATTTCTCGGTGATGATTCGCGGGACGAGTCAGCTGTTTGTCGCGGGACCTCCGGTCGTCAAATGGGGCGTCGGCGAGGACCTGACCAAGGAGGAGCTCGGCGGCGCCGAAATTCACGCGCACATGAGCGGCGCGGTGGACAATGAAGCCGAGAGCGAGGACGACGCCTTCGCACAGATTCGCCGCTTCCTTTCGTACCTGCCGCAGAGCGTGTGGAATGCGCCGCCGCGATCAACGCCCGACGACGACCCCGGCCGCCGCGAAGAGGAGTTGATCAGCATCGTGCCGCGCAATCGGCGACACGGTTACGACGTGCGGCGAATCGTCGAGCTCGTGATGGATCGCGATTCATTTTTCGAGATGACGCCGTACTTCGGGCCGTCGCTGGTGACGGGATTCGCGCGGCTCGACGGTTTCCCGGTCGGCGTGATGGCGAACGATCCGTTTTCGATTGGCGGGTCGCTGGACGGGCCGGCGTCGGACAAGATGGTCAAGTTCATCGACCTGTGCGACACGTTCCATCTGCCGGTCGTGAACTTTGTCGATCAGCCGGGCTTCCTGATTGGGCGCGAGGCCGAGATGACGGGGACGATTCGGCGCGGCGTGCGCGCGCTGTACGCGATGTTCCAGACGGCGACGCCGCTGGTCGCGATCATGGTGCGCAAGGCGTTTGGCGTCGCAGGCGCCGGCCATGGAATCACGACGGGACTGAATCTGCGCTATGCGTGGCCGTCGGCAGATTGGGGTTCATTGCCGATAGAGGGCGGAATCGAGGCGGCGTACAAGCGCGATTTATTGGCGTCGAGCGATCCGGAAAAGTTGCGCAAGGAGCTCGAGGACAAATTCAATGCGATCCGCTCACCGCTGCGGACTGCGGAGGCGTTCGGCATCGAGGAGATAATCGATCCGCGCGACACGCGGCCGATACTCGTCGATTGGGTGCATCAGGCGTACGAGATAGTTCCGACGCAGCTGGGGATCCGCACGCGCACGATGCGACCGTAGGGCGGGCGACTAGCCTGCGGTTACGCGATCGGTCGCGGGAGCAGCTTGCGCATGTTCTTCGACTGCGGCGTGGCCGCGGGTGAACGCCATCGCGACGATGTAGATGATCATCCCGCCGAGGGCGACTTTTACCCATTCGCCCCATCCGTAGTGGACCGCGACGTAGAGCGAGAGCGGTGCCGAGATTGCCACCCATGCGCGCGCGACCAGTCCGAAAAAGGCCCATCCGGTGGCTTGCAGAGCGGGCGAGACGTCTTCGAGCGCCTCGGAGAACTGAGCGGCCCACGGCACGTAGGCGATCGCGAGGAAGCATCCCATCAGCGACGCGACCATCGTCATGGTGGCACGCGGAAGCTCAACGCCGAACCTTGGAATCCACCAGGCCATCAGGAGCGAGGCTAGAATCGCGCCGAAGATCGCGATCGGTTTGCGGGCTTGCAGGCGATCGGAGACCAGTCCCGTCAACACCAGCGCGCCGAGATTTGCCAGCCAGAAGTATTCGTTCATCTTCGCCGCTTCGGCCGGCGAGTAGTGAAACGCTTCGGTGAACATCAACGGCCCGAACCCCTGGATCGCGAAGTACAGCGTCAGATTTGCCGTGATTCCGAAGACCAGCAGCCAGACTTCCAGGTGGCCGAGCAGGCGGCGGAAGGCGTCGCCCGTGCTGGACGGAAGTTCGGAGGCCGACGGCAGGCGTCCCTCGGCGGCGAGCGCCTGGATTTCAGTCTTCATGATCTGCATCCGTAGCTCGGGACTTAGATCGCACAGCCACAGCACGATCGGGATGTACATCGCGACCGCCAGGAAACCCATGATCCAGATTTGCGATTGCCAGCTGTGATAGATCGGCAGCGTCGCGCCGGCGACGTAGTTGGACAGGAAGTTCGCGCCGACCGGGCCGATCGTCAACAGCCCGAATGCGAGCGCACGGCTAAGCCGCGGCGACATGTCGCGAATCAGCGCGGCGCCGGCGCCGGCAGTCAGGCCTGCGACGATTCCCATCAACAAGCGCAGGATCACGAACGTCACAATGTTGGTGATCAGCACGTTGAGGAACAACAGGGCGGTCACGCAGCCCAGGCAGACGTCGATGATGAGGACGCGGCCGTAGCGGTCTGCCAGCGGGCCGCCGAAGAATGCGCTGATGCCCGAGATAAGCACGGTGAAGGTGATGAAGATGCCGTAGGCAGTGTGGCTCATGTGCAGGTACGGGAGCAGGATCGGCAGCAGCGGGGCGAGCTGGAAGTCGTACGCGCCCAGAATCGACGCGAGCACCGTGAGAATCAGCAGCGACCATCGATGGCTGCCGCGCGGATATTCAGTTAGCGTGCGAACCGCGACGAAACTGTTCATGCCGTCTCTCCATTAGCCGGACCGGTCAGCTGATTTAATTTCTCTACAACCAAGCGGGCCGAAAACACAAGGCGCATTCCTTCCAGCGCTGGTGCGCGCGCGTCGTGCCTGCTAAGACGCCCATCTAGCTTTGAGAGGATTACTCGGCGATGGATATAAAAAGCCCCGCGGTGGGCAAGGTGCTGCGACTCTCGGTCGAGAGTGGCGCGCAAGTCTCGCGCGGCGACGAACTGATGGTGATCGAGTCGATGAAGGTCGAGATCCCGGTCAAGGCGCCGGCGAACGGGCGCATCGCGGAGTTTCGCGTCAAGGCGGGAGATCAGATTCAGCGCAATTTAGTGCTGGCCGTGCTCGAGACCTGATTCAGTCGGATACGCGCTCGCGCCGGGTGCCCCATTTTTCCCAGAACGTCACCTGCAGCGCAGGCTTGCGATCGGGACGCGCCCATCGGCGTTTCGGGTAGCCCATCGGGATCAGGATCACGTTGGCGTATTCCGGCGGCACGCCGAGCATCGCGTCGATTTCCTTCGCGAACATCGTATGCATCCCCGTGATTGATGTGCCGAGGCCGTAGCCGCGCGCCGCCAGGCACAGGTTCTGAATCGCCGGGTAAATCGCGCCCCACATCGGCTGTCCGGCGCGTGCGCGATCGGTGTACTTTTTCACGCACGCGAACAGCATCACGGGCACGTCGGCGATATGCTCGGCGAGGTATTTTGCCGACCGCAGATTTCTCCCGCGCTGGCTTTGAGGATCGTTGGCGACGACCTCGCGCTCGGTCGGCGTGAATACCGTTTCCCACGCCTTGCGATAGCGTTCCGCGACGAAGTCTTTCGCCGCACGCTCGGTGACGACGATAAAGAACCACGGCTGCCGATTGTGCCCGCTCGGACCCATCGTCGCTGCCTCGATCACCTTGACGATGAGACCCGGCTCAACCGGATCGGGCTTCAGCCGGCGCATCGAGCGTGTGGTGTAGATCGCTTCGGACAAATCGAAATCGTGATGGCCATGCATGAGCGCGAAACTATCAGTTTTCGGGTGGCGACTGGAAATTGTATGCGCTAAGGATCGACATGCTGCTTGCGCCGGAGGAAATCGTGCCTGAAATAATTCTGCATCAATACGTGAGCTCGCCATTCTCTGAAAAGATCCGCAAAATTTTCGCACACAAGAAAATCGCCTGGCGCTCGGTCGAGCAGCCGGTGATCATGCCCAAGCCCAGGCTGGTGCCGCTCACCGGCGGCTATCGGCGAATCCCGGTGCTGCAAATCGGCGCCGACGTTTGGTGCGATACGGGAATCATCATCAGGAAAATCGACGAGCTGAAACCAGAGCCGACGATCTATCCCGGCGGTCTCACCGCCGCTGCCGACACGATGAATCAATGGGCCGACCGGCGGCTGTTCTGGTCGACGACACCTGTCATTTTCGAAAAACTCGGCGCGCAGGTGCCTAAGGCATTCATCGAGGATCGCTCCAGGATGATGCAAGGTGCGGATTTCGGCGCAATTGCCCGAAGCGCGCCCGATTCGCGAAACCAATTGCGCGCCTTTCTGGAAATCCTCGACCGCCAACTCGCGCTTTCGCCGTTCCTGCTTGGCGATTCGTTCAGCCTCGCCGACGCCGCCTGCTTCCATCCGGTGTGGTTCCTGCGCGCTGAGCCTTCGGCGTTCGGCATCGCGCAAAAATTTGCAAACCTCATGCGCTGGTTCGAGCGCATCGACGCGATGGGCTATGGCGACGTGAGTGCGATGGATCCCGACGAGGCCTTGAAGGTCGCCAAGAACAGCTCTCCCGCCACGGCCGAGAACGTTGATTCGAGGGATCCAAACCAACTCGAAGCCGGAACCCGCGTAGCGGTGACGCCCGACGACTATGCGTTCGATCCGGTGACCGGAAGAGTGGTCGTCAGCACGATTCACGAGATCGCGATTGAGCGCGACGTGCCGGAACTTGGCCGAATCGTAAATCACTTCCCGAAGATTGGTTTCCGAATCGCCGCAGCCTGACCGCCGTAGCCCGCAATCTTTCGTCGAGCACTCCCGCCGTGCCGCGTACGGCGGCAAGGCCAAGTGCTGCCTATCGTGGATAAACGAATACTCAGATAGACACGGGCAATACTAAATAGGTAATCGACTATATACTCATTATAAAATTGGTTCGTATATAATGTAGGAGTAGAGTGACTACTGGACGCGGGCCGGAAGGGGGGTCCTCGCTTTGTCCAGACGTTTCTCGCCATGGCTCTTCGCGACAGCGGGTGGCTTGCTACTCGCCGCCGGTCTCGGGGTAGTTCTGTCTTCGCCGATGCGCGCGACGTCGCGGTCGGCCCGCGCTAACATCAACGCGCCCGGCGCCCTGCACGCGCGAGACCGGGTGGCGCGGGAAACATTCTTTCGCAGCCGGCGTGGCCTGAACTTTGGCGTCCCGCATGGTGCGTATCGCAAAGCGATCGCGCATATGCGCCGGCAGGAACGCGACTCAGTTAGAAGCAACAATCTCGACATGGCAGGCGCGGCGCTGGCTCCCACCTTGGCGTGGAATGCGCTCGGTCCAATGCCGCTGCTCAATGAGATTCCGACCTTTGGCGGCGTCGCTTTGGGTCCCGCTCTGGCGGGAGTGACGGGACGCGTCACCGCCGTGGTCACGGACCCTACGGTGAGCGGACGCATGTTCGTCGGCACGGGAGACGGCGGAGTGTGGATGCGCGCCAACGCGGCGGCGGCGTTCGTGCCAATATTCGATCTCGAACCGACGGTTTCGATCGGCGCGCTCGCGCTCGACATCACCACCAGCCCGAATCTAACGCTCTATGTTGGCAGTGGCGAAGGCAACGGCTCGTCCGATTCATACTATGGCCAGGGACTGTTCGTCTCGAGCGATCTCGGCGTCAGTTGGACGCAACTCGGCGCAAGCCATTTCACGCACGCGTCGATCGCCTCGCTCGCGGTCGATACCACGCGAACGCCGCGAACGATCTATGCGGCGGTGACTTATGGTTCGAGCGCGAACCGGGCGGACGCGTCGTGGGTCGAGGGTGATTTCAGCCAGAACGGGCTATGGCGCTCGGGCGACGGCGGCGAATCGTGGATTCCGTATCCCGCGGGAACGTTCGGCGCGTGCCCGTACTTCACTAGCGATCCCTGCCCGGCGGATTCAGTGGCGATCGATCCCGCGTCGCCGACCGCCGTACTCGTCTCGATCCTCGGCGTCGGCGTGTTCCGATCATCGAATTCCGGATTCAGCTGGACACCAGCCACGCTGCCCAACTTGACCGGCGGCATCGGCCGCGCGAGCGTCGCCGCGGCGAACGGCGTCGCATACGCAATCGTCGGCGCGTCCGACGGTATCGAGTTTGCGGGGTTCTACAAATCCGCCAACGACGGGGTCACCTGGACGCGGGCGTCGGTGCCGAGCGCGGCGGTCGGCGGCACGACTATCGACGGCTCCAGCTCGAGCAACTTTTCACAGTCGTTCTTCGATCAGACATTGGCGATCGACTCCGCCGACCCGACCGGCGCCACCGTGGCGTTTGGCGGCGTCGGAATCTACCGCTCGACCAACTCCGGCGCCAATTGGACGTCGCTCGCGCCGAGCGGCGGAACGCATTCGGATCAGCACGCAATCGCGTTCGATCCCGCAGCCGCGCACAGCTTCTACCTCGGCAACGACGGCGGATTGTATCGCTTCGACAGCGGCACGCTCGCCTGGGCGGCACTCAACGCGAGCATTGGGGTCGCACAAGCGCAGTCAGTCGGTCCTCATCCTGGCGACAATACAGTGGTACTGGCGGGATTCCAGGACAATGGCACGGGGCGCTACAACGCTGGTCAGCCGCCGGCCTCAAGCTGGACGGAGGTGGACAACCTCGACGGCGGATTCGCGCTTTTCGACACGCTCAACCCGCTGTTCGCTTATCATTCGTTCGCGACCACCACGGCCGGAGCATGGGTCTCGCGCTCAACCGACGGCGGCGTCACTTTCAACTCTGCCGCGTCGAGCGCGGCGCTGCAGACCGCGATGGCAACGGCGGGCGACGCCGGCGCCGCATACTTTCCGCCGCTGGCGAGCGATCCCGCGCTCGCACAGCGGGTGCTGTTCGGCGCGCATTCGGTTTACGTGTCGCATGACGCGATGGCGACCTGGTCGCAGCAAACCACCCAGGATTTGACCGGCGGATGCAACAGCGGCGAATGCGGGCTCGAGGATCTCGAGATTGCGCCGTCGGACCACACCAAGGCCTACGCGCTTGCGATGCAGACCAGCACGACTTTTCGTCCGACGCCGTTCAAAATTTTCACCACCGTCCAGGCCGATATGCAGGTCAGCGTCGGCCAGCCCGAAGGGGCGCACTGGACCGACAAGACCGCGCAACTGCCGCCGATCGTGTTTCCGGACTCCACCCAGGCGACCGGAATCGCGATCGACCCGTTTGATTCCAGCGTAGCCTACTTGAGTCTTTCGGGCTTCACCTCGGCGACCGGGATGGGTCACATTTTCGTCACCACCGATTTCGGCGGTTCATGGACGCAGGCCGACGGCAATCCGAGCCTGCAGAGTCCGCCCCCCGCCAACGCTCTGCCCGACGTTCCAGTGTTGCGACTGCTGGTGGATCGCAACGACCCCACGGCGATGACCGTGCTGGCCGCGACCGACATCGGCATCTTCAGGACCACCGACGGCGGAACGACGTGGTCGTCGTTCAATCTCGGGGCGATTCCGGCGGTCGCGGTTTTCGACATCGAGCAGAATTTGAATGGCGTGATTTTCGCCGCAACCCATGGTCGCGGAATATTTGAGCTGTCCGGCGAAGGCTCTCCAGGCATCTCGCCTACGGCAACGCCGAGTTCGACTGGTTCCCAAACCGCGGCCTCGACGCCAACCCCGTTGATCACAGCGACTGCCACCGCGACCGCGACTGCGTCGGCGACCGCCACTGCCACAGCTTCCGCGACCGCAACGCCGACAGCGACCGCGACGGTTAGCATCTTGCTGTCGGCCGGTGAACTCGATTTCAGTGGGGCACCCAACAACGGATCCGTAACGCCGGACCGGACGGTGACATTGACGAACCTGTCGCCGACGACGGCGGTGTTCAGTCCGCCAACCAAAGACGGCGATGCGTCCAACTTCGTCGTGATCAACAACACCTGCCTGACGTCGCTGGCTCCGGCGCCGGCGACCTGCCGTTACACGGTCGAGTTCACCGCCAATGCGTTGGGATCGTTCGCCTCCGATCTGTTCGTAAATGTGACTAACGATTCGAGCAGCCCGCTCGACGTTCCGCTGATCGCGACCGGCACATCGCCATAGACGCCTCCGAGATGCGCCAACCGCGGAGAACTGACGGTACGAGTTCGAAAATGAAGAGGGAATAAATGAAAGCACCGATCAGACTGGCGGTTGCAGTTGTGGTTTGCGTCTCGATCGTCTGGACGGCAACGCGCGCGGATGCGGCCACGGTCTGGCCGGCGTACGAGCACGATCGCTCGCATAGCGGCAGAAGCCAATACAACACCTCCGGCAACAACGGCGCCATCAAGTGGGAGCTTCCAACCGGCGGTGACAAGATAGAGGACTCCCCGACGATCGGTGCCGATGGAACAGTCTATGACGCCGATACTGCGGGCAACTTTTACGCGATCACTCCGGGCGGTACCACCAAGTGGTCGGCCCCGTTCCAGGCGATCCAGGGCGCTGGTTGCGCCGGCATTCCCGGGGTAAACGCGGGCGCGGCGATCGGCCCCAACGGCGCCATTTATTTCGCCGATCAGGATGCCCAGGTTTACTCGCTGACAGACAATGGGAGTGGCACCAACCCCACCCTCAATTGGGGGCCGGTGCAGCCGACCGGCGACTGCACCCATTTCGTTACGACCGGTGCGCCGACCCTCAGCATCGATGGCAGCACCCTTTACATCCTGGTCAGCGACGGCAAGCTCTATGCGATACGTACCAGCACCGGCGCCTTGAATTGGTCGGCCACAATCGGCACGGGAGGTTCGACCGGCACCATCGCACCGGTGGTCGGCCCCGATGGCGCCATTTACGCCGCCTCCAGCGATGGCAAGGTTGCGTCGGTAAAGGACAATGGCGCCAGCGCCTCGTTCAATTGGGGTCCAACCACCTTTGCAGCTTCCTTCAGTGCCGACACCCCGTCGCTCAGCAACGATGGCAGCACTCTTTATATCGCGGGCAATACCACCAGCCCGGTCGGCGGCGATCTCTTCGCGATAACGGCCGGCACCGGCGCATCGAAGTGGACCGCATTGACTCTGGGGAGCGGCGAGGTTTTCAACACGGGAGTCGCGCTCGGCGCCGACGGCACCACCATTTACGTCGGCAGCGGCAAGTCCACCAGCCACACGCTCTACGCCGTAACCGACGGCGGCATCAGCGGCTCGCTGAAGTGGTCGATGAGTGTCGGCGGCAGCAGCCTGAAAGTCTCGCCCGCGATCGGCTCCGATGGAACCATTTACGTCAGCTCCGGTGACGGCAACATCTACGCGGTAACCGACGGCGGCGTCAGCGGGGGGTTGAGGACGTTCTTCGGCGGTACCGGCAGCGTGCTGGTCAACCTCAGCGCCGCCGCGGGCTACAAGGCGCTGTCGATGCCGGCGATCGCCTCCGATGGCACCATCTACATGAGTTCCGACACCGATGACAATTTCTACGCTTACAACGGCCCGGTGGTACCGACGCCGACCGCGACTGCAACGTCAAGTCCGACAGCGACCGCATCGAGGACTGTAGCGCCTACGGTCACGTCAACTGTATCGGCTACGGCGACCGCTACTGCAACTGCGACGCGTACGGCTACTGCTACTGCAACTGCAACTACCACGGCGACCGCAACTGCAACTGCCACCGCGACCGCAACAAGGACTGCGACGCCTACGGCCACGGCGACCGCCACTGCGACTGCCACCTTGACCGCAACTGCCACCGTGACCGCAACCAAGACTGCGACGCCCACGGCCACGGTGACCGCGACTGATACAGCCACCGCGACTGATACCGCCACTGCGACTGCCACCTTGACCACAACTGCCACCGTCACAGCAACCAGGACTGCGACGCCCACTGCTACGGTGACCGCGACTGATACCGGCACCGCGACCGCAACTG
>NZ_DATDGQ010000083.1:0-12577 GCF_036522015.1 Binatus sp. (SeqCode)
CGTGTTCAAGAAAAAGCGGCGCAAGAACTACCGGCGCAAACGCGGGCATCGGCAGGAACTGACGGTTCTCAAGATCGAGGAAATTTCCGCCGGCGCATAGTCGTCGCGCGAATTTCTAATTGAACTGCGGCTCAGAAAGCCGCTCATCCCAGGGAGACACTGCGTGGCGCACAAAAAAGGACAGGGTTCGACGCGCAATGGCCGCGACAGTCCGGGCCAACGCCGGGGTATCAAGATTTACGCGGGCCAGACCGTCAAGGCCGGCAATATCATCATCCGCCAGCTCGGCACCCGCGTGCATCCGGGGCGCAACGTCGGGCTCGGCCGCGACTTTACGATTTACGCGCTCATCGACGGTGTGGTTAAGTACGAGCCGAAGGGTGAGAAGCGGCAAGTGAGCGTCGAGCCGCTCCCCGCCGGCGACACTGCAGGGGCGTCTGCCTAGATCGTTAGAACGAGATTGAGATGAAGCCCTGCGGCAGTGCCGTGGGGCTTCTTTTTTTGAACGACGCGTGACGCGGACGTTTCCGCGATGGAGGAAATTTCGATGCGACTAGGTTTACTCTCCGGCTATTCGGGCGCGCAGATGGGCTTGCCGATGGACACGATCCTCGAGGCGGAGCGCGCTGGCTTCGACTCTGTTTGGACGGCCGAGGCTTACGGCTCCGACGCAATTACGCCGCTGGCGTGGATCGGCGCGAACACCAAAAAAATCCGGCTCGGCACCGGTATTATGCAGATGCCGGGGCGCACGCCTGCGATGACTGCGATGACCGCGATGACGCTCGACGCACTGTCGGGCGGGCGCTTCATCCTGGGCATCGGGCCGTCGGGTCCTCAGGTGGTCGAGGGCTGGCACGGCGTGTCGTACGGCAAACCGTTGCAGCGCACGCGCGAGTACATCGAGATCGTCCGCACGATTCTCGCGCGCGAAGTTCCCGTCGAGCATCACGGCAAGGAATTCGACATCCCATACACGGGGCCGGGCGCGTCGGGCCTCGGCAAGCCGCTTAAGAGTATCCTGCACGGGCGCAAGGACATGCCGATTTACACCGCGTCGATCAGCCCCAAGGGAATAGCGCTGGCGGGGGAGATTGCCGACGGCGTGATTCCGGTCTGGATGAATCCGGAGCGATGGGACATCTATGACGCGCCGCTGAAAGAAGGGTTCGCGAAGACCGGCGGTAAAAAGAGCCACGACAATTTCGACGTCGCGCCGTTCGTCCAATGCTACATGGGCCCGGACGTCGAGAAATGCCGGATGCCGGTGAAGGGGATGCTCGCGCTGTACATCGGCGGGATGGGCGCGCGCGCGAAAAATTTCTACAACGATTACGCCAAGCGGCTCGGGTACGAAGACGTCGCGGGAAAAATCCAGGACGCGTTCCTCGCCGGCAAGAAGGCCGAGGCGATGGCGATGGTGCCGGACAAGCTGGTCGATGAAGTCGCGCTGGTCGGCAATCGCGAGCGAATCGCGGACCGGCTCAAGGCGTGGAAAGCGTCGCCGGTGGAGACGATGCTGATAGGCACTGGCGATATCAACACGGTGCGCGCGCTCGCGGAGATTTGCCTGTAGGTTTCGCCACGCGAACAGACCCTGAAAAATGCGATTTATCGATGAAGCCAGGGTATTCGTGCACGCCGGCAAGGGGGGCGACGGCGCGATTGCGTTTTTGCGCGAGAAGTACCGGCCGTTCGGCGGGCCGGCGGGCGGCAACGGAGGGCGCGGCGGCAGCGTAATCTTGCAGGTCGATGAAGGCCTGTCGACGCTGCTCGATTTCAAATATCAGCCGCGGCTGGTCGCGAAAGACGGCGAAGGCGGTCGCGGCAAGGAACAATACGGTCACGGCGCCGACGACATCGTCGTGCGAGTCCCGCCCGGCACGATTGTGTTCGACGAGGAAAGCGGCAAGACGCTAGCTGATCTCGTGATGCCGGGAGATACGGCGGTGATCGCGCAAGGTGGCGAGGGCGGCCGCGGCAATATGCATTTTGCGTCGTCAACGCGGCGCTCGCCGCGAATCGCGACACCCGGAACGGCGGGCGAGCAGCGATGGATCCGCATGGAATTGCGGCTGGTCGCGGAGGCTGGCCTCGTGGGACTTCCCAATGCGGGCAAATCGACGCTGTTGACCGCGCTCAGCGCGGCGCGCCCGAAGATCGCGCCCTACCCTTTCACGACGCTGGCGCCAAATATCGGCCGCGTGTCGATTTCCGACGAGGAGAGTTTCACGCTCGCGGATATCCCCGGGCTGATCCAAGGAGCGCACAAGGGGCTTGGGCTGGGGATTCGTTTCTTGCGGCATATCATGCGCACGCGGCTTATCGTTTACGTGATCGACGCGACCGACGATCCTGCGACCGCGTTCGCGACTGTGCGCGGGGAGATCGCGGCGTTCGATCCGATGCTGGCTGAGCGGCTGGCGCTCGTCGCGCTCAACAAAATAGATCTGCTCGAGGCGGCTGAGGTGACAAAGATCGCGCGCAAGTTGCGCGAGCTCACCGGCCTCGAGGTATTTCCGATTTCGGCCGACAAAAGCGAAAAGCTGGCGCCGCGGGTCGCCGCGATCGCGCGAATGCTTCATTCGATGGACCAGCCGGCGCATGTCTCAACTGAACTATAAGGAATCGACGGTCGCGCGCGCGCGGCGCGTCGTGATCAAGGTCGGCAGTGCGGTGCTGTCGGACCTCGACGGCCTGCGCGTCGATGTGATCGAGCAGCTCGCGGCGCAGATCGAATTGGCGGTGCGCGCGGGCCAGGAAATCGTGATCGTCACGTCAGGCGCGGTCGCCGCGGGACGCGCGCGGTTGTCGAAACTTCACGGCGCCACTATCGCAGCGCGGCAAGCCGCGGCGGCAACCGGGCAAATCGAGCTGATGTCGGCGTGGGCGCGCGCGTTCGGGGCCAACGATCGAAGCGTCGCGCAGATTTTGCTCACTCATCAGGATTTGGCGGAACGCCGGCGCCGTCAGAATGCAAACCAGACCATCGCCGAATTACTCGGCGCGGGCGTGATTCCGATCGTCAACGAAAACGACACGGTCGCGGTCGAGGAAATCCGGCTCGGCGACAACGACGTGCTGTCGTCACTGGTCGCGAGCCTCGTGCAGGCGCAGCTCCTGATCATTCTGAGCGACGTCGATGGCGTGCTGACCGGCGATCCTCGCGAGCGCCGCGACGCGCGGCTGATTCCTGTAATCACCGATCCGGAAGCCGAGATGCGCGGGCTGGTGGCCGAGAACGCGGGTCCGCTCGGTGTCGGCGGGATGGCGACCAAGCTGAAGGCGGCACGCCAGGCGGCGCGCGCCGGAATCGCGGTGATAATCGCGCGTGGCCGCGAAGCCGGAGTCGTCACCGCCGCGCTGGACCCGGCGCGCGAGGCGGGAACGTTGATTGTGCCAGCCGGAGTGCGGCTCAAAAGCCGCAAGCATTGGATAGCATTCGCACTGCGGCCGGCAGGATCGCTCGCGGTCGACAAGGGCGCGGCCGACGCGCTCTGCAATCGGGGGCGGTCTCTGCTGCCGTCGGGCGTGCGCGAGGTGCGCGGAGATTTCGGCGGCGGCGATTGCGTGAGCCTGTTCGATCCCGACGGCGTCGAGTTCGGACGAGGACTCGTAAATTATCCCGCGTCAGATGTGCTCAAGGTCGCCGGCCGGCGCTCGACTGAGATCCCGACACTGCTCGGGTACAAGGTGGCCGACGAGATTATCCATCGCGACAATTTTGTGCTGATCAAGGAGATCGCGTAGCGCTTTTAGAACTCTCTTATTTGCCAGATTTGCCAATATAAACCTGGCTGGAGCAGGCGAAATCGCGATGTTATGTAGGGGGTAGGAGACTTGTCAGTGGGCAGTGCTACGTAGCGCACTTCGAGGACGCGGATAGCCTTGTCGGGATCTCGCGTCACGTCGTCGAACTCGCGAATGAAACCTTCTCTCAGTTTCGGTTGGATCGGTTCGAGGAACCAGTAATCGCCCACGTTCTCCGCAGTATCGCGGACGAAATCCGCACGGGTGTCTCCGCTCAGAAATGCGTTAAGGGCGGTTCTGGTCTCCCAGCTTGAATTGTCGAGAGTCGTGCTAGTCGGCACTATCCATCCGCTGAGCATCCGCTGGTTTTCGGCGACCCCGGCCAACTCGCAGAAGTGTTCGGACCCGGCGACGATCGAGCGTGGGATAAGCGGAGCGACTCCGGGCGCCATCCGCTGCGTGCGGTACCTTACGAAGTCATCGAGCTGTTGATTTCCGAAGCGGGTGCGAGTTACTTCGATCGCGTTCAAGTATATTGCGCCTAGCAAGTAGAGTAGAACGAAAGTCGATAGCGCGATTACGTACTTCGGACGCCGTGGTATCCATGGTTCTGCCACAGTAGCTATTACGATTAGTATCAGGACAAGTCGAACGGGCCACCATAGCCACTCGAAGTGATACTCATGAAAAGAGATACCCGCGATCAAGCGGCTATCACTAAGTAGTATTCCGGCGATCATCAGACTCAACAAGTAGATCAATTCGACGCGGCGAGTTCTCCAGATCCAAAGACCCACAACGATGGCGATCGCGACCGACACGATTGGATAGTCGACATTGGCGGTTCGCGAGGTATGGACAAACATTCCGAATCGGGCGATCGCTTCAGCCGACACTAACGCTCTCGAGTACAGGCTCATCGCCAATTCCGGCAAGCCGATGGCGAAGCCGATCGACAGCGTCCAGCGGTAGACCCGGCGGCCGGCCGGATCGAGCAGCCACGCGATAAAGAGGGCCGCCGCGGCCATCGTCCACAGGTAGAAGAAGAGATAGAACAACAGGCCGAACGCCAAACCGGACAGCCACAGGTTGAGCGAGCGCGGACGCTCCCGCGCATTCGATACGGCTACGATTTGGAGAAATAGGAACGGCAGATCTAGTGCGGGATCGGGCGCGCGCCACAGAATAAAAGGAAACGACAGCAGATCTCCAACGGGATGAACGACAAGCGCACTCACTATCCGTCTCATTTGGGAAACGATCACGAACGGGCCTTCCAATCCAGCGCAAAATCCGGAGTCCGACAAACAAAATATAGTCAGTCCGGCCGCTACCCAGGGCCGGCGAAGAAACCACCAGAATAGCAAGTAAAGACCTGCGCCAATGCCCAATCCGGCGATGAGCGACCAGATCAAGGCGACGGAGAAGATACTCAGTCCGAAAATGCGAGCGACAAACACCACGGGAACGAATGGAAGCCACGGATAGAATGTGACGCCCTCGGCAACGATCGGATCGCTGATGTACCAGAGGTGGTTGTAGTAAGCCTGCGCCGCGATCTGAAGGTAGTAGAAGGTTTCCGGTTGCTGCATGCATACCCACGTTCCGGTCTTTATCCGCCAGACGAGAACGGGAGTGTAGGCAAGCGCGAGTCCGGCCGCGACGCAGGTGAGCATCGGGAGGAGAGGAATCGCAGCGGCAGGCGCGTCGGTGGCGGCCACTGATTTCGATTCGATAGCGTCGTTGCGCATCCTCACCCGCTTTTCGCTTACGCTCCCGGACTGCTCACAGTTTATTTGATCGGCGTCGATATATATCCTTCATTGGATGACGGTTGAAGCGGATACTATCGCCGCGATCGGGCGAGCGCGGGCGGCGGCGCCTGCGATGGCGATTGCCACGACGCGCGCGAAAAACGATTTTCTGCGCATGCTGGCCGGCGCGATACGCGAGTCGCGTGCGGAAATTATTCGCGCCAACGCGCTCGATCTCGAGCGCGCGCGCAAATCGGGACGCGGTGGCGCGTTCGTCGAGCGTCTGACGCTGGATGACAAGCGAATCGAAGCGATGGCGGCGGGCGTGCTTCAAGTCGAGGCGCTCGACGATCCGGTTGGCACGGCGATCGAGAAATGGACGCGGCCAAACGGGCTCGAGATCGAAAAGATTAGAGTGCCGATTGGCGTGATCGCGATGATTTACGAATCGCGCCCCAACGTCACCGTCGATGCGGCGGCGCTGACCTTGAAGGCTGGTAATGCGGTAGTGCTCCGCGGGGGCAGCGAAGCGCTTAGCAGCAACGCGTTCCTCGCCGGATTGATTTCTCACGCTTTGAAGAATGCGCGCTTGAATCCGGATGCGGCGACTTTTATTCGCGATCCTGATCGCGAAGTAATCCAGGTGATGAAGCGCAGCCGTGACCTGATCGACATGATAATTCCACGCGGCGGCCAGTCGTTGAAGAACGCGCTGGACGGATCGGCTGTGCCGCTGCTGCCGCATTTCGACGGTAAGTGCCACACGTACGTGGATCGGGCGGCGAATCTGAAGATGGCCGAGGAAATTTGCTTGAACGCAAAATGCTCGCGGCCATCAGTCTGCAATTCGATGGAGAAACTGTTGGTCCATCGGGCGGTCGCGGAGAAATTTCTGCCGTCGATTGTCGCGCGGATGACGGCGGCCGGGGTCGAGATTCGCGGCGACGATGCGACCCGAAAAATCGTCCCGACAGTGCGCGCGGCGACGGACGAAGACTGGGACGCGGAATATCTCGACCTGATACTGGCGGTGAAAGTCGTGGATTCGATTGACGAGGCGATCGCGTTTATCGCGCGTCACGGGTCTCATCTCGCGGACGCGATCGTCACTGGCGACGCAGAGACTGCCGCGCGCTTTGAACGCGAGGTCGATTCGGCTACCGTTTATGTGAATGCCTCGACGCGTTTCACCGACGGTTTCGAATTCGGATTTGGAGCGGAGACGGGAATATCGACCAATCGGCTGCATGCGCGCGGACCGATGGGGCTCAACGAGTTGACCACATATAAGTACGTGCTGCGCGGGACCGGACAAGTCCGCGCCTGAACGGGGCGCAATCAAATCACATGCGGGTAGGTCTGTTCGGCGGCAGTTTCAATCCGATTCATCTCGGGCATTTGCGCGCGGCCGAGGAAGTTCGCGAGGCGCTGCAGCTCGACCTCGTGTATTTCATCCCGGCCGCGTCGCCGCCGCATAAGGCGGAAGGCGATTTGGCGCCGGCGGAGCATCGGCTGGCGCTGGTGCGAGTGGCGACCAAGGGCAATCGCCATTTCATGACGTCGGATGTGGAAATTCGGCGGGCGGGGCGATCGTACACGATCGACACGGTGCGTTATTTTCTTGCGACGCTGCGGCAGCCGGCGACGCTGTACCTGCTGATGGGCGCGGATCAATTTGCGGAGCTGGATTCGTGGAAGGAGCCAGAAGAACTGGCGCGGCTGTGCAACTTTGCCGTTCATACAAGGTTAACCGAAGGGCAAGACGGGCCGCCCCGAATTTCAGTTGCCGCGCTCAAACGGTTTGGCTACACTCAGGCAGACGATCACTACGTGCATTCGAGCGGACAAACGCTATCTTTTGTCGAAACCACGTTCCTTCCTATTTCAGCGACAGAAATTCGCGGTAAATTGCATCACGGCGAATCGATCAGGTACTTGGTGCCGATCGACGTCGTCGATTACATTAAGCGTCACGCGCTGTATTGAGGATCGCTCTGCTTAAATCTTCGCGTTCATTTCAATTCCGATCGAACCATCCACAAGCGGCGAACCCGCCGGCCAATCGCGGTCAGATTTCTTGACGGCGCTGAAGAAGGCGATTGCCGCGGCCGAAGCGGCGCTGGAAAAAAAGGCCTACGACCTGGTCGTGCTCGAAGCCGAGCATCTGAAATCAGTTGCGGATTATTTCCTGGTAGCGACGGGACGCTCCGACGTGCAGGTGCAAGCGATCGCGCGCGGAATCGAGGAGGCGATGGGCAAGGCCGGGCAGCGTGCGCTGGCCGTCGAAGGGATGCATCACGCGCACTGGGTGGTGCTCGACTACGACGACGTGGTGATTCACCTGTTCTACGAGCCGGCGCGCGAGTTCTACCGGCTCGAGACGAACTGGATCGACGCGCACGAAGTGAGGCTGCCGGAGCAGATTCGCAAGCAGGCCGAAGGTCTGCGCATCCGCGCGAGCGGGTAAGAGTCCGGCGCGCGGACTGTTTTTCTAGACGCGCTTAAGCATGTGCGAGATCCACACCAGGATCACCGCGCCGATCGTTGCGACGACAATCGCGCCAATCATAGTGCTAGGCGAGCCGAAAATCGCGCCGCCGATGAGGCCGCCGACCAGGCCGAGCAGGAGGTCACCGATCACTCCGAAGCCCGAGCCATCCATGATTTTGCCGGCCAGAAAGCCCGCAATTATTCCGACTATGATCGCAGCAATCATTTGGGGGACCTCATTCAGTTGTCGCGATAGCGCCTGGAACAGCGCAGATGATCGCTACTTTTTTTGTTCCATCGGAACGCCGCAGCACTTGAGCTGACCGTTGCCAGCCTTGGTGACGATGACCTGCGATTTGCAATTGCCGCAGATATAAACTTTGCCGAGCTGATTTGCCATTCGTGGATCCTGGTCCTTTCGGATGATTTAACTAGAAAATCTTGCGCCGAAAACTCACGCACCCCGGAACAGCGGTTTGCGCTTCTCGAGAAAAGCGCGCACGCCTTCGGCACGGTCGGAAGTCGTTTGTAGCAGGGCGTACAGATCCTCCTCAAGCCTGATGCCCTGGTCCAAAGTCATGTCGGTGCCCTTGAGCACCGCGTCCTTGACCAGGCGCGCGGCGAGCGGAGCGCGGCTCAGAATGGCCTCGGCGACGCGACCGCCGGTAGCGGCGAGATCGGCGGGATCGCCGGCAAGATAAGTGACGAGGCCAGTTCGAAGAGCGTCGTCGGCGCCCAGAGCCGTTCCCGTGAACATCAGGCGGAGTGCGTTGGCGGCGCCGATCAGGCGCGGGAGGCGTTGGGTCGCGCCGAAATGGGGCATCGTGCCGCGTTTTATTTGCGTGATCGCGAATCGAGCGGAGGAAATCGCGACGCGAATGTCGGCGGCCATCGCGAGTTCGAGTCCTTCGTCGAAGGCGTCGCCGTTGATGATCGCGACGGTAGGCTTGGAGAGCACTGCGAGCGATTCGACGAGGCGCGGATCTACTGCGGCGTCGAAGCCGATGCAGAAAGCGGAGCCGGCGCCGGTGATGGCGAGCATGCGGGCGGCGTCGTCGTCCTCGACGTGCTCGAACAGCTCGAGCATGCGAACGGCCATCGCGGGCGTCAGAATCGCGCGCGGGCCGTGGAATCGAAGCGTTGCGCTGACGCATCCACTGGCGAAAGAAATGTCGATGGAGCCGGCTGACGCGGAGCGCGTGGCGCGACGCGGTCGAGATTTTTTGGCGGCGCGCGGCGTCAGACGCCTCCCGCGGGTGCGCGTAGATCTTTGCGCAGGATTTTGCCGAGCGGATTTTTCGGCAGCGCGTCGATGAACTCGATCCGTTCGGGACGCTTGAAGCTCGCCAGGCGCGAGCGGCAGAAATCCTCGAGCTCGGACTCGGCCACTTTCATTCCCTTACGTGGAACGACGAAGGCCTTGACGATTTGCCCCCATTCGACGGAGGGCACACCGATAACGGCGCACTCGTCGACGGCCGGATGGCTCATCAAGACGGTTTCGATTTCGGCGGGAGCGATATTCTCGCCGCCGCGGATAATCATGTCGTCCTTGCGGCCGGCGAAGAAGACGTAGCCGTCGTCGTCGAGCCATCCGAGGTCGCCGGTCGCGCGCCATCCCTCGGGCAATCGCGCATCGTCGTCGCGGCCGGCGTAACCCTTCATGATGCGCGGGGTGCGGATGATTATTTCGCCGACCTGGCCGTGCGGGAGAAGCTTGCCGTCCTCGTCGCGGACACGAATCTCGACGTCGGGCAACGGTTTGCCGATCGAGTTGAGGCGTTTGAGCTTGAGCTCGATCTGCTCGGGCGTGCCTTCGATTCGATGATCGTCGGGGCCGAGCACGGTGAGTGATGAAGTGGTTTCAGTCTGGCCGTAAGCGTTCACGAAGCCGACTTTTTCCGGGAAGACTTCGATCGCGCGCCGGATGACTTGCACCGGCATCGCCGCGCCGCCGTAAGCGAGATTGGTCAGGGTGGAGAGATCGGTTTTCGCAAATGCGGGCTCGTCGATGATTTGTTTCATCATCGTAGGTACGACGAAGGCGTGCGTGACGTGCTCGCGAGCGACGAGATCAAGCCACGCCTTCGCGTCGAACTGCGGCATTATGATCAGCTTGCGGCCGGTCCAGATGTTGGTCATGTACGCGGTCGTTCCGGCGATGTGATAGAACGGCACGCACACCAGCGCGACACCGCGATCGGTGCCGTCGGCCATCTCGACGTTGGCGGTGACATAGGCGGCGAAATCGCGAAAGCGCAACTGCACGCCCTTGGGCAGCGACGTGGTGCCGCTCGTGTACATCAGAATTGAGATGTCCTCGTCCTCGACTTCGGCTTCGGACTCGTCGGGCTCGGCCTTCGCGATGAGATCGGCGAGGCGCGGCAATCCGCGGGCACCGTCGCCGAGCGCGACGACTTTGCTCGCGCGCAGGCGGGGCTGAATCTTGGCGATCAGTTCGAGGTAGCGATCGCCGACGAGCAACGCCTTGGCGTCGGCGGTGTTGATCATGTATTCGAGCTCGGCATCCTTGGCGCGATAGTTCAACGGCAGGAACGTCAGCCCGGCCTTGGCGGCAGCGTAGTAGCACTCAATGTAGAGATCGGAGTTGGTATCGAGGACCGCGATGACATCACCATGCGCCAGGCCGAACTGCTTGAAGATCGCGCACAGGCGTGAGACCTGGTCGTTCAGCTCGGCATAGGTAAGGCGCCGCGGCCCGAAGACCAGGATTTCCTGGTCCGGCACGATCGAAGCGGGGATCGTGACGAAGTTGACGGTGTTCACAGCGCGCGATTCCTCCCAGCGGGTAGCCGCTTCCAGAGCCGGCGTTCGAGTTCGAGTCCCTGTCGCAGCGACAAATCGAGGCCGCCCCAGACCGCCAGCTTGAGTAGCGCGGACTGCTCGCGGCTGACGCGTGCGAACGAGCGGGCGATTGTCAGAGCGCGGCGATCCAAATCGGCCAAGGGAACCACTTCGGCGACCATACCTACAAGTAACGCGTCTTGGGCGTCAATCCAACGGCCAGTGAGGCAAAGGTCGAGCGCGCGGCCGAGGCCGAGGCGACGGGCAGCGGTTTGCGTGCCCGCGACGCCGGGAATCATGCCGGCGCCGGTCTCGGGCAGTGACAGGCGGGTATCGTCAGCGGCAATTGCGAGATCGCAGAGCAGCGCCATCTCGAGTCCGCCGCCGACGGTGTAGCCATGGATCGCAGCGATGGTCGGGATGGGCAGCGCGCGGAGCATCCCCCACACGTCACGGCGAAAGCGGACCCATCGCGCGACGATCGGCGACGGCGCCATCCCGAACTCGGCGAGATCGCCGCCGGTCGAGAAAGCCTGGCCGGCGCCCCGCAGGACCATCGCGCAAACTTCGCGATCGTCGTGGATCGCGGCGAGGATTTGGAACAGGTCGTCGCGCATCGCCATGTTGTAGGCGTTGAATTGCGCGGGGCGGTTGAGCGTGACCCATGCGAGGGGGCCGCGCTTGTCGTAGAGAACCGCGCTTGAACCATTCGTTTTCGACGGCATTATGTGGAGCGCAGGTCAGCGCTGTCGCTGCTGGCGATCGCGGGACGACCGCGCTCGTAAACCACGCGGCCACCGACAATCGTTATGTCGACGGTGAGGTTCATCAGATCGGCGAGCGCGAGCCCAAACGGGTCGCGCGGCAGCACGATCAGATCGGCAAGCCGGCCCGGCTCGATAACGCCTGCGTCGAGACGAGCCAGGCGCGCGGCTTCGGTGGTGAAGAGCGCAAACGCGTCAGGCATCGAGAGCGCTTCTGCGGGAGCGAGCTCGACGCCGTCGATCGTCGTGCGAGAGAGGGCGGCTACGATCGCGGCGAAGGGCTTGGCCGGCGTGACGGGCGCGTCGGTAGCGCCGACCAGGTGAACGTTGGCGTCCTTCAGACTGCGCGCGCGATAGAGATGAGCGACGAGACCGGGCTCGGCGGCGTACTTGGTACCGCGAAAGTAGATGAAGCCGGGATTGGTGACGACCCACACGCCGGCGGCCATCAGACGGTCGATGTAATTAGGCGTGATGATCCCGCCGTGCTCGATGCGACATCGCGGCATCTCTTGTGCGCCGGAAAATTGAGCTTTGGCGGCTTCGATTGCGGCGATCGCCTCTTCGAGTTCTTCGATTTCGGTGACGTGGAACGCGCAATCGAGTCCGCGCTCGAGAGCGTGCCGCACCGGGCGCGACAGGCCGGCAGGATCGTACTGATAGCCCGGCATGAACTTGGCGCCAGCGAGACTGATGCCGGCGGCGCGGGCAAGCTGCTCGCATCGATCGGCCTCGTCGAGATGCTGGCCGCCGATCATCACGCCGACGCGTTGGCCTATTGCGTTCGATTGCACCAGCTTGGCGAACTGCGCGACTTCGATCGCGCCGTTGCGCGTGGTGGCGTCGGTGAATGCGGTGACTCCGGCGGCGGCCATTTCGCGGCTCATGATGCGCGCGCGCGATTCTGACTCGGCTGCAGTCACGGGCGGAAGATGATCCGACAGCCAGGTCTCCATCCCGACCAACAGGCCGGTGAGTTTTCCGGCGGCGTCGCGAACCATGTTGGCGCCGTAC
>NZ_DATDGQ010000084.1:0-3265 GCF_036522015.1 Binatus sp. (SeqCode)
GAGATGTCCCAGTAGCCGCCGAAAAAGTCGGCGGCGGTCGCGGCGGTAAGGCACCACACGTACCACGGAATCGAGGCGGTGCGCTCGGCGGCGACGCTACGAACGTCGGCGCGTTCGCGAAGGTCGAAGGTTGCGGCAACATTTCCCACGGCAGATTCTCCGCCACGATTGTAGCTACATCCGGCTCATCCGACCAGCGAGGTAACCCTGCTGCGCGCGAGGCGCGTTGCGCGGGCTTAGATAGGTGTTGTAGGTGGGATCTCTCGGGATCCCACCTTGCGACCCCGACCCTTGCTCACGCTGGATTGAGAGGGCGAATGTATTTGCCAACCTGGTTCATGTAGTCGCGCTTGCCGATATTGACGCCTTTGTGACGCAGGATGCCGTATGCGGTGACGACGTGGAAGTAGAAATGCGGCATCGCCCAATCTCTCAAGTATTCCAGTCCGTTCATTTCGAACTCGATGTTGTTTTCGGGGATCGGAATCGTGATCTTGCGATCCTCGGCGCCGTCCAATGTGTCTGCCCGTATGCTCTCTACGTACTTGAGCGTTTTGGAGATACGAGCCTTTAGCTCCTCGAGTGTCTTCTCGTTGTCCTCGAACTGCGGGGCGTCCTTGCTACTCAGGCGCGCCGTCGAATCAGTGGCTTGATCGCAGGCCATCTGCACTTGTCGCGCCAGCGTGTACATATCTGGCGCCAGCCGCGCATTCACCAGGTCTGCGGCATCGGATTTTTTCGCGCGCGCATACTCGGCTCCCTGGTCGAGAACGTGAGATAGCGAGCGCAGCATGGGCACATACGTTTCAATCGCCATTGCGTAAATCGAGACCTTCATTGTGACTCCTTTCTCGCAGGTTAAATGCGCTTCGAACTTTCATACCCAGAGCGGAGGCACCTCGACAACACCTGATTCGCGGCGTGCGGCGCGATGTTTGAAAAACACCATCACCTGCGCGGTGGGCGCAAGCGGTGACCCCTTGACCCAGTGTCAATCGCAAAATCCCGCGGACGGTCTTTTGCTTTCGGTCCATCATTAGGGGGACTTTTCCGGCATCCAGGAATCTGTTTACCTCGCGCGCGATTGACTTACGACACGCACGCGCGGATATTTTCATCAACTCCCTGACGGGAGGTGCACACGCAATGAATACCAACTTGAAAGATCTTGCCGAATCGCACACGACGAGTGCACCTCCGCTGAGCGGTAGTCGCCGGTAACCGACCGGAAATTCCCCGACATCGTAGCCACGGAGGCGAAAGCTTCCGTGGCTTTTTTGTTTCCGTGGCCCGCTTCGCGCGGAAGCCCCGCGCGTACGCGATTCGAGGATTCGATTTCAAAATCGCAAATGGAGGACGAAGCCATGACGGAAAATGCGCGACAGAAAATCAGAGCAGCGCGAACGCAACTTCCAACTATTGAGGCAAGAGATGACTACTGCTTTAGAGATCGATGAAGGATTACTCGACGCGTTTATCGGCGATGGATCGATAACCGACGTCCTATATGTAGTTCGGAGCGGGAAAGAAGCTACTGTGTACTGCTGCCGCGGCGCGGACGCGTCGGGCGGCGGGCTGGTCGCAGCGAAAGTTTACCGTCCGCTCGAGCGGCGCAATTTTCACAACGATGCGATCTATCAGACCGGGCGTGACGCCGTGCTGAGCAGTCGCACAAAACGCGCGCTGGCGAACAAGAGCCGTCACGGGCGCGATGTGCAATACGGTACCTGGATCAACGCCGAATTTCAGACCATGCGGATGCTTCATGGCGCGGGCGCAGACGTGCCCGAGGTATTCTCGCGATCGAATGGCGCGATCCTGATGGAATATTTCGGCGACGAGGAAGCCGCCGCGCCGATGCTCAATCGCGTTACGCTGCCGCGCGAGGAGGCGGAGAAATCTCTGCGCCAGATTATCGACAACGTCACGTTGTGGCTCGCCAACCATCTCGTGCATGGCGACTTGTCGCCGTACAACCTGCTTTACTGGGAGAATCGAATCGTCGCGATCGACTTTCCGCAAGCAGTCGATGCGCGGGTCAACCCGAGTGCGAGGTCGCTGCTCGGCCGCGATCTTGAAAACGTCTGCGGGTATTTCGTGAAGTACGGAATTCGTGCGGACGCGATGAGGATCGCGAACGCATTGTGGGCAAACTACCAGGCGGGCAGGTTGTGATGAGCACCGATTGAATGAACGATAGAGTTTAGATATGGCCAGGCAAATCGGTCCGGTTAAAGCCCGCATCGAATACACGGGTATCACCGCTGTCACTGCGGCGCTGCGAGCGATGCCATTGGAGCGCGCGGTGCGGGCGGGCGCGCGGCTGGGCGGATGGGCGATGAATTTCGACCGGCCCAACCGGCCGATCGCGATCAAAAATCTCGAGATCGCTTTTCCCGAGATGGCTCCCGCGGCGCGCCTTAGCATTCTCCGCAAGATGTATCGCAGCTGGGGGCGCGTGCTCGCCGAATGGACCCACTTGCCCGAACTCAGCCGCGCCAACGTCGAGCAGGTCGCGACTTACGAGGGCAAGGAACACTGGGACGAGGCCGAGCGCCGCTCCAACGGCCGCGGCCTGTTCGTGCTGACCGGGCACTACGGAAATTTCGAGTTGATGCAGATTGCGCAGTCGGTTTACGGCTACCGCCTCGCTATCGTGCACCGCGCGCTGCGCAATCCGCTCATCGACGCCGCCATCTCGACCCAGCGGATCCGCTACGGCAACCGTATTATCGAGCGCAAGGCGGGCGGGCGCGAGATGATGAGGATGTTGCGGCAGAACTGGATGATCGCGATCGCGCTCGACCTCGACGTGCGCAAAGGCGTGTTCGTGGATTTCTTCGGGATGCCGGCCTCGACCAGCGACGGCATCGCGCGGCTGTCGATCGTCACCGGCGCTCCGGTAATGCCGGTGTTCATGGTGCGCCAGGGCGACACTGTCCATCACAAAATTACGATTCTGCCAGCCTTCTATCCTGAGAAAACTCGCAACCGCGAGGCGATGGTGCGCGAGTACACGCAGCAATACAGCAACACGCTCGAGCAGATGATCCGCGCGCATCCGGATCACTGGAACTGGATTCATCGGCGATGGAAAACGCGCCCGCCCGGCGAATCGCGCTTCTACTAGGTCATTTTTGGCGGTGGCGACGACGCGAACTCGGCTTTGAGCGCGTCGTAGCTTTTCAGATCGTCCATCGTGCGGAAGTAGCCGGTGTGAACGTAGCCGAAAACCGGTCGAGCATTGGCGACCATCGGGGCGAAC
>NZ_DATDGQ010000085.1:0-7876 GCF_036522015.1 Binatus sp. (SeqCode)
AATCAGATCGAGCAGTACGTCAACGCGTTCGCGCAGTCCTCCGGATTAAAGTTGTCGCCCGCGGCCCTCGATCTGATTATTTCACGTCACGGCGGAGACCTGGCGGCCGTCGCCAACACGCTTGGTAAAGTGACGATATTCGCCGAGCCCGGCAAACTGGTGCAGCCGGGCGATTTGGATGAAGGCGCGCGCCGGATGCCGGAAGCATTCGAGCTGGCGGAGAGCGTCGCGCGCGGACGGGCGTCGGCGGCGCTGGCGCAGTTGGGTCGCGCACTCGCGCTCGGCCGCGAAGTCTTCGAGATTCTTGCGGTCGAGATTATCCCGATGATGCGCCGGATGATGATCGCGGCCTCGATGATGGCGGCGCGAAGAAGTCAGGGCGAGGTCGCCGCTGCGCTCGGGCTGCCGCCGCAAAGCGGGCTGGCGACGCGCGCAATCGAGGGAGCGCGGCGCTTCGGGCTGGCGCGCCTCGAACGCACCTATTGGCGCGCGTGCGCGATGGACGCGGGATTCAAGGACGGCACGATCAAAGCGCGCGAAGAAGCACTCGCGGGATTGCTCCTCGAGTTGATGACCGCGCCCGACTAGGATCCGCTCGCTCGAGCGGACGCTTTACGCTTTCTTGCTGAACTTGCGATGCAGGCTGGCGGACAGCCGCGCAACTTTGCGCCGCACCGTATTGCGATGCATCGTGCCGCTGCTGATCGCCTTGTACAGCACCTTGGTCGCCTGCTTGAGCGCTTCCTGCGCCTTCGCTTCGTCAGTGCTGGTGGCGATAGTTTCCGCAGCGGTCTTGGCCAACGTGCGGGCACGTGTGCGGACGACGCGGTTGCGCTCGGCGCGCTTGAGACTTTGCCGATGACGTTTCTCGGCCGACGGATGAACGGGAATATGAGGCATAACCAGTCATTTCTAACAGCGCGCGCAGGCGGGGGCAATACACCGGTCCCCTTTAGGAAGTGCCCTAACTCGGTTTCCAGTCGTTTTTCAATTCATCTGGAATGATATCGGGGAACTCTTCGTATAGACGATTCGACATCTTGACCGTTTCGCCCATGCATTTGCCGATAAATTCAAGATAGCGCTTGAACTCTTCGTCCGACAGATCGCCACAGGAGACGTGGTTTCTCATGTAGTCAGCGATATGGGCAAGACTCTCCCGCGTGCTCCACAAAAAAGTATCGAGTCTCAGCGCGAAGTCTCTCTTCATAGATGCTCCTTAGCCATCGGATTCCTTTGCCTCATTCCACAGAGCGTCGATTTCTGAAGGCGTCATCGCTTTGAGATCGAGGCCGCGCGATGATGCGATTCTTGCAACTTCGTCGAAGCGGGCGACGAACTTGTCGCAGGCGGCGCGGAGCGTCTGCTCGGCATCTTTGCCAATGAAGCGGGGAGCGTTGGCGATCGCGAGCATCAGGTCGCCTAACTCTTCGGCGGCATGTACGGTGTCGTTGCGATCGAGCGCTTGCTCGACTTCGTCGATTTCTTCGCGCGCCTTCGCCAGCACCTCGCGGATGTTTGCCCAATCCATGCCCGCGCGACGTGCCTTCTCACCGAGTTTCTCCGCGCGCATCATCGAGGGCAACCCGCGGCCGACGTGCACGAGACTCTTCGCGCCGTCCGGATTCTTGCTCGCGCGCTCATCCACCTTGATCCGTTCCCAGTTCTCGAGGACCTGCTCCGAAGAATCGGTGCGCGTGTCGCCGTAAACGTGCGGATGCCGCCGGATGAGTTTGTCCGCCGCGTTTTGCATCACGGTCGCGATATTGAGCCGCGAATCCTCGGCGAGAATCACCCCGGTAAACAGGCATTGCACGATCACGTCGCCCAGTTCCTCCGCGATGTCGGGCGGGTTACCGTGCGCGATCGCGTCGGCGACTTCATACGCCTCTTCGATCAGGTGGCGCGGAGTGTCGGCGAGTTTCTGTTCTCGATCCCACGGGCATCGCTCTCGCAGTTCGCTGACCACTGCGAGCAGTTTCGCGAATGCCGGCGCAGCATTGGTGTCATCGCTCATGACGGCGATCCTAGTTAGAATCTTGCCGGGACCCAACAAGGAGCGCTTGTGAAAATTATCGACATCGGGGTGCCGCTCGACGCGGCCCCGTATCCGCCGTGGAACTATCGCTTCAAACGCGTCAGCCACGAGGAGGGCGCGCGAGCGATGCTGCGCCTGTTCAAGGGATCGGACGTCGGCGACTATCCGGAATCGATGGCGCTCGGATGGGAAACGATCACGTTGACGGGGCACGCGGGCAATCACATTGATGCGCCATGGCACTTCGGTCCGCTGTGCGAGGGCAAGCCAGCGCGCACGATCGACCAGATTCCGCTGGAATGGTGCTACGGCGACGGCGTCCGCCTGGATTTTCGGTATCGCGAGGGCGAAGACATCAGCGTCGAGGACATCAAGGATGAGCTCTCGCGCATCGGCTACGCGCTCAAGCCGCTCGATATCGTGCTGCTGTGGACCGGCAGCGACCAGTATCTAGACAACGTCAAAGACTACGTACGCCGACAGGCAGGACTGTCGGTCGCGGGCCAGAATTTTATTCTCGACCAGGGTGTGAAGCTGATCGGCATCGACGCGATCGCGATGGACGTGTCGTTTGCGACGATGGCTCGCGGGCTGCGTGAAGGTCAGCCTGACGCGCTGTTCCCCGCGCATTTCGTCGGCCGCGAGCGCGAGCACCTGCACATGGAGAAGCTCGCCAACCTCGGCGCAATCCGGCGCCCGTTCGGATTTAAGGTGAGCGCACTGCCGATCAAAATCACCGGCGGCAGCGCCGGCTGGGTGCGCCCAGTCGCTATTGTCGAGGAGTAGGGTTACGGCTTGACGATTGGGTCGAGAACCTTCTCGGTGAGGAAGTTCGACAAGTCAGTCAGGCCTTCGGCGGTTATTTCGTGGCCGCAATCGTACTCGCGATACGTTAGCGGCACCTTCAATGTGCGCAGCGACTCCACCGACGCTCTCGCGCGCGTGATCTCGATCATCTCGTCGGCGCGGCCATGCTGCACGAGCGTCGGCAGCGCTTCGAGCGCGTCGGGATCGTTGACCTCATCTTTCAAATCCGGCGGAAAGAACGTCGAGAGCGCGACCAGCGCCGCGAACTTCGATGGATTCCTAATCGCGAGCCGATACGCCATCATGCCGCCCTGGCTGAAGCCGAGCACCACCAACTTTTTTCGATCGACCGGATATTTTTTCAGTGCCTCGTTGAGAAACTCGGTCACCATCTTGTTGGCGTCGTCGATTGCGCCGCGATCGGGCGACGCGCCCATCCGAATCGGAAACCATGCGTAGCCGCGCGTCGGGCCGATCGGCACTTCCATCGGACCCTGCGGACAAATCACCATGAAGCGGCCGTCTGCGATGTACGGGGCGAGTCCCAGCAGGTCGAGCGCGCTGGCGCCGAACCCGTGCATCGCGATCAGCGTCGGATGAGGTCCTTCACCGGCGGGCTCGTAGACAGTATGGATCAGTCGCATCGATGCGTTCTCCTTCGCGGCAATGCCGAATAATAGACTGCCCGTGAGCGCCCTCGCCAGCCGCAGACCTGCAAACGCCGAAACCGCAGCCTGTTCATCGCGGCGCAAATAACCGCTATTTTAGCGGCGCGCGATGGGGGCAATAGCAGGATGATCGAGAGTCTGAAGGTTGCGGAGGACCAGCCTCAAGGGTGGGGAGCCTGGGCGCGAATTGCGCCGTGGGGCGTCGCCGCACTGGCGGTAGCCGCAATCGCAGCGGCATCGTCCCCCGAAGCGGCCACCGGCAAATTGCCGGGATTCATCGCCGCCGCGATTCTCATCGCGCTGGTCGGCTACGCCTTCATCGACTACCTTCGCCCACTGCGCGAGGATCCCGACTCCGGCCTCGTCCCCGTGCTGCTGGTTCTCGCCGCCCTGTCCGTCTTGAAGCTCGTGGTGATGCCGTACTTTCCCGGCTTTGGCCCCGACGTTGGCGACTACCAGGCGTGGGCGAGCCAGATCGCGACGTTCGGTCCCGCGCATACCTATCAGCAGGGATTCTTCCTCGACTATCCCCCCGGCTATCTGTACGGGCTGTGGGTCGTTGGGATCATCGCGCACAGCATCGGCGCGACCGGAGACTTTTACCGCGTCATAATCCAAAGTCCCGCGATCGTCGCCGACTTCGCGCTCGCGATTCTGATGTACGCGTTCATATGGCGCGGCGGCCGGCCCGAGATGGCGTTCATCGCGATGATGATGATCGCGCTGAATCCACCACTGCTGTTCGACACTGTCGTTTGGGGCCAGAGCGATTCGGTGATGACCTTCGTCACTCTGCTCAGCATCCTGGCGATTCTCGGAGAGCAGTACGAAATCGCATGGGGCCTCGCCGCAATCGCGGTGCTGGTGAAGCCGCAGGGACTGATGATGCTCCCGGTGCTCGGCGTGTGGACGATGCTCGAGACCGACTTCGCGACCTGGATCAGGTCGGGCATCGCGCTGATCGCCGTCGCGATCATCGGCATCGCGCCGTTCCAAATCGGCCACGAGTGGAACTGGATTATAAAGCTCTACACTTCGACCGCGGCCTACTATCACGAGACCTCGGTCAACGCATTCAACCTGATGGCGCTGCTCGGTGGACTCCGGCAGGCCGACTCGAACACCCTTGCGGGAGTATCGTACTTCGCGCTCGGCATGAGCCTGTTGGTCCCGTTGTACGCATTCGTCGCGTGGATCTTGTGGCGCGGCCGCACGCCCACCCGACTGCTGTTCGCGTCGTTCATCGCGGTTTTCGGATTCTTCATGGTCGCGCCCCGGATGCACGAGCGCTACATGTACCCTGCCATCGCGCTGGCGGTGCCGTTGGCTCTGGAAGCACCCGAGATGCTCGCGGTGTTTGTGATCCTCACGATCACCTGCTTCATCAACCTCGCCTACATTCTGCACACGCTCAACACCGTCGTCTTCCTCGACGCGCGCGACGGGCTCGCGATGGCGACCTCGGCGCTTAACGTGGTCGCGCTCGGACTGTCCGTCTATTGGGGTTCGACGCAGATGCAGGACGCGAGCAGTGAGACCGACGCGGTCGGTGAGTTCTTCAAGAAATTCGCGATGCCCCGGCAGATCGAAGACTACGTCGAAGAGCCGGCATCCGCCCCGCCTTGGATCGCCATCGACACGATCGTCATCTCGATTCTGCTGATCGCCGCGGCAATCACGCGCTTCTGGCACCTGGGGCATCCCGCCGAGATCGTTTTCGACGAAGTCCATTTCGTCGCGCAGGGCCGTCACTATCTGCATGGCGAGTCGTTCCTCGATCCTCATCCTCCGCTGGCCAAGCTCGTAATCTCACTCGGCATCTGGATTTTCGGCGATCACCCGTTCGGCTGGCGAGTCGGTAATGCGACGATTGGCACTGCGCTGGTCGGAATCACGTATCTGCTCGGGCGCCGGCTAACGGGCTCGCGGCTGGTTGGCGCGCTCGCGGGCGCGATCATACTTTGCGACGGACTGTACCTGGTCGATTCGCACTACGCGGTAATCGACATCGTCTATCTCACCTGCGGGGCAGTCGCGTACTTGCTCTTTTTTAAATTCGCTGAGACGCCCGATGCAAAAGCGCGCCGACGCATCCTGCCGTGGATTGGTCTGGCGCTGGGTTTGTGCCTGGCCAGCAAACTCTACATCCCGGCGATCACTTTTCTGCTGGTGATGGGCTTCATCGTTTACGTGATCGCAAGAGATCTTCCCGAGGCTGCGGCCAATCCTGCACCGAACCCCGCCCCAGTCGATTTTAAGGTGCTGGCGGGTCGCACAAAAGTGAAGAAGGGCAAGACGACTGCGCAGGTCGCGGCGGAAATCGATCTTTACGATCGAACTTCGGCGATCTTTGTCGCCGCGATCTGTCTAATCGTCGCCGGGGCACTGGTACTGAGCGGCGCGCCCGCCGGATACGTCGTGTTGGTCGTCATCGCGATCCTGGCGCTCCGCTATGCCGAGATTTTCGTGCGCAGCCGACTGATGTTCCCGACGACGTCATTGCAAACTCGTCTGGCGTTCATCCGCGAGCCGATGAGCCTTGGCGCGGTCCTGCTCGTAGGTTCTGTCGCCACCATCACCTACCTGGCGGTGTTCCTGCCGCATTACTGGCTCGGATGGTGGGGCGGTATTGAGGATCTGTTCAAGTACTACAAAGACGTCGTCTGGTACGAGCAGAGCGTCTCGTCCGCCACGCATCCGTACTCCTCCCGATGGTGGAGCTGGCCGCTGATGCTCCGTCCGATCGCCTACTGGCAGAACTTTCCCAAGACCGGAGACGTGCAGACTGTCTGGGGCGGCGGCAATCCGCTGCTGTGGTGGGGCGCGCTGACCGCGATCACGATCACCGCCGTACGCGCGATCGAGCGCCCGAGCCTGACGCGATCGTTTCTCGTCATCGGCTACCTCAGCTACCTGCTGATTTGGGCGTGGATCGGCCGCACGCTGTTCCTCTACCACTACATGGCGTCGGTTTATTTCGGATACCTGGCGCTCGCGATTTTGCTCGCCGACTGCTTCAAGGAACGCGCGGAGCCGTGGGAGCATCTGGCGCTGTTGCTGACGATGACGCCGGTATTTTTCCTGGGCCTGCCCCCGACGCCGGCGTGGCTCGTGTTCATCGCGGTGATCGCAGGGTACGTCTTGATGCTGCTGAGCACTCCGCACGCGGGCCGATACGTCGCGAGCGCGTTCGCGCTCACCGCGCTGATTCTGTTCGTATACTACTTCCCGATTTGGGTCGGCATGCCGATTAGCCGCGAGGGCTACTATGCGCGGATGTGGCTGTCATCAGGCGGAATACGCAATTGGATCTGATCGCGCTTCGACGCAGGTATCGTGGCCCCGCGCGATTGTTCCACTTCCCTGGAGGGAAGAGGTTACTTCCAGCAATCCGGTCCCCCTTCCCGCTCGGGAAGGGGTTAGGGGTTAGGTTCCTCTGCGCAATTTGTTTCTGCGCGACGCTCACCGCCGTTTCCACTCCGCGCCGCGCCGCAGCCGCTGAACAAAAGAACCTTCTGCTCAACGGCGATTTCAAAAAAGGCTCCGAGGATCAGCCCGACTCGTGGCGCACCGAGGCGTGGATCAACAGCCCCGAGGCCTTCCAGACCCATTGGCATTCGTACACCGACAAGCCCAGCGAGATGGAGGTCGATAACCTCCAGGCCAATGACGGGCGCTGGATGCAACCGCTGACCGTGCCGCCCGGATGGTACCAGCTCAGCGTCGATCTCCGCACCGAAAATGTCGGCGCCAAGGAATCCGGCGCTTCGATCTCGGTCATGGAAGACGGCATCATGTCCGCCGACATCCACGGCACCACCGACTGGCGGCGCGTGACGCTGTATCTCAAGGTTGGAGGACACGGCGCCGACATCGACGTCGCGCTACGAGTGGGAGGATTCGGCAGCCTCAACACCGGCAAGGCATTTTTCAGAAATGCGTCGCTCGTCGCGATTGACGCGCCCCCTCCCAACGCGGCTCCCACTTACGACTTGAATGCGATTCGGCAGCAGGGTGCTCCGGTGCCGATCGGCTCGCCAATCTCGCTGGTGGTCACCTTCCTGGCGCTGGCGGGAATCGCATGGGCCGGTTGGCGCATTTATGGCGACGACGACTTTCGCATCTTCAACTCGATTCGCGCCGCCATGTCGGGGCGCCCGAAGAAGCGATGAAGTGGGGCGTGGCGAACTCCAGCCGCGCGATCTCGCCCGAGGATCGCCGCCGCCAACTCGAAGCCGCAATCTTCCTGATCCCGTTCGTCACCTACGCCTACTTCTACCAGGGCGCCGACCAGAGTATCGCGTTCCGCTTCGACCTGATCCGCTCGATGGTCGAGAAGGGCGTGCTCTGGATCAACGACTTT
>NZ_DATDGQ010000086.1:0-2138 GCF_036522015.1 Binatus sp. (SeqCode)
GTTCGGCCATCGCAGTCACGCGCGCGGAGCGAAGCGCGGCTTGCGCTTCTCGAGAAACGCGCGCGCACCTTCCTCGACGTATCCGGCGCGAACGCACAGTACCTGATTGCGATCTTCGATTGCGACCGCCTGCTCGAGGCTGCCAGCGTCGATACTCATCGAGAGACATTCCTTGGTCAGGCGCAACCCCAGCGGCGAGGTTTCCGTCATCTCTAGTGCGAGCTTCGCGGCGGCGGCATCGACTTCAGCGTCCGGCATCAGCTCGGACACCAACCCGGTCGCGAAGGCGCGCTGCGCGTTGATGAAGCGTCCGGTCAGCATGAGCTCGGACGCAACCGAGCTGCCGACGGCGCGCGGCAGAAAATAGCTGACGCCCATGTCGCACGCGCTCAATCCAATACGGATGAACGCGGCGTTAAAGCGCGCCGACTCGCCCGCGATACGGACGTCGCATGCGAGCGCGAGCGCGAAGCCGCCGCCGGCCGCGGGTCCGCGGATTGCCGCGATGAACGGCTGCGGCGAGCGCCGAATCGCGACCACCAGGTCGCTCATCCGGCGCTGGCTCTCGACGGTGTCGGTAGTCGAGGCGCCGAGTCCGGTGCCGCCACGATTCTGTTCCTTGAGATCGAGTCCGGCGCAGAAGGCGCGTCCCGCCCCCTTCATCACGACGACGCGCGTCTCGGTCTGCTTCGGCAGCCGATGCAGGAAGTCCTCGAGCTCGGCGACCATCTGCGCGCTGAGCGCGTTGAGATTATGCGGACGGTTGAGCGTCAGCCACGCCACCGCGCCGTCGTTTTTGATTTCAATTGCCTCGTATTCCATCGCAAGTCGCCTCCATAAATCGCGCGCCAAAGAAGGGGCCGATGATCTCAGCCTTGTTGGGTTCTGTTGGTATCAACCAAACTCCAGTCGCCGGCATATTGCACCAGACCAAGTTTGCGAGCGACCCCGAGCGACGCAGCGTTGCTCCACGAGGTGCTGTAGAGAGGGATTCGTCCAGATGCACGAATTGCGCAAGCCCACGAGGCAGTCACACGCGCGGCCAGTCCGCGTCCGCGACTCGCGGTGGCAGTTTCGACGCCCGCCTCGACAGCCGGCGCTGAATTCCTCGTCGCGCAAAAGCAAACGCTGACCGGGTAGCCGCCGTCCATTATCGCCATTATCGGCGAACACCAGGGGATCTCCGCAGCGAGCCATCCTCGAAAGTTGCGCTCGAGCAGTTCCAGCCTGTCAACGATTGCGATATCGGTGGGCTGCGCGATTTCGTCGGGAAATCTGAAAGCCGGACCTGACGAAATCTGACCGCCTACGAGTGATCGGTATGCGTCGGCATGCAATGGCGGAGCTTGAAAATCTCTGAGCGGCGGTTCCTCGATCGCCAGCCGATCGAGTTCATCCGCGATTTTTTCGGAGACATCGGTCCGCACGCCCCAGGCAACATTTGATGTGCCTCGAATGAGCACGAAGAAAGGGGCCGAACGGGCATTCGGTTCAGCAGACATCGCGATTCGGTGGCGCGAGTCCCTCTGCCCACCTCCGATCGGCGGCAAGGGGTACATGGTTCTCAGTTGAAGATCGGGAGTCACTCTCGACACCAAATAGTGCTGAATCGCGGATCAAAGCGATAGCCAGCCTTTTCTTCTGCCCACTTCTAGCTAACCATAACTCAACCTGACGCACCTTCGCCAAGCTTCGTGCCGCCTGACAGGCACGATTTGGCCGTATTGACTTAACCGTGGCACGGTTAGAGGCTGATTAGCGGGCTTTTGTGCGGCTTTGAGCGATACGGCTCGCTAAAGGGGAACCGACGATACTCCCCGAGGGGAGGCTTGGTGTCACGATGGCATCCGCGGAAGAAATTCTGACCATCTCAGAGTTGTCGGCGCATCTGCGCGTGCATCCGACGACGATCTACCGCCTGCTGCGCGAAGGACGAATCCCGGGTTTCCGCGTTGGCAGTGCATGGCGATTCAGCCGCGCGGCGATCGAAGTTTGGGAGCACGGACAGGTCGGGCCGATCGACGGCGATGGAATCTCGGTGCCGACGCGCAAAGCAAAAGGCCGCAAGCCTCGCAAGTAGCGCGAACTTTTCTGCGCGCCCGCTTTTCTGTCATTCTCGCGATGTGGATTCCGGCGAA
>NZ_DATDGQ010000087.1:0-2596 GCF_036522015.1 Binatus sp. (SeqCode)
GAGCAACGCGAGCGGGCGGGCCTCCGGACAGCTTCGCGCACGCGAAGCCGGTTCCGGTCTCTGAAAATCGCGAAGCGCTCCTTCTACTTATCCAGCGGGTGCTTGAACTTGCGGTCGGGATGACGAATCGTGAGCACCGGGCATGGCGCCTTCTGCACGACTCGCTCGGCAACGCTGCCCATCAGGACGTGCGCCAAACCGGTGCGGCCGTGAGTGCCGAGCACGATCAGGTCGGCGTTCTCGCTTTGCGCGGTGTGCAGAATTTCCAGGAACGGCGAACCGACTTTGAGCTGGACCTTGACCTTGAGACCGGCTTCGCGCAGCTTGCCCGCGATTTTGTCGAGCTCCTTCTGCGCCAGCATCCGCTGCTCTTCGGCAATCCGGCCCATTGCTCCAACGTCCATCGACGGCCCCAGCTCCGGCGTCATCATTACCGGCGCGAGCGGCTGATCGACGTGCAGCAGCACGATATCGGCCGAGAACTTGAGAGCAAGCTCCTGGGCGAAGCCTAGCGCGAGGTTCGAGTCTTCGGAGAAATCGGTGGCGGCGACAATTTTTGAAAAGGTTGGCACCCGGAAACCATAACGCCCGGACAGCAATCGTGGCAAGGGACGGTTGAGGCTGCGCGCGGACTCGACCGGCGCGGTGGCGCTGCATTACAATTGGCGCGAAATCGTGGGAAACTAGGACGTTATGGCAACTGGCCGCGGATTGATTGCAGACTTCGAGCGCGCCTTCGACGAGTTCTTCGACGAAATGTTGATCGACCGCTGGAAAGGCGCAACGGCCGCATTGGAGTTCGAACGAGCGCAGGTTATCGACCATCCCGATCGTTACGAAGTGCGGGTCGCCGCGGCCGGCGTCGATCCCGCGAAGATACAGGCTGAAGTAACGGGCCAGCGGCTGGCCGTTCGCGTACCGGACAAACTCGGCGGCATGCTCGATAGCTCATTTGCTTTCTCCGACTCGATCGACGGCGAAGCATCGACCGCGAAATGGTCCGAAGGCACGCTGGTGATTACTTTGCCGAAAAAGAAAGGCCGGCGAATCGCGCTCAAGGCCTTGTAGTCGTCGCGCCGCGAACGTCTAACCAATATGACCGACAAGGGCGACCTCATCGCTACCGACGCCAGCGCCGCGTTGATTCATGTACCGCCGGCCGCGGAGCTCGCCGCTTCCGAATTAAAAATAAGGATATTGCTCGACGCCGACGCACTGGAACGCGCCGCGGCGAGCGATGGCGACGCCGAGTTGTTCGGGCAAGGCCGCGCGCTCGACGCGATACGGCTCGCGATCGGAATCGACGCGCCGGGGTACAACGTCTTTGTGAGCGGCCTGCGCTCGCGGCATGAGCGGGAATCGGTCCTGCGCATCCTCAGCGAAAAAGCCGCGACGATGCCGACGCCGGGCGATTGGGTTTACGTAAACAATTTTCGCAATCCCGAATCTCCCGTGGCGATCTACCTGCGGCCGGGCCAGGGCGTCGAGTTGCGCGCCAAGATGACGGAGCTGGTCGCCTTCGTGCTCGAGCAATTGCCGAAAGCATTTCGGCGCGAGGATTTCGATCAGGAGCGCGCGGCGCTTCGCGACAAGTACAACAAGCGCGCTCAGGAACTGTTCGGCAACCTCGAGACCCGCGCGCGCGAGCGCGGCTTCGCGGTCCAGAGTGCGCCGACCGGGCAGGTGATTTTCATTCCGCTGATCGACGGCAAGATGCCCGAGTCGCCCGACGCGCTCAACAAGGCGATGGCAGCGAAGACTGACGCCGAGCGCGAGCAACTGGCGAAAGCGCAGGGCGAGCTGCAGGACGAACTGGCGACCCTGACCCTGCGGCAACAGGAAATGATGCGCGAGTTGATCGACGACATCCGTGCGATCGAGCGCGCATTCGCGGCGCGGATGATCACGCCGTCTGTCGAGGACTTAAAGCATCACTTTAACAATCCTGCGGTAGATAAATACCTCGATGAAGTTGCGGAACACATGCTCGGCAACCTCGATCGCTTTCGCGAGCAGCCGCCAGCCGAGCAGGGGCAGGGGCTGAGGCCGCCGACAATCGAGGACGGCGCGCGATGGTTCGATTACCAGGTCAACGTGATGGTCGACAACTCGGCGACGCGCGGAGCGCCAGTGGTGCTCGAGGACGCGCCGACCTATCGCAACCTGTTCGGCACGATCGAGCGGTGGATCGATCCGCTGGGGCGGTCGGGCACCAACTTCACGCGCATCATCGGCGGATCGTTTCTGAAATCGCACGGCGGTTTCCTGGTCTTCGATCTCGAGGACGCGGTGGTCGAGCCCGGCGTCTGGAAGACGCTCAAGCGCAGCCTCAAGTCAGGGCGCATGACGCTGGAGACTTTCGAGCCGCTGCCGTTTTTTTCGATGAGCGGGCTCAAACCCGAGCCGATCGAGATTCACAACAAGGTCGTGACGCTGGGCGGCGCGTACCTTTACAACATGCTCTATTTTTACGATCCGGATTTCCCGGAACTGTTCAAAGTGAAAGCCGAAATGCGGCCGTCGGTGGCGGCTGACGGTGCGGCCGCGGCCCACTATGCCGCGCGCGTCGGAGCGCTGGCGCGCCGGGAGAACCTGC
>NZ_DATDGQ010000088.1:0-3707 GCF_036522015.1 Binatus sp. (SeqCode)
GTGAAAGAACGGACCGCGCGCCTCGACTTCATCGACGATGCGCCGATGGACGGCCTCCCACACCGCGGGCACGCCGATCAGCGCGGTCGGACGCACGTCGGCGAGCGTGCGCGAGAGGGTTTTTGCATCGACCTCGAGCGGATAGACGATCGTCGCGCCGCTGGCGAGCGGCAGCAGCATCCCGCAGGTGAACTCGAACGCGTGATGCAGCGGCAGCAGCGAGAGCACGACATCGTCGGCGCCGAGCACGAACACGCGCGACAGCATCGCGACTTCGGCGGCGAAGTTGCCGTGCGACAGCATCACGCCTTTGGGCGCGCCAGTGCTGCCCGACGTAAATACGATCGACGCGAGCGTTTTTCGCTCCGGCGGCGCGGGCGGAGTCTTCGCCGCGCCGCGCAGAATAAATGGGCGCGCCAGCTCGGCGAGATCGAACTCGATGAGCTTTGGATGAGCATCACCAAGCGCAGAGCCGAGGCGATTGTGAACCGTGTTCGAGCGCAGCGCGGCCGCGGGCTCGGCGATTTTGCAGATCGGCGCGAGCTCTTCGGCCGAGATCAGCTGGTCGACCGGCACGGCGATCGCGCCGGCGCATAGAATCGCAAAATAACCGAGCACCCAGTCGGGCGAGTTCTCGCCGATAAGCAGAACGCGGTCGCCGGGCTTGATGCCCCGGGTCGCGAGCAGCAGCGCCGCGCGACGCGCGCGGTCGCGCAGCTCGCGATACGTAGTCTGCGACTGCTCGCCCGACGGCCGCCGCGCGATCATCGCGGCGCGCGAACCGTAACGGTCCGCCGCGCGATCGAGCATATCGATGAGGCTGCGATGCCGCGGCAGCGACTTGGGGCGTCCGCGCGCGTGGAGATCGAGCTGCGGAAAAATGTGGCGGCGCAGGCCGGGCAGATGAATGTTGATCCAGTAGTCCCGCCAGTCGATCAGGTCGGGACGAAACGGATGGTGCTCGGCGTCGGCCGGCTTGAGCGACGCGTAAAGCGCGCGAATGTTGCTCGCGTGAAAAGTATAAATGAGCTGCTGGATATACGGGCGATAAACCTCGACCAGTTCGCGCGCGAGGTCGGTGTTCTCCTTGAACTTGTCGATCCCGCTTTCGATGTTTTTCGCGCGTTGATTTTCCTCGCCCACCACGCTGCGCGCGAATGCCGCCGCCTGCTTGAGAATTTGCGGAACCGCGTTGCTCGCGAGGTCGTAAGTGTTCTGCGAGACGACGACGGCTTCCAGATGTGGACCCAGCCAGCGCATCGTGCCGCCGTCCTTGCGATGCTCGCGGCGATTACTGAGAGCAGTCAGCTCGACCAGCCGGCGCATCGGCAGCGGATTCCGATCCGACGTGCAGAGCTGGTAAATCGGCTTGTGCTTGCGGGATAGCAGCGCGCCGAGAATCGGAATCATCGCGTGCGCCGCGAGATCGACCGGGATCACGTCGAGCACCAGCTCTGCCTTGGCGGGATAGAATCGGTAGCCGCGGCCCGCGAGATAGGTCAGCGGCGCGCTGGTGTTGACGCCCTGGTTCCATCCGGGGAACGGATCGCGCAGCGCGCTCTCGATCACCGCCGGCCGCACGACCGTGACGTCGAGCGTGTTGCGATGCGCGAGCACCAACTGTTCGCCGAGGCTCTTGGTGTAACTGTAGGTGTTGGGCCATCCCCAACTCTGCGCGCGCTTGCGGCCGACATCCTTGAGGCGTTCCTCGACCCACTGTTTGCGTCGATGCTCGAGCGCCGACTCGCGCGAACTGCCAGCATCGTCTTCGTCGCCGCGAAACTCCGCATGACGCAGTTGATCGCGCGATTCGGCCTGCACGCGCTCGATCGCGGCGAGCGCGTCGTGAATCTCGCGCTCGAGCCGAAACGATTTGCGCCCGTCGGGGCTCCAGTCGGTGGGTATATCGTCTTCGTAGCGATGCCCATCGGCGCTGCCGGCGACGTAGCAGGTCGATACATGCATCATCGCGGCGCCGACGTTGGCGCAGAACTCGATCACGTTGGCGACGCCGGTGGTGTTGACCTCGATCGCCTTTTCCAATGAGGCCTCGAAGTTCACCAGCCCCGCGCTATGCACGACCGCATCGAGACTGCCCGGCTTGAACGGCTTCGCTTCCTCGCCGAGCAGGCCGTGATTGGTGATGTCGCCGGGAACGACCACAATCTTTTCTTCGATGTAGCGATCGAACTTATCGCCGAGATGTTCGCGCAGCGGAGCAAACACCGGTGAGTCGAGAATCTCCCGGCGAAAGCGGCCGACGCTGCTGCGCCGGTCGCCGCGAATCAGGAGGTACACGCGCTCTATCTCGGGATGCCATCGCAGCAGGAGCGCGAGGAACACCTTGCCCAGGAACCCGGTCGAACCCGTCAGCAGGATGCGACGGCCCTTGAGCACTTGCTCGAGCGCCGGCATCGCCGATCCGTTGCGTTTGCCGTTGCTACTCGACATCCGCGATCACCAGTGGCGGCAAGTGCAGGTAAGTTATCTCGGCCGAGCGGCCGAGCTCCGACGTCGCCATCGCGATCGCCTCGTCGAGCGTGTCCGCCGCTTCCCATCCCAGGCGCGCCGCGACTTCCGGTTCTTCGCATCCTGCGGCGATCACGCGCCCGACGTGCTGGCGCGCGGGTTCGCCCCAATACCACATGTAGAACGGATGCACGCCGTGGTACGCGTTGCCGTAGCGGTACATGTGGATGTAAGTGGGGTTGCGCGCAAATTCGCGCTCGAAATTTTTCTCGAGCTCGACGGCGTCGGTCGTCTCGGCGAGGCATCGATGGAAGAACTCGATGTAACTCGGATGATGCTCGGGATGAAATTCGTCGCGCAGCGGATGACAGATGATCATCGTGCCGCCTTCGCGCACCAGCGGCTTGTTTCGATACATATTGAACAGGTAGCCGAGACCCGTGCACTGCACCAGAACCGGATTCATGATCGAGTTCACGTTGTACGGACAGATGTACGGCACGCCGACTATCAAAATGTCCGCTTGGCCCTTCACCGGCACGGCGTATTGCTGGAACACTCGCGCGAGCGCCTTCTGATGCACCGACTCGGTCTCGCCAGCCCACACACCGATCATGCCGTACGGCGCCGCATAGTTGTGCAGCACGCTGCGGCGCATCTCGCTGGACATGTTGCGCATCGTCCACTGAAAGCCCTTCAGGCGGGTGCGATCCCAGTCGGTGAAGTGGTCCTCGTTCTTGTGCAGGAAATCGAGCATCCCGCCGTACATCCGCGTGTTCACCGCGGTTTCGATTTGAAAAATGTTGACCGACTCGTGAATCAGCTTGCCCATCCGGTCCGACGAGCGATGCAGCGCCGAGCGGGTCGGGTCCATGTACGAGTGCGAATCGCGCAGCGTTCCGACGTTGTGGTGATGCCGCAGACTCCGGTACGGCGCGAGCCCCACGGCGACCGACTTGTGCCCGCCGTCCATCGGCACCAGGTTGATGTTCAAATAAATGAGCAGGTCCGACTCGACGGCGCGCCGCGACAGCCACACCTCCTCGCCATGATCCGTCTTGCCGAGCATCGTCAGTTCGGCGCGATTTTCCGCGTCGAAGTTGTACAGCCGATCCGGCCAGTACTGCTTGAACGCACGCTCGCCCACGACGCGACGAATCTCGGCTTCCGTCATCCGCCGATGCAACGACGTCGCGATTACAAGATGCACGTCGTCAACCCCATAGTCGGCGAGCGTC
>NZ_DATDGQ010000089.1:0-5661 GCF_036522015.1 Binatus sp. (SeqCode)
AGGCAAAGTTCCCCTCCCAGTTGAGCGGCGGGATGCAAAAGCGCGCAGCCCTCGCGCGCGCCTTGGTGCGGCGTCCGAAGATCCTCATGCTCGACGAGCCGACTACCGGCCTCGATCCGTCGCGCACCGGCGCGATTCACGAGCTTATCCGGCACACCCAGGAAAATTTTCACCTCACCGTCGTGATGGTCAGTCATGACGTGCCCGCGGTCTTCCAGGTTTCCGATCGCGTCGCGTTCCTCCACAATGGCCGCACTCGGCTCAACGGCTCGGTGGCCGAGGTGATGGCGGCCGACGACGACGTCTTCAAGCGCTTTCTGGCTGGCAAAGCATCCGGCGAGGAGAATGAAACGGCCCTCGCGGGCTGAGACGAAACTTTATGTACGCAAGTCGAACTACGCAGTTTATCGTCGGGATTTTTGCGATTCTCGGAATTGTCGCGCTGGTGATTCTGTCGGTCTCGCTGGGTAAAATTTCTGTCCTACCAACGCCGGGATACACACTTTATGCAAAATTCAATGATATTTCAGGATTGAAGACCGGCGATCAGGTTCAGATGGCCGGCGTGCAGGTAGGTAAAGTTGTGCAGATCGGCCTCAATGACAATCGCGCGCGGGTCGCATTGCGTGTTGACGACGGCGTGCCAATCGATGCGGAAGCGATTGCGTCGGTCATGACCAGCGGAATAATTGGCGACAAGTACGTATCGATTCAACTGGGTCCGAGCGACAAAATACTCAAGGACGGTGATACGATCATGCATACTCAGGACGCGTTTAACCTCGAGACCGCCATCGGCGCCCTGATCAACAACGCCGGCAGCGGCAGCTCCGACAAGGATAAATCCCCAGGCCCAGATAAGGATCAGAAACCCGGAAAACCGGAGAAGTAACATCGAGTGAAATATATGATGACGCCAACTTCAATCCAGCGATTACTGCAGCGCCGCGCGATCCTGATGCTCTCGTTGACCGCCGCGCTCGTCCTCAGCCTTGCGCCGTCGCGCTTTCTCGCCCCGGCCTGCGCGGACGATCCGATGTCCGTCGTCAAGACCACCGTCAACCAGGCCCTTGAAGTGCTGGGCGACAAAAGTACTCCGCTGGCCCAGCGCCAGGACAAGCTTCGCCAGATCGTCGCCGCGACCTTCGACTTCACCGAGATGGCCAAGTCGGCGCTCGGCTACCATTGGAAGGAGATCACCCCCGCGCAGCAGCAGGAGTTCACCAACGCCTTCATCGCCTTCATCGAAGATTCCTACCTGAGCAAGATTAACGACTACACCGGCCAGCGGGTGAACTTCCTGCGCGCCGCCAACGAGGGCGCGCAATATGCCCAGGTCAACACCGACATCGTGCAACCCAAGGGCGAGGCTATCCATGTGAACTACCGCTTGCTGCAGGAAAACAGCACCTGGAAGATTTACGACGTGACCGTTGACGCGATCAGCATCATCGCCAACTACCGCAACCAGTTTAATCGCGTGATGAATAACAAGGGCTACGACACCCTGATTAGCGATCTGAAGAGCAAACAGGCCGCGCTGGCGGCAAGTCTCGCCAACCATTAGCAGGTATGGATCCGGCGAGCGTGGAAAGGTAGCCTTTATACAAGAAGACCAGGACGATTCCGCCATGGAGAGGCAGCAAATGACATCTGGTTCGAAAAAAATCGAAAAGACAGGCGTGCTTTGGACGATGCTCGCGTCGTCCCTGCTTGCGGTCGTTTCGTTTGCGACCCCTGCCTTGAGCCAGGACGCCGCTCCGCTCTCGGCCAACCCCGCCGCCCGATCGGCCGCAGAAACACAGGCCCCGCCGGGCGAAAATCAGGGAGTCACTCCCGATCCTTTTTCGGGGTTCAACGAGCCGATGTTCACCTTCAACCTCAAGCTTGACGATTGGGTGCTGCGACCCGTCGCCAGCGGATACTCGTTCATCGCGCCGCAGCCCGTGCGCGAGGGCGTAGGCCGATTCTTTGACAACGTCCGCGTCATTCCGCGGTTTGCGAACAACCTCTTCCAGCTCAAGCTGGCCGAGGCCGGCACTGAAGTCGCTCGCTTTGGAATCAATACGACGATCGGATTGGCCGGCTTCTTCGATCCCGCCGACGAATGGTTCGGCCTCGAAGAGCATCCCAACGATTTCGGCCTCACCATTCGTTACTACAACATCCCCACCGGCCCATACATAATGCTGCCGTTCTTTGGACCTTCGACAGTCGGCGACACCGTCGGCCTGGTCGCGGACGGCGCGATGAATCCGATGAGCTACCTGCTGCCGTGGTATGTAACGCTCTCTGCTGGTGCCGGTCAGCGCGTGGTTGAAGCGGTGAACTACCGCTCGCTCCACATGAACCAGTTCGAGGAGGCCGATCGCTATGCGATCGATCTCTACGGCGCCGTTCAGGACGCGTACCTGCAGACGCGCAACCACGAGGTAAAGAAGCTCCACGAAGAACAGTGGTAAGCCGAACGTAGTTAGATCCTAGTTGCCGATAAGCGCGCCGCGCGACAATGTCCCGCGGCGCGTTTTTTGTGGAAGGGCGCACAGCGCACAACAGGTAGGCTCGATCCAAACCTCTTCTTCTTATCTTTGTGTCATTCTAGAGCGAAGCGAAGAATCCCGGTCTTTTTTCTACGGCTCAGCACTCAAATCGCGCCACGTTGGGTTTTTTCTTATCATCGGGTGCAGGGGTCACCCCTGCCCAGGGAAGTGTGAAACCCAAGGATGGGTTTCACATTAAATCACGTGATCTTATTGAACATGCTCCCAGGCATGATACGAGCTCCGCACCAGCGGTCCCGATTCTACATGATGGAACCTCATCGCGAGCGCCGCCGTCTTGATCTCCGCAAACTCCGCCGGCGGGACATATCTCGCGACCGGGATATGCTCCGGCGACGGCCGCAGATACTGCCCGAGCGTCAGGATGTCGCACTCGACCGTGCGCAAATCCCGAATCACATCGAGCAGTTCGGCATTCGTCTCGCCCAGACCGAGCATCACGCCCGCCTTGGTGAACATCGGCTTGCCGAGCCCGCGCGCTACGTCTTTCGCATGACGGATCACGTCGAGCGAGCGCGCGTAATTCCCGCCCGGCCGGACTGAACGGTAAAGGCGGGGCACCGTTTCGATATTGTGGTTGTAAATGTCAATTGGCGAGTGAACCACGGTCTCGACGCTCGCGAACGTTCCCTGGAAATCCGGCACCAGCACCTCGACGCGCGCCGGCTCGGGATTCGATTTGATCGCGCGAGCTGTGGCCGCGAAATGCGCCGCGCCGCCGTCGGGCAAGTCGTCGCGATCGACCGAGGTGACGACGACATGCTGCAAGCCGAGCCGCGCCACCGCCTCGGCGATTCGGCGCGGCTCGTCGGCGTCCAGCGGACGCACCTTGCCGTGCGCGACTGCGCAGTACGGGCAATTGCGCGTGCACACGTCGCCCATCAGCATGAAGGTCGCAGTGCGATGCGAAAAGCATTCGCCGATATTCGGGCAGCACGCCTCCTGGCAAACCGAATGCAACTTGAGCTCGCCGAGAATTGCCTTCGTCCGAAAATACTCGGGCGACCCCGGCGCGCGAACCTTAATCCAGTCAGGATGCTTCCGTTCAGCCATCGCCAGCCATTAGTTGAGACGCCGGCATAATCTGCGCCGGGCCCACTGAAAAAATTTCGTCGTATTTGAACACGCGCGCGAAACTCTCGCGCATCACTTCGGCGAACTCGCGCATCGACACCGCGCGATTCGTGATTTCGCAAACCGACGTCATGCGGCAGCCCTCGATCCCACACGGCACGATCGAATCGAAGTAGCTGAGATCGGTGGATACGTTCAGCGCGAAGCCATGCCACGTCGTCCAGCGCCGGATACCGACGCCGATCGACGCAATCTTCCGCGCTCCGACCCACACTCCGGTCATCGCGTCGCGCCGCCCAGCCTCGATTTCAAATTTCGCCAGCGCGTCGATCATCGCCGCCTCGAGACCGCGCAAATACCGGGTAACGTCGCGGTCGCGCCCCTCGAGCTTGAGAATCGGGTAACCGATCAATTGCCCCGGCCCGTGATACGTCACCTGCCCGCCGCGCGACACCCGGCGAATCGGCACGTCCCCTGTATTACTTACGATGAACCCCTCATCCGCCCCGCGCCCAAGCGTAAAAACATGCGGATGCTCCATCATCAGCAGCGTATCGCCGACCCTGCCCTCGATTCGCGCCGCAAGCGTCGCGGTCTGCATCGCGAGCGCGTGGTCATAATCAACGACCCCCAACTCCGCAACGCTGAGCTTTCCCCGCTCCCCACTCCGGTTCCCCTTCCCGCTCGGGAAGGGGTTAGGGGTTAGGTTCCTCGCATCAAGCGACACGTCCATCCTCAAAAGTCTATCGCTTCCCCATCAGCCGCCAAAGCCGCCTGCATGATCGCTTCCGACATCGTCGGATGCGGATGCGCCGTTTTCCCGATTTCCGTGACTGTCGTCTCCAGCGCCTTGCCGAGCACAACTTCCGAAATTATATCGGTCGCGGCGTGTCCGATAATCTGGCACCCGATCACTTCGCCGTATTGTTTGGTCGCGACGATTTTCACAAAGCCCGCCGTCTCGCCAATCGCCACCGCCTTGCCCATCGCGCGAAACGGAATCTTGCCGACTTTCACCTCGATACCGCGCGCCTTCGCCTCCGCCTCGCTGAGCCCCACCGTCGCAACTTCCGGCTCGCAGTAGATACATCCCGGAATCGCGAGCAGGTCGAAGCCCGGCTCGCGCACGCCCGCCATGATTTCCACCGCCGCGATTCCCTCGGAACTCGCCTTATGCGCCAGCAGCGGCGGCCGAATCACGTCGCCAATCGAGTAGATACTCGGCACGTTGGTCTGGAACGAATCGTTCACCTTGATAAACCCGCCGCGCTCGAGCTCAATTCCAAGTTTCTCCAGCCCGACGTTCATGCTGAGCGGCGTGCGCCCGACTGCGACCAGCACCACTTCCGCCTCGACCGATTTCTCCGCTCCATCTGCGTTCACCGTGACCGACCACAGCTCGCCTTTGCGCGCCATCGATTTGTATCCATGCCCCAGCATCACCGTGATTCCGCGCTTGATAAACGCCCGCCGCAACTCCTCGGCGACTTCCGCGTCGAAGCCGGGCAGCATCTGCTTTTCCAGCTCGACGATCGTAACCTTGGCCCCAAACGCGCTGTAAAAATATCCAAACTCGAGCCCAATCGCTCCAGCTCCGATCACGACGACGCTCGCCGGCATCGTATCGAGCACCAGCGCTTCTTTGCTGGTGACAACCCCGTTGCCAACTTGCATTCCTGAAAAAAGTTTCTCGCCGGACCCGGCCGCAATCAGAATCCTCTCCCCCTCGAGCGACGCGACCGATGGCGCCGCCTTCCCCTCGACTTGGCGCAGCGAAACGGTGTGAGGCCCGGTGACGAGCGCATCAGCCTCGAAGTAATCAATCTTGTTTTTCCGAAATAGATAAAGCACGCCCTTCGACAGCTTCTCCGCCGCCGCCCGCGACCGCGCAATCACTTTGGAGAAATCAAATCGAATCTCGCCAACCTCAATCCCATGCTCTTTCGAAGCCCCGCGAATGGTATCCATCGCAGTCGCCGAACTCAGCAGCGCCTTGGAAGGAATACACCCCCAATTCAAACACACC
>NZ_DATDGQ010000090.1:0-8977 GCF_036522015.1 Binatus sp. (SeqCode)
TCAATCACTGTCGCGCCCGGGAATACATCGCCCCAAATCAGCAGCGGACCGGTATCCTTGGGATAGATTACCTGCGACGCGCGCGGCAGATGGGGGATCAGGTCGGCGTAGGTCGGGCGCAACACCAGGAACGCCTCGCCCGTCGAGAACTTGACTCGAGATCCTTCCTCGACCCCGAACAGCTCTTCGGCGCGCAACTCGCCGCGGATGAGCAGCTTCTTGCCCGCCCGCAGCATCTTCATGTATCGGCGCCCCTTGCGATCGATAAAAATTACGGCGTCGTTTTCTTTGAGGCGCGAATCCAAGATGAATCAACGGTTGCACGCATTGGGTGCGCGGGCAACACAGGGGATTTAATGCGGAACCCACCGTGGGTTCCGCACCTCCTTGGGCAGGGGTGACCCCTGCACCCGGTGAAAAGTACTAATCGCAAAATGGCGAGGACGCCATTTTGCTCTCAGGTTATTTTTCCTGTGTCATTCTTTTTTTGTGTCATCCCGAGCGTAGCCGAGGGACCCCGGATCTTCTCGATGCCCGCCGACGCACCCCCAACCACGCGCCTACCGCGACGACTGTCAGAAATGGCCGATGCGAATAGCCGGTTCGTGTCGCCGCCTATTGACTATCCAACCCTGCGACCTTACCTTTGAGAATGCACCCGGCCAGATGGTAGCATCCAGTGGCCGGGTCGTTTTTCGTCAAAGTTAATCCAACTCGAGAGCGATTCACGTCATGGCAGAGAAAAAGGCAAAGACCGCTGAGAAAAATGCGGGCCTCCAGCAGAAACACATCTGTCCCAGTTGCGGCGCCGAAAGCAAGGTGACCAAGTTCGCCGGCTTCGGCCGCAAGGGCTTCTATCTCGTCTGCGAAAAGGCCTGCGGCTTCGTCGGGCGCACGCGCTAGGCGCGGCAGGGGGCACACGAGATGGGTAGAGCGCGCAAGAGCAAGACCTCCAAGCGCGACAAGTACGCTTCGTTCGGCGACATGGCGGAAGAGTCGGACGAAGATGCGGACCTTCCCAAGGACGAAGCCGGCCGGCGAAAGATCAAGCGCCAGTACGGTGAGCTGCTCGGCATCCGGATCGAGAAGCTGCGCGGAAGAATCCTCAATCGCGAACGAATCAACAAGACAATCGAGGGCATCTACTTCATCTGCGCGTCATGCATGAAAGTATGCCACTCGCTCGACGACGGCTTCACCGAAGACCCCGCCAATCAGAACAATCTGTGCGGCGCATGCACCAAAGCCCAGGCTGCGGCCACCAATGCTGCCGCGGCGGCGAAGGAAAGCGGCGGCGGCGCGTCGCGCCGTTCAACCCGATCTCCACGCAAACGCGCCGCCGCGAGCTAATCGTACTTGTGCGCGCGACAACGAAAAGATAAACAGGGCCGATGTCTTTACAGCTGATTCGTCCGGACATCAATCTCGATTTCGTCGGGAAGCGCTATTTCTTCGTCGCACTCTCGACCGCGATCAACCTGCTCGCGATCGTGCTGCTGTTCACCAAGGGTCTCAACTACGGCGTCGATTTCGTCGGCGGCAGCGTCGCGCAAATCGAATTCACACAGAAGACCAATGGCGACGCGATTCAAAAGGCGCTCGCGCCGCTCGACCTTGGCGAGATTACGGTGCAGGACTTCGGCAAGGCGGGGCAGTCATTCCTGGCCCGCTTCGAAACCGTCAAAAATATCGGCAGCATCGGACCCAAGCTCGAGACTGCGCTCGACAAAAGCTACGGCCCCGGCATCGCCAAGGTCGTGCGCGTCGAGAGCGTCGGCGCTAAGGTCGGCAGCGATTTGCGCCGCAAGGGCTTCGCCGCCGTCATCATCGCGACCATCTTCATGGGCGTGTACATCGCAATCCAGTTCCGCCACGTGAGCTGGAGTTTCGGCGCGGGCGCCGTGATCGCATTGATTCACGACGTGCTGGTCGTGATGTGCGCGCTGGTGATCTCGCAGTACCAATTCGATCTGACCACGCTGGCCGCTGTGTTGACCGTCATCGGCTACTCGGTGCACGACACCATCATCGTCTCGGACCGTATCCGCGAAGACTCGACCAAGCGCCGGCGCGAGCCGATCGCGTCTATTATGAATCGCGCGATCAACGAGACTCTCTCGCGCACAATCCTGACGTCGGGCACCGCCATCGTAGTGTTGCTCTCGCTGCTCGCCTTCGGTGGCCCGATCCTGCGCCCGTCGGCCTTCACGCTGCTGATCGGTTTCATCACCGGAACGTATTCGTCGATCTACATTGCGGGTCCAGTGGTGTTGTTCTGGGAGAGCGGCACCGGCCGCGCGCAGAAGGGCGCTGGCTCCTCCCGCGCCGCCTGATCTTCGTTGAACACCGCCCGCGGTATCTACTCAATCGCGAGCGCACGGCCGCTTGAGCGTTCGGATGACGCTGTCGTACTTACGCTCAGCCTCGAGCGCGCCGACGGGATCGAGAAGGTCGCGCTAAGATTGCGCATCGCGACAAGTTTGATCGCGTCTGCCGACTCCCCTGAAAAACTGATTGAGCGAATCGCTCCGTGGCTGGAACGCGAATTCGAGCAAACGCGCGAAGCGGCGCTGAAATCAATCCGCACCGAGCGCAAGCTGCTGGAAATTTCCTTCGACGCCGCAAATCGCGGCCCATTCGCGTAGCGGAGCGGCGGCCGCTGAAGCGTCCGTCGAGATTCTTCGCTGCAGCAGCTCAGAATGACACCTGGGGTTGCTTGCCATTTTTGTGCCATTCTGAGCGGAAGTTGCTGTAGCGAAGAATCTCACGCGCGCAAGCGCGTTTCACACATGCATCGCAGATCAAGGCCGTGTCCAGATGAGTTTTCTGAGCTCGGCTGATTCGCGCTATACGATCATCCGCCGGAGGAACCTCACGATGCCCATCCAAATTCGCCGCGCCACTGAATCCGACATCCCCGAACTCTCGCGCCTCGTCGCCGCGCTCGCTGCGTGGGAACAGTCGCTCGACCCGCGCGTGCAATTCGATTGGGACGGGATTCGCGATGCGCCCAACTGGCTGAGGCTCGTGCTCAATCGCGGCCATCACGCGGTCTGGGTCGCGGACACCGGCATCGACGCGCGGCTAGTCGGCCATCTGTGGATTCGCCTCAAGCATCAAGCCGACGGTGCGCTTCCTCAATCGATTGGCTACATCAGCCAGGCTTTTATGGACGAGGCTTTCCGAGGACGCGGGCTAATGAAGCCGATGCTCGCGGAGGCCTACGAATGGTTCCGCGACGCGGGTATTACGGTCGTCACGCTAAGCGTCCTGCATCGAAACTGGGTGGGCGCGACCGCGTGGCATCGGTTGGGCTTCAGCGACTGGCGCGAGGAGCGCCGCATGGACCTGAAACCCCGCCCGAAATAGCTCGCTCGCCGCCATTCTTGACCGCTCGGTAAGGCCACTATTGTCCTTGACACACGGGCGCAATCTGCCTTACTAGACTGAATGGGTCCAGTATTCCCGATTGCCGGATTCCGTTTGACTGTTGGCGAGGAAGCCTTATACTATACCTAGCAGGTCCACTATTACGACTGCCTGAATAGAACACTGAGAAAGAGATGCTGAAGAAGCCTGTTTACATGGACAATCATGCGACCACGCGCGTCGATTCGCGTGTGCTCGATGCGATGCTGCCGTATTTCACCGAGAAGTTCGGCAACGCCGCCAGCCGCAACCATAGCTTTGGATGGGAAGCGGAAGAGGCCGTCAGTCGCTCACGCGACCAGATTGCGGCGCTGATTGGGGCCAAGTCCAAGGAAATCATTTTCACCAGCGGCGCGACTGAATCCGACAACCTGGCAATCAAGGGCGTCGTCGATTTTTACAAAGATAAGGGCAACCACATCATCAGTTGCGTCACCGAGCATAAGGCCGTGCTCGACAGTTGCCGCGCACTCGAGCGCGCGGGCAAAGCCACGGTCACGTACCTGCCGGTGGACAAGTACGGGATGGTCGACCCGGACGCGGTGCGCCGCGCAATCACCGACAAGACCGTGCTCATCACGATCATGTGGGCCAACAACGAAATCGGCACGCTTCATCCGATCGCGGAGATCGGAAAGATCGCGAAGGAAAAAGGAATCGTCTTTCACACCGACGCGGTGCAGGCAATTGGCAAAGTACCGGTTGATTTCGAAAAGGCGGGTGTCGATCTCGCGTCGATCACCGCGCACAAAATTTACGGGCCGAAAGGAATCGGCGCGCTGTATGTTCGATCGAAGGGACCGCGCGTGCGGATCGCTCCGCAGATGGACGGCGGCGGCCATGAGCGCGGGATGCGCTCCGGCACGCTCAACGTTCCGGGAATCGTCGGGCTTGGTGCGGCTTGCGAAATCGCGGGCAAGGAAATGCCGGACGAGGCGCAGCGCCTGATCCAGTTGCGCAGTCAGCTACAGGCTGGACTGTTCGAGCGCCTCGACGAGATTTATGTCAACGGTCATCCGACCGAGCGGCTGCCGGGCAACTTGAACGTGAGCTTCGCGTATGTCGAAGGCGAGTCGCTGCTGATGGGCATCAACGATATCGCGGTCAGCTCCGGTTCCGCGTGCACGTCGGCCACGCTCGAGCCTTCGTACGTGATTCGCGCACTCGGCATCGACGACGAACTCGCGCACAGCTCGATTCGTTTTGGCCTGGGTCGCTTTAACACCTTGGAAGAAGTCGATTACGTGACGGAGAGGGTCAACAAGGAAGTGAAGCGGCTGCGCGAGATGTCGCCGCTGTACGAGATGGCGAAAGAGGGAATCGATCTCAAGTCGGTCAATTGGAAGTCGTAACGCGCGCCGTCAAGGAAAAGCGAACCAAGCGTAGCCTCAGGACCCTAAAAAAGGAAAGAATCATGGCTTATTCAGATAAAGTTATCGAGCACTACAACAATCCGCGCAATGTCGGCAGCTTCGCCAAGGACGAGAAGGGCGTCGGCACCGGCGTCGTCGGCGCGCCGGAATGCGGCGACGTGATGAAGCTGCAGCTCAAGATCAGCGACAACGGCGTGATTGAAGACGCGCGCTTCAAGACTTTCGGATGCGGCAGTGCGATCGCAAGTTCGAGCTACGTGACCGAACTGGTCAAGGGCAAGCATATCGACGAGGCGATGACGATCAAGAACACCGTCATCGTGAAGGAACTGAACTTGCCGCCGGTCAAGATTCACTGCTCGGTGCTGGCCGAAGACGCGATCAAGGCTGCCATCACCGACTGGCGCAAGCGCAAGGGCGACGATGTCGCGGCGGAAGAGCCTGCGAAATCGAAGGAGGCCTAACCGCTCGTGGCTGTGATTTCACTTTCCGAGGGCGCTGCCCAGAAGATCAAGCAGCTGGTCGCCGACAAGGGCGAAGGCGCAGGGCTGCGCGTTAAGGTCGTCGGCGGCGGATGCTCGGGCTTGCAATACCGGATGGAAATCGACGCCGCCAAGGAGCGCGACAAGGTTTTCGAGCGCGACGGCGCGCGTCTGATTGTCGATAAGAAAAGTTTTCTCTATCTCAACGGATCCGAGCTCGACTACGGCGAAGAACTGATGTCGTCGGGCTTCAAGGTCGTCAATCCAAATGCCAAGCGCAGTTGCGGATGTGGTGAGTCGTTCGTCGTATGAACGCGTGGACGTGGGGACTGCAGTCTCAAGATGATCGAATGCCTTTCATGTGGGCGGCGGCAGGAGCCGTCGCTGCTTTGCGCTGAATGCGGGACCCCGCTCGCGGCGCCGCTCGATTGTTTCAGTGCGCTCGGGATGCCGCGCAAGCTGACGATCGATCTCGACGCGCTCGAGCGCCGCTATCACGAATTGAGCCGCAAGATTCATCCCGACCGGTTCGCCTCGAAGGGTCCCACGGTCCGCGACGCGAGTCTGCGCGCGACCGCGACGCTCACTCGCAGCTACCGCACGCTGCGTGACCCGGTCGCGCGCGGTCTTTACTGGCTCGAACTCAACGGTGAGAAGCTCGCTGAGAACAACAAACGCGTTCCGCCCGAGCTCGCCGAGCTGGTTTTCGACGTGCAGGAGCAACTCGCCGAGATGCAGCTGTCGGCGGATCCCGAAGCGGCGCTCGAACGCGCGACCGAAATCGCCGCCCGGCGCATCGAGCTTCAATTCAAAATGGATGAAAGGCTGGCCGAGCTGGATCGAACTTTCTGGAAGTGGGATCAGCCTGCGGATGTAAAGGCGCTGACCCTGGAACTGAAAATGATTCTGTCGAACATCGCCTACCTGCGCACTCTCATACGCGATGTCGATCGTGCGCTCGAGAACTCAAAGGCAGCCTGACCTGAAAAAAGAATGGCACGAATTTTTGGCATAGACCTCGGCACCACCAACAGCCTGATTGCCGCCATAAAAAATGGCGAGCCGCGCGTCATCCCTGTCGGCGAGGACGGCGGCGCGCTGCTGCCGAGCGTCGTTGCGATCGCTCCCGATGGCTCTGTGAGCGTCGGAGAACGCGCAATCGAAATGGAACCGCATCTGACCGTCGAGCGCGACGGGCGCGTGAGCGCGGTCGGTTTTGCCGGCGGCGAATACGGCGCCGTAGTTCGATCCGTCAAGCGTTACATGGGACTCGGCGGCGACGAGATCGCGCCCGAAGATCGCGCGCGCTACACGTTCGCCGACCTGAGCGGGCCGGTCGTGCGCTTTCAAATCGGCCAGCGCATCTTCACGCCCTCGCAAATCTCCGCCGAAATTCTGCGCGCGCTCAAGAGCGGCGCCGAACGCGCGCTCGGCATCGACGAGAAAATCGAGCGCGTCGTAATCACCGTCCCGGCCTACTTCAACGACGGTCAGCGCCAGGCCACCAAGGACGCCGGCCGTCTCGCCGGCCTCGAAGTCGTGCGGTTGGTTAACGAACCGACCGCTGCGTCGCTGGCCTACGGCCTCAACAAGATGGCCACCGGCAACGTCGCCGTGTTCGACTTCGGCGGCGGCACTTTCGACATCTCGATTCTCAGCATCAAGGAAGGAATCTTCGAGGTGCTGGCGACCAACGGCGATACTCATCTCGGCGGCGACGATATCGACCGCGCGCTCGTCGATTGGATTCTCGCCGAACTTCCCGACGCGCTGAAACTCGATCGCCATGTCTGGAACAGCGCGCGGATGGCCGCCGAGGACGCCAAGAAACGCCTCAGCGACGTCGCCGAGACGGACGTCGTAGTGGAACTCCCCGGCCATTCGATTCGCAAGCACCTGACGCGCGACGCTCTCGAGGATATTGCCGCTCCCTTCATCGCGCGCACTTTAAAACGATGCGAACTGGCCGTCGCCGACGCCAAGCTGACACCCGCCGACATCGACGCCGTGGTCCTGGTCGGCGGCTCGACGCGGATGCCAATTGTCCGCCGCCGCGTCGCCGAGATGTTCCATAGAGAACCCCTGTGCTCGATAGATCCCGACCAGGTCGTCGCTCTGGGAGCCGCCGTTCAGGCTTCTGTGCTAATGGGCACGCAGGGCGACATGCTCCTGCTCGACGTGGTTCCGCTGTCGCTCGGTATCGAAACGATGGGCGGAGTCATGGAGCGTCTCATACATCGCAATACCACTATCCCGACCAGCGTAGCCGAAGGCTTCACTATCGCTGTGGATAATCAAACGCATGTTGATATCCATGTTTTGCAAGGAGAACGGGAACTTGCTAAGGATTGCCGTAGCTTGGCGCGCTTCAAGTTGGGCCCGATCCAAGCGCAGCCGGCTGGTGTCCCGCGCATCGAGGTCACTTTCCTCATCGATGCAAACGGGATACTAAATGTCAATGCGCGCGATGAGCGCACGGGCCACGAGCACTCGGTCGACGTCAAGCCGAGCTACGGGCTGACGGACGATGAAATCGAGCGAATGCTCGAAGAGGCTATCGATCTTGGGGAGCAGGATCTCGAAGAGCGTCTGCTGATATCGGCGCGCAACGACGCCGAACAGATCCTCGGCGCACTTCGAAAGCAGCTCGGCGAATTCGCGCGGCTCGTTCCTGCCGACGAGCGCGCGCGCATGGATGAGGTGGTGGAGCGGCTGGAGGCGGCCCGAAAGGGAACCGATCGAGAACTAATCGGAAAACTCGTCGAAGAACTGAACGAAGTAACCACTCCGTTCGCGGAGCGGATAATGGACGCGGCAATCAAACTGGCGCTCGAGAAGAAATCAGTCGAGGAACTTTCCTAGCACCGCGACTGCAACGGAAGTCAGAGCAGGGACGTATATTTGACGATGGGACTCAAGTGGGATCAGGCCGAAGAGCTGGCGGAAGTGCTCGCGGAAAATCATCCGGGGCTGAATCCGCTCGACGCGCGGTTTACTGACCTGCGTCAATGGGTTATCGACCTCGACGAATTCGACGACAGTCGCGAAGGTTCAACCGAAGGAAAATTGGAAGCCATCCAGATGGCGTGGCACGAAATATATAAGGAACAGAACGAAGACGACTCTGAATAGGCGTAGAGGTGGCTACGTCCAAAACTACGGGGAGGTGGGGCGGTGGAAGAAGCACGCAGTACGACACTGAAGACGGATAACGGAGAGAAGATGCAGGAAAAGGAAACACTGGACGAGAGGTTGCCGGGGCTGTTCGAGCCCGACACGCTTTTGCCCATTCAATACTTCGAGGCGATGCGCAAGAAGCATCTGCTCGAGGGCGAAAAGCGGCTCATCCTGAGCGTGCTCGAGGACGCGATCGAATGCTTCATGAAGTGCATCGATGCGTCCACCAGCAAAGGCCAGCGATTGTTCCGCGATGCCGACGAATGGATCGCGCATGAGGACAAGCGCTGGGTCTTTTCGTTCGACAACGTCTGCGACATGCTCGACATCAATCCCGAGTACATGCGGATGGGGCTGCGCAAGTGGAAAGACAAGCGGCTCGACGCGATCGCGCGGCGACGCGCGGCGCAGGTGCTGGAGGCGGAGCGCGCGGCGGCCGATGGTACGCTGCAGCCTGGGGAAGCCGTCGCAGCGACATCAGCGCCGGCAGTTGCGGCCGCGAGCGCGGCCGCAATC
>NZ_DATDGQ010000091.1:0-4131 GCF_036522015.1 Binatus sp. (SeqCode)
GCCGTCGCCATCGCCTATGGCGCCGCGACCATCGCGCGCCGGCTCGGCGAGGGAGTCATCGCGTCGGTGGCGGCTGACCACTACATTGCGACCGGCGAGCAATATCGCCGCACGCTGGCCGATGCGATCGCGCTGGCCGCGTCGAATCATTCGATAGTTGCGATTGGAATTCCGCCGACTCGTCCCGAAACCGGTTACGGCTACCAGAAGATTGGCGCAAAGGTCGGAGCCGGATTCCGAATTGAGCAGTTTGTCGAGAAACCGCCGCTCGCGATCGCACGCCGGATGCTGAAAAGCGGGCGCTATTTGTGGAACGCCTCGATGTTCGTTGCTTCGACGCAAACGCTGGCGCTCGAGTTCGCCGCGCATTCCCCGGCGCTCGGCATCGCTGCGGAAAAGCTCGCCCGACTGCCGCGGACGAAACTCGCGCGCGCGTACGGCCGGCTGCGGTACGATTCCTTCGACCGCGTGATCATGGAGAAGAGCGCCAACGTGCTCTCTGTGCGCGCGCGATTTTCCTGGCATGACGTGGGCTCGTGGGACGGGCTGTGGGACGCGGTCGCCGGCGCTGACGGCAATGTGATTCGCGGCAATGCGATCGCGTTCGAGTCGGAGCGCGTGCTTGCGCATCCGGATTCGCGCCTGATGGTGCTGTTCGGCGTGCGCGATCTGATCGTAGTCGATACTGGCGACGCGCTCCTGATCGCGCATCGCGATCGCTCGCCGCAGTTGGGTCGCGTCACCGAGGAGCTCAGGCGGCGGGGGTTGGAGCGGTACCTGTAAGAGAACCTGACGCGGGGCTGCGCACCCCGCATAACTAGTCGAGCGCCATCGCGTCGCACATCATTGCGAGCTTGCGCAGCTCGCTCTCGCGAACTTCATCTTCAATCGCCAGCTCCAGCAGCGTCGCCGCAACGCCGTCGTCGACCGACTCCCACCGCATCGCGTTCAGCCGCAGTTCAGCCGCCAGCTCGCCCAGCACCTCGAGGTCGCCGCTCAGGCGCGCCCAGTTGTTCGAGCCGTCATGCAGCGCGGCTTCCGGCAATTTCGCCCAGACATTGTTGTCGGCGAGAATCGAGTGAAGCACCTTGAGGTGCCCGGCTTCCTTTTCGGCGAGGGCTTCGACTCCGGTCTTTATATTCGACGAAGTCAGTGAAGCGTGACGCTTCAGGCGCTCGATGAGTCCCTGGTTGCGCCCGGCGATCGCGGCCAGTTCCTCGAGCAATTCCGCGCGCGCCGAGGCCGGCGCAAACAATCTCTGAAAAAATCCCATGCCAGTGGCCATCTCCCCACCCGATGCGCGTTGTTGTCATCTCGATGCGTGGCGCATCGCGACAATAGCTATTGGCATCGAAGGTGCCCCTGTCAAGGGAGGCTACGAATTGAACAGCGCGCGCACCAGCGACGATTCGCGCTGAAAGAATCCTCGCGTGTGGTATGAATCCTCGAGTCGCAGATGAGCGTAATCAAGGTAGTGCCCGATTTCATGCATCAGCGTGCGCACGAAAGTCTTCGGCTTGACGACGTCGTGGCGCTGCGCCGTGCGCATCCAGAGCACGATGTACGGCTGCCTGCGCAGCCGCGGATCGTAAGGATAGAACAGGCCGTGCAGCTCGCCGCGCGTGTTGCGGGGACGCACGCCGCGCACCTCGACGTTGACCGGCGGCGTCGCGAGGCCCCGGCAAACTTCCGCTGTCAGCGCGCGCGCGCAGGTGGTGCAGGCCGCCAGGTTGCCGGTTTCGAGCACCCGCATCAGCGCGTCAAGCGAGTTGCGCGCCGCGACGCTCGCGACGTAGTCGAATCGCTCGACGCTCTCGCTCTTCAGGTATGTTCGCTGTGCGCGCGACGAGAGCCGGTAGAAATACGACGGCAGCCGTGTCCCGGAATTCGCGCGAAGTGTCAGTCCCGTCCCCACCACGCCTCCATCGCCGGATACTCACTTCCCGGCACCACGTCAACGAGACTATCATCCGCGCAATAGTTACTAGGGGCAAGCACTATGCAACTGAGTATTGTCGAAATCGCAAAACCCGCCGACGCCAACCTGATCGTCGGCCAGGCGCACTTCATCAAGACGGTCGAGGACGTTTACGAGGCCCTGGTGCAGGCTGTCCCGGGCATCAAGTTCGGGCTGGCGTTCTGCGAGGCGTCGGGGCCTTGCCTGATTCGGCATACGGGCACCGACCCTGCGCTCGAGAATTCTGCGGTCCAGGCGGCCTCGGCGATTGGGGCGGGTCACGTGTTCGTCGTGATTCTCGGCAACGCCTTTCCGGTCAACGTGCTCAATCAGATCAAGTCGGTGAGCGAAGTGTGTACGATCTTTTGCGCGACCGCGAACCCGCTGCGCGTGATTGTCGCAGAGGAAGCGGGCGGACGCGGTGTCGTCGGCGTCATCGACGGCAGTTCGCCCAAAGGCGTCGAGGCCGTCGGCGATCAGGCGGAGCGGCGCGCGATGCTCCGGCGATTCGGCTACAAACAATAGAAGTCGCTTGCGAATGGAAGTGCCATAATGGATCAGCTTTCGAGACGCGGTTAACGAACTGATGAGGCGGTAAACTCTGATGAGTGGTGGCGGGCGGCAGCCAGCGAAATCGAATCCGGCGAAGAAGAAACCGCACGAGTGGCGAATTCGCGGATGGCGCGTGCGAAATCTCGCCGCCGGCGGATTCCTGCTCGCGTTCTTCGCGCTCGGATTTTACCTCGCTCAGCTGTACGGTCAGATTTCTGCGCTGATCGAACAGCGCCGCGCCGCACTCACCTCCGCGATTTTTTCCGCTCCATTCCCGATCCGCGCCGGCGACGACCTCGATCGCAGCGGATTGCTCGATCGCCTCGCTCAGTTGAGCTATTCGCCGGTCGCGTCGGCTGATTCTCCCGGAGAGTACACCCGGGCGAAGAACGCAATCGCGATTTACCTGCGCGCTTTTCAAGTCGGTGCCAGGCAGTATCCGTCCGAGATGGTTCGCATCGCGCTGCAAGGCACGCGAATCGCCGGCGTGGCAGATTCGTTCGGCGTCGCCAAGTCGGACGCGATGCTCGAGCCTGAAGTCATCGGCCGCTTACTGCCCGGCGCGCCCGCCGAACGCGTCGAGGTGCAGCTCGGCCAGCTCAAGCCCTACCTGGTCAAGGGACTGCTGGCCAACGAGGATCGTTATTTCTACTACCATCCGGGAATCGATCCGATCCGAATCGTCGAGGCCGCGATTTCCGATTTTCGCTCGCATCGCCTCGCCCAGGGCGCCAGTACGCTCACCCAGCAACTCGCGCGCACCTTTATGGAACGGCACGAGCGCAGCTTCAGCCGCAAGTTCCGCGAGCTGGCCGTCGCCGCGGTGCTCGAGATTCGCTTGAGAAAAGACGAGATCCTCGAACGCTACATCAACGACGTGCCGATGGGCGAATACGAGGGTACCCCGATCGACGGGATGCCGCAGGCCGCGCGATATTTTTTTAACAAGGATCTGTCCGAGGTGACCCCGGCGGAAGCGGCGACGCTGATCGGAATGATCCAGGCTCCCACCCTCTACGACCCGCGGCGTCATCCCGATTCTTGCCGCAAGCGGCGCGATAGCGTGCTCGCAGTCATGAAGCGCGCCGGCGTGATCGACGACCCCACCTACACCGCTGCCGTCGCGACGCCGATCCAAATCACCAAGCCGCCCGGGCTGCGCCGCGCGCCGTATTTCACCGACTTCGTGACCGCGTTCGTTGCCAGGATTCCCGGCTTCGACGGTCATTTCGAAGGACTCAAGGTTTACACTACCCTGGACACCGAACTTCAGAGCGACGCGGTTGATGCCGTGACCGACAATATCGCGGCGCTCGAGAAGAACCACAAGCGCCTGCGCCGCGCCAAGGCTGACGGCCGGCTGCAGACCTCGATGGTCGCGATGGACGCGGAGACCGGCGCGATTCGGGCGATGATCGGCGGGCGCGACTATTCCGAGAGCCAGTTCAATCGCGCGGCCAATGCCGAGCGTCAGCCGGGATCCGCGTTCAAGCCGATTGTGTATCTGGCGGCGCTCGATCCGGACCGCGCACCCTTCTCGCCGCCTCTCACGCTCGCGTCGGTGTTGCCCGACGAGCCAATGTCGTTCAACGGATGGACGCCCGCGAACTACGAAAAAACCT
>NZ_DATDGQ010000092.1:0-16939 GCF_036522015.1 Binatus sp. (SeqCode)
GAGGCCTTGATTGGCCGGCCGGAAATCACTTCGTCGATAAGTCCGTACTCGACTGCTTGAGCCGCGGACATGAAGTTGTCGCGGTCGGTATCCTTCTCAATCTTCTTGACGTTCTGGCCGGTGTGATGAGCGAGTATGTCATTCAGGATTTCGCGAAGACGCAATGCCTCGCGCGCGTGAATCTCGATATCGCTCGCCTGGCCCTCGAACCCGCCCGAGACTTGATGGATCAAAATGCGCGAATGCGGCAGCGCGTATCGCTTGCCTTTGGCTCCTGCAGCCAACAAGAGTGATCCCATGCTGGCGGCCTGACCTACGCATAGCGTCGAGACAGGAGGCTTCACGAATTGCATCGTGTCGTAGATGGCCAGCCCGGCGGTGACCGAGCCGCCCGGCGAGTTGATGTACATATTGATCTCGCGCTCGGGATCCTCGGACTCGAGGAACAGGAGTTGAGCAGTGACCAGGTTGGCGAGGTCGTCGCTCACTGTGCCGCCCAGGAACACGATTCGATCCTTGAGCAGTCTCGAATAGATGTCGTACGAACGTTCGCCTCGGCCGGTCTGCTCGACTACGTATGGTACTAATACACTCATGCAACAAAGGTACTATTTGGATGCGTAACTGGGAAGGGATTTGGCGCCGAGTTTTGTCGGCGGCGTTGACGATATTGATCGGCGTCGCGAGCGCTGGCGCGGCGCCACCAATGGATAAGAACTTTTATCTGCCGGATGCGGCCGCGTCGAAGATCGTTTCTGTCACGAAGGAGGGCAATCCGGAAGCTGAGGTGATCGTTCTGACCGAGGCGGTCGCGATCAAAGAGACTGGACCCAAGGAGACCGTCGCGAAATTCGGCGAGGTTTACGCATTCTCGCCAACGTTCATCGCGATTCGGCGTGAGGTGCCGACCATGCTCACGTTCTGGAACCTGCAGCCTGACGACGAGCACGACTTCATGCTCGCAGCGCCGGATTCGACCGTCTTGATGCATCTGAAGCTGATGCCGCTCACCAAGACGTCGTACATTTTCACATTTCACAGGGACGGAATCTTTAATTTCTATTGCGCGGTGCACCAACCGGAGATGAACGGGCAGATTCTCGTCCTGCCACCGACCAGCGCGAAGTGAAGTCGCCGCTAGGCGGGCTGCTCGATTCGGCGTACGGCGGCGTTCATACGATCGACGGTGCGGCGTTTGCCGAGCACCGCGATCACCTCGTAAATTCCCGGGCTGACGGTTCCGCCGGTGAGCGCCACGCGGACCGGCTGCGCGAGCTGTCCGAGCTTGAGGTCGAACCTCGCAAGGACGGACTCGAACACCGCTTGCACCGACGCTTCGCTGAACTCGCCCTCGCCTGCCTCGAGTTCAACCGCCAGCGTGCGCAACGGCTCCGCGATTTCCGGCTTCAGAAATTTCGCCGAGGCTTTCGCATCGAGCTCGATGTCGTCGTTGAGATAAAACGATGCGAAGTCCACCAGCTCGACCAGCGTCTTGGCGCGCTCGTGGAGCGTCGCTACGGCCCTTTCGAGCCAGGCGTCGTCGCCCGGAATCGTCCATCCCCGTTTGGCGATGAACGGTTTGACCTCTGCGACCAATTGCGGAAGCGGCCGTGCTTTCAGGTAGTGAAAATTAAGCCAGAGCAATTTCTCGGCGTTGAATACGCCGGCTGATTTTCCGCACGCCTCGAAGCCAAAATAGTCGATCAGCTCGTCCTTCGAGAAGATTTCCTGATCGCCATGCGACCATCCCAGCCGCGCCAGGTAATTCAGCAGCGCCTCCGGGAAATAGCCGGCCTCGCGATACGCGACGACCGAGGTCGCGCCGTGACGCTTGGACAGCTTCGAGCCGTCCGGTCCCATCACCTGCGGCAGATGTGCAAACGCGGGTGGTGTGAATCCCAACGCATACGCCATCTGCATCTGGCGGGGCGTGTTCGAGACATGGTCGTCGCCGCGAACGATGTGGGTCACATTCATGTCAACGTCGTCGAGGATGCTCGCGAAGTTGTAAATCGGCGAGCCGTCCGATCGCACGATGATGAAGTCATCGAGCTCGCTGTTCTGGAAGACGATGCGGCCCTTCACCAGATCGTCGACGACGGTCTCGCCGTCCAGCGGCATCGCGAATCGGATCGTATAGTTGCGGCCGGCGGATTTATCGGGCAGCGCGAGATCGGTGGGGAAGTCGAGGCCGCGACATTTGCGATCGTACACCGGCCTGCGATGCTCGCGCTCGGCCTGCTTGCGCTTGGCGTCGAGTTCTTCCGCCGAGCAGTAGCATGGATATGCTTTTCGCTCGCGCAAAAGTTTCAGCGCCGCCTCGCGATGCCGCACGACTCGATTGGTTTGAAAATAGGTCTCGTCGGGCGGGCCTTCGTCCCATTCCATCCCGAGCCATTTCAAGTCCGCGAGCTGTTCCTCGAGCGACTCTTTCGTCGATCGCTCAACATCGGTGTCGTCGATGCGCAGAATAAATGTGCCGCGGGTGTGCCGCGCGTACAGATACGCGAACAGCCCCGAGCGGACGTTACCGATGTGCAGCGAGCCGGTCGGACTCGGCGCGAAACGCGTGCGAACCGTCACTTCACTCCCACTCGATCGTCGCCGGCGGCTTCGACGTGATGTCGTAAACGACGCGGTTGACGCCCTTGACCTCGTTGGTGATGCGGCTCGAGACGCGCGCGAGAAACGCCGGGTCGAGCCGCGCCCAATCCGCGGTCATCCCGTCCATCGACTCGACCGCGCGAATCGCAATCACGCTTTCGTAGCTGCGCCCGTCGCCCATCACGCCGACCGTCTTGAGCGGCAGCAGCACGGCGAACGCCTGCCACAGTTTGAGGCCGAAGCCGGCGGCCGCGGTCTCTTCCATCACGATAGCGTCGGCGCGACGCAGCAGATCGAGCCGATCGCGCGTGACCTCGCCGACGATTCTCACCGCCAGGCCGGGTCCGGGAAACGGCTCGCGATCAACGACCTCTGGCGCGAGCCCGAGCTGTCGCCCTGCTTCGCGCACTTCATCTTTGAACAACTCGCGCAGCGGTTCGACCAGCTCCAGCCGCATCCGCTCCGGCAATCCGCCGACATTGTGATGGCTCTTGATCACCGCCGACGGGCCCTTGAACGACACCGACTCGATCACGTCGGGGTAGAGCGTTCCCTGGCCGAGAAATTTCGCGCCCTTGACGACTTCCTCGGATTCGAACACGTCGATGAATGTATGCCCGATGATGCGCCGCTTCTGCTCGGGGTCAATGACGCCCGCCAGCCGCGACAGAAACAGCTCGGACGCGTCGGTCACCTTCAGATCGATTCCAAGCTGGCCCGCGAAGGTATTTTCCATCCGCTCGCGCTCGCCCGCGCGAAGCAATCCGGTATCGACGAAAACGCAATGCAGCCGCGGGCCGATTGCGCGATGTATCAGGGCCGCCGCCACCGACGAATCGACGCCGCCCGACAATCCCATCAGGACTTTGTCGCTCGGGCCGACCTGCTTGCGAATCTCTGCGAGTTTGGTCTCGACAAAATTCGCCATCGTCCAATCGCCGCGCTCTCCGCAAATTTTCAGCACGAAGTTGCGCAGCACTTGCGTGCCGCACGGCGTGTGAACGACCTCGGGATGAAACTGGATGCCGCGAACGCGCCCGTCGCGCGTCTTGAACGCCGCGTACGGGGAGTTGTCGCTATGGGCAATCGCGCACAGTGCGCCGGGAATTGCCTCGACGCGATCGCCGTGACTCATCCAGACGCGATGCTCGCGCCCGTCGAGCCCCTCGAACAGCACATCGTCGCCGTCAATCACCAGGGTCGCCGGCCCGTACTCGCGCTGTCGCGAGCTCACGCTGCGCGCGCCCATGTGCTGCGCGATTACGTACAGCCCGTAGCAAATTCCGAGCACGGGGCATCCGAGATTGAGCACTTCGTCGGCGATATCGGGCGCATTTTCTTCGTAGAGGCTGGCTGGTCCGCCGGAAAGAATGATTCCGCGGGGATTGAGCGCGCGGATTTTTTCAGGCGCGAAATTGAACGGATGGATTTCACAATACACGTTCGCCTCGCGCACGCGCCGTGCGATTAGCTGCGTGTACTGGCTGCCGAAATCAAGAATGAGGATCACTGTATATTGAAATATACCGGATGCGGCACGGCGTCGAAACGTCACCGCGCGCAACGCTTCACAAGGATTTACGTACTATCGTTATTAAAGTCGTGAAACCAGCCGCCGGTCCGATTGCTTTGCTCGCGTGCATTTTGCTTATGGGCCGCTTGGCTTTCGCGGGCGGTAGCGCATGCGCTGATCTTTCGAGGGTCAACCCCAACGATCTGCTCGCACTCCCAGACCTCGACTCCAACGCAGACAATTACTCGCCCAGCGTCAACTGCACGGCAAAAGGATCAAGCAACCCCATTGGAGAGTTATGCGAGAAGGCTACGATCGTGCATGACGAAATGCTCGGTCGGGATCGTCGTCTGTTGGTCACGCGCCCGTCGGCGAAAGGGACACCGGCAGGCGCGGCATATGTGTTCGGTTGCGTGGCCGGTCAAGCGAAAAGACTACTCACCTCCGACAACCTTTCGGGACTAATAACTATCGAACACGCCAGCCGGGACGAGGTTGTTCTAAGAGGCTCTGAAACGCCGTTTCCCGGCAATGACGTCGACAGAATTGACTTCGTCTGGGACCCACGGATTCGTCGCTACAGGGATAACGAGGACAACGCGAGCCTCATACCTGCTCCTCCAAAACAGATGCCCTGCAAGGAGTTAAAGACCGCGAAAGCAAATGATTTGATCATCCTCGCGAACGGCGACTCTCCCGGAGACGGTTCTGGGGGATATCCGTTCATCCATGGCCAGGGCTGCTACGAGAGCGATAAGGTGTGCGACTGGTACGTGGAAGTCGACGACGACCGAATGATAAGTGCGGATCGCCGGCTTATCTCGTTCGGGTCGGATCATCGCACCGGAACTGGCACCTGGGGATATCTGTATGTCTTCGGTTGCGTGGCAGGACAAATCCGCGCGATCTATCGTGGCGACTTCCTGCAAGGAGGCGGAGTCGTAGAGCCTGCGGCGCCTCAGACGTCAACTCCCGGGGAGACCCCCACGCGACCCTTGAAGCAGCTTTACGCCGAAGTCACGTCAAGTTCGAACGGAGGAGAACTCGGAGGAGGGTTTGGCTTTCGAGCTTCTCCCGCGGCTACCCCAACGTCCGCGTCAACATCGGCATCACGCCATAGTCAAAAGAAAGCGGATGCGCCAACGGCAGATAAACTGGTCGTGTCGGGATGCGCCGAGTACCCTTGTGGCGTAGAAGTGCTCTACACGTACAAATGGAACGCGGCGCTTCAGAACTACATTCTCGCCGATGTACACTACGACTCGAACTAGTTGGGACGAAACGCGGCTTTCGCTACGCGCGGGCTGGTTTGCTTCCCGGGGCGGGACGGTTGCGGGGCTTGCTGCGGGTGGGGCGCGGCGGAGCGCCTTGCACCCACGAGCGTCCGGTGCGCCGAAAATCCAGCCGTAGAGGAGTTCCGACCAGGCCGAGCGATTTTCGAAATCGCGTTTCGATAAAGCGCACGTAATGCGCCGGGATACCACGCTCGACGTTGGTGAAGAATCGAAGTCGGGGCGGCGCGTTGCCGACTTGCGTCACATACATCAGGTTCAGCCGCCGCCGGTCGACTTGCGGTGGATCCATCGCGGCCGTCGCCTCGGCCAGCGTGCGATTCAGCATCGACGTTTGAAACACCGCGCGCCACGAATCTCCCGCCGCAATCGCCGCCGGGATGATCCCGTCGATTCCGTCGCCGGTCACCGCCGACGTGAACACCATCGTCGCATACTCGAGGAACGGATAACGCTCGTGCGCATCTCGGACGAACGCCGCGACCTTGCGCCCCTGCTTCGCCGCAACGTCCCACTTGTTGCACACGATCACCATCGCTCGATCGCTGCTGTCCACCAGCCGCGCCAGCCGCGCGTCCTGGTCGGTGATTCCCTCGCTCGCGTCGATCACCAGCAGCGCGACGTTGGCGCGCCGAATCGTCTCGATCGCGCGGCCCACCGAATGATGCTCGAGCTCGCCTGCGATACGCGGCGGCCGTCGTATTCCGGCCGTATCGATCAGCAGCACGTCGCGGCCATGCGAGGAGAGCCGAACGTCCACCGGATCGCGCGTCGTGCCGGGAGTGTCGTCGACGATTGCACGCTCGAATCCCGACAACCGATTGAGGATCGACGATTTCCCGACGTTGGGGCGGCCGATCAGCGCGAGCCGCAAATCCGGAGCTGCGGCCGCAGCGTCCTTATGTTCCGGCAACCGCGCGACGACTTGATCGAGCAGTTCTTCGACTCCGCGGCCGTGCGCCGCCGAGATGAAAAGCAATTCGTCGCCTCCGAGCGCGTAGAATTCGGAAGCTTGGGACTCCTGCCCCGGCGAATCGATCTTGTTGACCGCCAAAATCAGCGGGCAGCCGGTTTCGCGCACGAGCGCGAGCGCCTCCGCGTCAGCCTCGCTCAACCCGCCCCTGCCATCGAGCATGAAAACAACGACGTCGGCGACGCCGACTGCGGCCAGCGCCTCGCTGACGATTCGCTCGGTCATCCGCTCATGCCCGCCGAGCTCCAGGCCGCCACTGTCGATCACGACAAATTCGCGATCGCCGTATTTCGCGCGGGCGAAATTCAGATCGCGCGTGGTGCCGGGGATCGCGCTGGTGATCGCGCGCCCGCCCTTGGTGATTCGATTGAACAGCGTGGACTTGCCCGCGTTCGCGCGCCCCACCAGCACCACGGCGGGCAGTCCTTCGGCGGCAATTCGGCGCGCCTCGACGCCAGAGGTTCTGCGCGGATTGGTCACAGCCCAAACTCCGTGAGCTTGCGCGGATCGCGTGTCCAGTCACGCTCGACCTTGACGACGATTTCTAAAAACACGCGGGTGCCGAGGATCTCCTCGAGCTCGAGCCGCGCCGCCGTGCCGATCTCCTTGAGCGTGCCTCCGCCCGCGCCGATCAGCATGCCCTTGTGCGACTCGCGATCGACGACCACCGTGGCGCCGATCCGCTTGAGTTTGCGCTCCGCGTCGTCTTCAAATTTCTCGACCTTGACGGCGGTCGAGAACGGTATCTCCTGGCGCATTTTCAGAAAAATCTTCTCGCGCACGATTTCTTCTGCGATCATTCGCTCAGTCTGATCGGTGTATTCATCAGGCGACATCAGCTCCGGGCTCTCCGGCAGCATCCGCTTCAAAGTCGCCAGCAACTCGCCGACGTTCTCGCCGGTGAGCGCGCTTATCGGCACGATCTCGGCGCCGGGAAATCCCTGGTGGATTTCCTCTATTAGCGGCAGGAGCTGCGCGCGCGGGATTTTATCGACTTTGTTAATCGCAACCACCGTCGGACGGCCGAGCGAGCGAATGTCAATCAGCACCGCACGATCTCCCGGGTTCAGATGATCGCCCGCTTCGACAACAGCCAGAATGACTTCGCCCTCCGCGATCGCGCGGCGCGCCGTCTGCACCATGCGCTGATTCAGTTGCTTCTTCGCTTCATGCAGGCCGGGCGTGTCGATCAGCAGGATCTGTGCGTCGTCGTCGCTGCGGATTCCGAGAATTCGCCGGCGCGTGGTCTGCGGACGCGGCGTGACGATTGCGACCTTGTGTCCCACCAGCCGATTTACCAGCGTCGATTTGCCGACGTTGGTGCGGCCCGCGACCGCGACGAATCCCGCGCGATGCTCACCCATCGCGCTCGCCCCGTTCTTCTTCGATCCGGTCAAGCGCGAGGCGCGCGGCAGCCTGCTCGCTCTGCTTCTTGCTGCCGCCTTCGGCCACGCCGAGTTCGCGGCCCGCGATCCGGATTCGAGTAGTGAAGCGCTTGGCGTGATCGGGGCCTTCGGTACCGATCAGTTCGTAGACCGGCTGGGTGCGAAAATGGCGGTAGGCAACTTCCTGCAATTCGGTTTTATAATCGCGTTCCGCCGCCGGCCCGCCAATATCGTTTTCAAACAGGCGCTCGACCACTTGCTGCGCTGGCGCCAGCCCGCCGTCGGTGTAGATCGCGCCGATCACCGCCTCGAACACGGCGGCCAGGATCGAGGTCTTCTCGCGGCCGCCGCTTTTTTCTTCGCCTTTGCCCAGCCGCATCATCTCGTTTAATTCAATCGCCTGTGCCTTGAGCGCCAGCGTGCGTGCGTTCACGATCGACGCTCGCTGCTTGGACAACGGGCCTTCCTTCGCGGTCGGGAACTTCCGCATCAGCAAATCCGCGATTGCAAGATCGAGCACCGCGTCGCCAAGAAATTCCAGCCGCTCGTAATGGACGTCGCTGCCGACCGCCGCGCTCGGATGCGTCAACGCGGTATCGAGCAGTTCCCCGCGTGCGAACGCGTAGCCGAGCACCCGCTCGAGTTTGGTGCCGGGATTTTCAGGAGGCCCCGCCGCAGGCCATTCCGTCCGCCCACGGCCGAACAATCTCCCCAACCAGTTGGGTGCCTTCAACGGTTGCCGCCTCCACCTCGACTTCGCGGTTTGTCAGTTCGTCGGAGCCCTGCGTCGATACCCGCACGTAGTTGCGGCTGTAACCGCGCAGATCGCCATCCGGCCCGCGTTCTTCAAGTAATACCTTAAGTTTTGTTCCGACGAAGCGCCGGGCGAATTCCACCCGCTTGCGCTCGCCCAATTCGCGCATCAGCGCGGCGCGCTGCTTAATCTCGGCTGGCTTCACGCGCCCGGAAAACTTCGCCGCCGTGGTCCCGACTCTTACCGAATATGGGAACACGTGAAAGTACGCGAGCGGCATCGACTCGACGAAATCATAGTACGACTCGAACTGCGTTCCGGTCTCGCCCGGAAAACCGACGATCAGATCGGTGCCGATCGCGGCGTCGGGCCACGCGTCCAGCACGCGCTCGACGCGATCGCGAAAGTAGTCGCGCTGATAGCGGCGGCGCATCCGCGACAAGGTCTCGTCGTCGCCAGACTGCAGTGGCAGATGCAGATGCGGGCAGAATTTTGCGCTGTGCGAAATAATTTCCAGGATCCGATCGCTCAACTCTTCAGGATCGAGCGAGCTAATTCGTACCCTTTCGAGCGGGCAGCGCTCGGCGATCATCTCGAGCAAATCGGCCAGTTCGACCGGCGGCTCGAGGTCCTTGCCGTAGCCGCCAAGATGAACTCCGGTGAGCACGACTTCCTTGAAGCCGCGCGCATGAAGATCGTCAAGCGCGGACATCACGCGTCGAGGCTCGACACTTCGCGAAGTGCCGCGCGAGAACGGCACGATGCAGAAAGTGCAGAACTGGTCGCAGCCCTCCTGCAACTTCAGGAACGCGCGCGTATGACCGTCGAGCGTGACGGCGGCCAGTTCGATCGGCGCTTTTTCCTTGCGCAGATTCGTGACCATCACGCGCTCACCGGCTCCTGAAGCCACTGCGCGCTCGAGGTCATCGAGCCTGCCGAGCCCGATCACCGCATCGACCTCCGACGCTCGCGCCAGCACCTCCGGACTCGCCTGCGCCAGGCATCCGGTCATGACGATGCGCGCGTTCGGGTTCAGACGTCGCGCGCGCCGCGCAATCCGCAGACTCTCCGCGTCGGCGCGATCGGTTATCGTGCAGGTGTTGACGATATAGACGTCGGCCTGTTCGGTGAATTCACGACGCTCCATCCCACGCGCGCTGAGGCGCGACTCGATTATTGCCGAATCGTACTGATTGACCTTGCAGCCGAGCGTTGCGATTGCGAAGCGCGTTGCCATAGTCAGGTTGCTCGTTCTGCAGTGATCGCCCGTTCGATAAATCCGCCGCCTAGCACTTCCTCGCCGCGGTAAAAGACGCACGCCTGTCCCGGCGTCACCGCGGGACCGACCGCCGCGAAGCGAATTTCGGCGCGGCGCGCGGAATCGACGCGCATCGTAGCCGGGAGCGCGCGATGCCGATAGCGAATCTTCACCTCAACGCTCAGCTCGCCGCCCGACGCTATTGAATCATCGACCAGGCTGACCCGGTTCGCGATCAAGCCGGACGAATCCAGCTCCTCGCGCGGTCCTGCCACGACCTCGCCCGATTCAGCTCGAATCTCGCGGACGTACAGCCGCTCGCCACTCGCGATCCCCATTCCTCGGCGCTGTCCGACGGTGAATCGATGCACGCCGGAATGATCCGCGAGCCGCTTTCCTTTGATGTCGACGATCGACCCTGGGCGGAGTTGCGCGGGATCGCTTCGGCGTTCGACAAAACTGGCGTAGTCGCCGTCGGGAACGAAGCAGATTTCCTGGCTCTCGGGCTTGTCCGCGGTCGCGAGCCCCAACGCGCGAGCGCGCGCGCGAACTTCGGTCTTGGTCATCGCGCCAAGCGGAAACATTGTGCGCGACAACTCGTCCTGCCCGAGCGTGAAAAGAAAATACGACTGATCTTTCGAATCATCCGCGGCACGCAGCAGATGAAACCGTGCGTCGGCGCCCTGCTCTATCCGCGCATAATGTCCGGTCGCCACGTAGTCGGCGTTCAGCGCGTGGGCGCGGCTCCACAAGCGATCGAATTTGATCTCGCGATTGCACATCACGCACGGATTCGGCGTGCGCCCGCCGAGATATTCGGCGACGAAGTTATCGACCACGCGCGCGGCGAAGTCGGCGCGCAAATCGATCACGTAGAACGGAAAATCCATTCGCTCCGCCACCCGGCGCGCATCTTCGAAGTCGTCATGCGAGCAGCAGGTGCCGCGGCGCTTCGCCACCGGCGCGGTCGAGGCCGGCGCGAACGGCTCCGGCGCAAGCCGCATCGCGACGCCGACGACGTCGTAACCATCCTCGCGCAGAATCGCCGCCGCGACACTGCTGTCCACTCCGCCCGACATCGCAACCAACACTCGGCGCTTCATCGCGCGCTCACCTCCGATAGAGGCTCGGCGTCGGCGACGCGCCGCCAGACCGCCGGGATGGTCTCCGCGACGGCGTCGATTTCATCCGCAGTGTTGTTCCATCCAAGGCTGATTCTCAGCGAGCTGCGCGCGTCGGCAATGCTGCGACCCATCGCGCGCAGCACGTGCGACGGCTCGACGGCGCCCGCCGCGCACGCCGAGCCCATCGAAACTTCAACGCCTTCGAGGTCGAGCGCTATCAGCATGCTCTCGCCGAGCACGCTCGGAAACGTGAGGCTGAGCGTATTCGGCAACCCGCCGGTTAGCGGGCCGTTCAAGCGAAGTCCGGGAATCGTCTCGCCAAGTCTCTTCAGCAGCGACCTCGCGAGCGAACCGATTCGATCTGATTCGTCGCGCATCGCATTCATCGCCGCCTCGGTCGCGGCGCCAAACGCAACGGCGCCAAGTAGATTCGGAGTGCCTGCGCGCATGCCGGCCTCATGCGGTCCGCCGAAAACGATCGGCGCAATGCGCGCAGCGTCGCGGACATACAAAGCGCCAACCCCACCGGGCGCGCCAAGCTTGTGGCCGCTGAGAGTCATCAGATCGCATCCGAGCGCTGCCACATCGACCGGTATTCTGCCAACCGCCTGCGCCGCATCAATATGAAACAGCGCACCGGTCGCGCTGCACACGGAAGCGAGCGGCGCGAGATCCTGAATCGTTCCGACTTCGGAGTTCGCGAGTCCAAGCGTGACAAGCGCGGTGTCGCTATTGAGCGTGGCGAGTACGCGCGCGGGATCGATACGTCCATCGGAATCGGGCGCAACTCGCACCACCTCGAAGCCGCGGCGTTCGAGTTCCGCCAGCGGAGCAAGGATCGACGAGTGCTCGATTTCGGATGAAATAATTTTGCGCCGCCGCGACGCCGCTGTGATCGCGCCAAAGATTGCAAGATTGTTCGACTCGGTGCCGCCGCTGGTAAATACCATCTGCCGCGCCTCGGCGCCGACAACCAACGCAACCTGCGCGCGCGCAGCTTCGAGCATCCGGCGCGAGCGCTGCCCCGAGCGATGCACCGACGAAGGATTCCCTCGCGCATTGGTCAGCAGCTGCGAAATCGCGGCGGCGGCTTCGGCTCGAAGCGGAGCGCCGGCGTTATGATCGAGATAAATTGGCATGGACGGTTTTGTTCGCCACCAGTGCGGCGATTAGCTTATCGTACACCGATCGTTGGAAAAAGACGGGGGCTCCGCGTGACGCAGGCGGCATCGAGCACAAACATAATCGTAATTGGCGCGGGCGTGGTGGGATGCTCGCTTGCGTTCCATCTCGCGCGCGGCGGCGCTCGCGTGCGGGTATTCGACAAAGGCGGAATTTGCGCCGGGATGTCGGCACGGTCGGGCGCGCTGCTCAGGATGCACTATACGTTCGCGCCGGAAGCCGAGCTGGCGTGGAAAAGCCTCCATTATTTTCAGCATTGGAACGAGCTGGTGGGAGGGCGATGCGGTTTCGTCGAGACTGGTTTCGCGATTGTCGTTGACGAGCGCAACGCAGGGCGGCTGCGCGCGAACGTGGCGATGCTCCAGCGCGTCGGCGTCGATACAGAGATCGTAACCGCGGCTGAATTGCAGAAGCGCGAGCCTCACGCGTTCGTCGACGATATCGCGCTCGCGGCGATCGAACCGCACAGCGGATACGCCGAGCCCGTCGCGACGACGGAGTCGCTGGCGGCCGCTGCGCGAAAGCTGGGCGCGGAGTTTTCGCTGGCCACATCGGTCGCGAAAATTGCGCATCGCGGCAGCCGCGCGGTAGGCGTGATCGACAACAGTGGACGCACGTGTGAGGCCGATGCGGTATGCGTCGTGGCTGGCCCGTGGACCGACGCGTTACTCGCGCCGCTCGGCCTGAAAATCGGTATCAAGAGCGAGCGCGCGCAGATCGCATTTTTCAAACGACCTCGCCAGCTCCGACATTGTACTTATATAGATACGATCGCCGGCAGCTACTTCCGCCCGCACGGCGACGATCTTACGCTGGCTGGCTTAGGTGCATGGAAGCCCGGGGCGGAAGCGAATCCCGACAATTTCCGCGAGAGCAACGATGACGACTTCGTCGCGGCGGTGCGTGCGCGGTTGGCGAAAAGGATCCCTGCGATGGCCGACGCGCCCTACTCGCGCGGTCACGCCGGAATTTACGACGTCAGCCCGGACGCACGCGCTGTGATGGGCATAGTACCGGGCATCGAGGGTCTGTTCGTCGCGGCCGGCTTCAGCGGGACGGGATTCAAAACGGCGCCCGCGGTTGGCGCGTCGATTTCCGAGTTGATTCTGACCGGTACGAGCACGACAGTTGATTTGACGCCGTTCGGCTTCGCGCGAATATTGAACGGGCGAATGATCGAGAGTCCGAATGAATACGAGATGGGCGCGGGCTTCGGACACAAGCTCTGATAGCTCCTGAAATAACAGGCGACACTAAACATACCGTTTGTTACGATCCTGAACGTACATCGCAATCAGATCTCAATTTTCAAAGGAGAGAAACAATGTCGAATCACTTTACCGGCCTAAGCCTCGGGCCGCCGCTCGGCGATCAACGGCTCGACCTGTGCGACCTCTACGCCTTCCAGTCGCCGACGGATCCGGCGAGGACCGTGATCATCCTCAATGCAAATCCGAATGCCGACGCGCTTCATCCCGACGCCATCTACCGCCTCAACATCGACAACGATGGCGATTTGCTGACAGATATCGCGATCAGTTACGTGTTTTCAAAACCACAAAACGGCAAGCAGATGTTCAACGTGTTTCTGGCCAAAGGCGCGGAGTCGCGATCCGTCGAAGCGGTCGGAAAAAAGATCGTCGCCGATGCGGAGGTCTCGTTCGGCCCCAAGCCCAACATCGTCGAGGCGGGCGAGTACAAATTCTTCGCCGGCAGCCGCAGTGACGCGTTCTTTTTCGACTTCGACGGAATAAAGGCGCTGTTCGATATCCGGGGCAAACGGAACTTCACCGAGCCTCACCTCGCGACTCTCGGCGGCAAGTCGCCGTGGACCGGCGTCGATTCCAATACCGAAGCCAACGTGTTCTCGACCGTGATCGAGCTGCCGACGAGCGAACTGGCGCCGAAGCCCGTGGTACACATCTGGGGACGATGCAGCGTGCGGCAGGACGGTAAGCTCCTTCACGTCGATCGCGCGGGACATCCCTCAGTCAGCAGCTTCTTCAACACCGACGATACCAAGCTTGAATACAACGCCAGCGAGCCGGTGAACGATCGCAAGCGTTGGCTCGATCAGTTCGTGCATCTGATGGGACACACTGGCAATTACACGCGCGAAGAGGCGATTGCGGCAATCGACAAGGAAGGCACGCTGCCCGATGTGATGACGTTCAATCCGTCGAAGCCGGCGAAGTACCCGAACGGCCGCGTCTTCACTGACGATGTGATCGATTACCGGCTCGCGTTCCTGACCAAGAAGGAATGTCCCCCCAGCGGCCTCAAGCCGCACAGCGACATTCTCAAGGAGTTCCCGTTCATTGGTACGCCGCATCAGAAGAAGAGCTAAGCGGCGCCCGCGCAGCAGTTAGTAAGTAACGAGAACCTCGCCGGCGAGGGCTGGCAGTATCGCTAGCCCTTGTTGGCGATGCGATCGGGGGTCGGCGGATGATGCTCGCTGACTTTGTCTTCGAGGCAGTCCTGGCGCTCCTCGATCTCTTCCATTCGCACGCCCATCCGGTTGAGCTTCTCGATCAGATTGCCCATCGCGCGCGCGACCGGATCGGGCAGCTTGACGTGATCGAGTTCCATCACGTCGTGGCGAGCATTGTCGCCCTCGATCACCTTTCCCGGGATTCCCACGACCGTTGACCACGGCGGACACGACGACACGACCACCGCGCCCGCGCCGATGCGACTGCCCTCGCCGATTCGCACCGGGCCGATCACCGACGCGCCCGTGCTGACCATCACATGATCCTCGAGCGTCGGATGCCGCTTTTCCTTCTTGAGGCTGGTGCCACCGAGGGTGACGCCCTGGTAGAGGAGGACGTCGTCGCCGATTTCCACGGTCTCGCCCATCACGATGCCCATGCCGTGATCGATGAACAGGCGCCGACCGATTTTCGCGCCGGGATGAATCTCGATGCCAGTGATGAAACGCGCGATCTCGCTGACGAAGCGGCCGAGAAACTTGAAGTTACGCTCCCAGAGCCAATGTGCGACGCGGTAGTGCCAGATGGCGTGCAAACCCGGATACAGGAGCACGACTTCGATCGTGGAGCGCGCGGCAGGGTCGCGGTCGAAGACCGACTGGATGTCTTCTCTCATTCGACTTAGAACACCCATGACTCGTTCCTCTTTTGGCGGCCGCCGCGGGTCAAGCCTTCGGACGCGCGGCGTGGCTGTTCTCCGCGGATTTGGGCGACCGCGGACGCGTTCCGTTTTGTTTTCCGGCCGCGGCTTTCGCGCGCGGCTTCACATTATCCTTGTGCAGCTTGTATTCGACCGAGTCAACCAATGCCTGCCAACTCGCCTCGACCACGTTGCTCGACAGTCCAACCGTGCCCCATCGGCGCTTGCCGTCGGTCGATTCGATCAGCACGCGAACGCGCGCTTCGGTGCCGGCGCCGTTGTCGAGCACGCGAACTTTGTAGTCGACGAGTTGTATCGCTTCGAGATTCGGATAGTACGGCAGCAACGCAGACCGCAGCGCCGAGTCGAGCGCATTGACCGGGCCGTTGCCGATCGCGGAGTTGCGAGTGCGCAGGCCGTCGGGACCTTCGAGTACGACCACCGCCTCGCTGAACGGCGCTCGATCCTCGTGCCATTTGTCGTCGAATACGCGGAAGCTGACGAAGTTGAAATGTTCTTTTACGAGGCCGAGCGTGCGCAACATCAGCAGCTCGAACGAGGCGTCCGCACCATCGAAGGTGTAGCCTGCGCCCTCGAGGCGCTTGAGCTCGTCGAGCAGCGCGCCGATCTTGTCGTCGCTGGCACTATCGATCTCGAGGCCGAACTCCTTGGCCTTGTACACTATATTGGCGCGCCCGGAGAGCTCCGAGAGCAGGACGCGTCGATCGTTGCCGAGCAGCGCGGGATCGATATGCTCGTAGGTCGCGGTGTTGCGCTGGATTCCCGACACATGCAGGCCGCCCTTGTGCGCGAACGCGCTGCGGCCGACGTACGGCTGGCGCGCGAACGGCGTGATGTTGGCGAGCTCGTAGACCAGCGTCGAGACCTCGCGCATCGTCTTAAGCTTCGCGGGCGGCACGCAATGGTAGCCGAGCTTGAGCTGCAGGTTCGCGACGACCGAGACCAGGTTCGCGTTGCCGCATCGCTCGCCGAAACCGTTGACGGTGCCCTGCACTTGCGTCGCGCCCGCCTTTACACCGGCAAGCGTGTTGGCGACCGCGACTTCCGAATCGTTGTGACAGTGAATTCCGAGCGGGCAATTGACGGCCGCGCGGGCCGCCGTTACCGCCGCTTCGATTTCACCCGGCAGGCGTCCACCGTTGGTGTCGCACAGCGCGATCAGGGTAACGCCTGCGTCGTCGACGGCCTTCAGGCAGGCGAGCGCGTACTCGGGATTGTGAAAATAGCCGTCGAAGAAATGCTCGGCGTCGAAGATCGCCTCGTCGAAGTTCTTTTTCAGGAAGGCAATCGTGTCATTGACAATTTCAAGATTTTCGTTGAGCGGAATTCTGAGCGCCTCACGCACGTGCATGTCCCAGGTCTTGCCGACCACCGTTGCAACCTGAGTCCCGGTGCGCAGCAGCAACTGAAGATTCCGATCCGCCGAAGCGCGCACCCCGGAGCGACGGGTCGAGCCGAAGGCCGCAATCTTCGAGTGGCGAATCTTTATCTTCTTGATCTCCTTGAAGAATGCCGCGTCGCGATCGTTCGAGCCCGGCCATCCGCCCTCGATATAGTCGAAGCCGAGATCGTCGAGCCGCTCGGCAATCGTGACCTTGTCCTCGACCGTCAGCGAAACGTCCTCGGACTGGCACCCGTCGCGCAACGTGGTGTCGTAGACCTGGATATGTTTTGCATCCGCCATCGGACTCAAACTGACTC
>NZ_DATDGQ010000093.1:0-2433 GCF_036522015.1 Binatus sp. (SeqCode)
GTAGAACTTGTTGATCTGCGGCGGGATGAAAACCAGCGGACGCTCGTAAACCTTGTCGGTCGAGGGCGCATACTGAATCACCTCGCAGACCGGGCTGCGAAACACGACGGCGCCCGGCGAGAGCGCGAGATTTTTGCCGACTTCAAACGGCCGCTTGTCCACCGTCGAGGGCATCCCTCCATTGCTCCACAAATCGCCGATGAAGTTGCGCAGGCCCCACAGCACGCTCATTCCCGAGGTGTCAAAGGCGCGCTTGAGCGCCGCGGGATTGAGCCAGAACGCGTTGGTCGGCGCGAGCGCCTCGGTCATCAGCGTCACCGCGAACTTCTGCTGCTCGACTTCCTTCCACTCGACGCTTTCGTCCTCGTTGACGAGATCGTGCATCGCAGCACGCCATGCGAGGTAGGTCTGCATGATGCGATGGTAGAGCGGATGCTCCGTCCAGGCCGGATCGCCGAAGCGCCGGTCGCCGGCTTCAGGAGCGACCGAGGAAACGCCCGCTATGATCTGCCCGAGTTCGAGCGAGAGTTGGATCGCTCGCGACGCCGCCGTCGTGGGTTGCGAGGCGATATGTGTGAGCAGAGTCGTCAGCGTGCCGAGCACCTGCGTGGCGTCGAGGCCGACGAACGGATTGGCGCCGAGCAGCGCATTCAGCGCGGGATGATTTTCCTCGGGAGTCAGAATCTCAGGCTGCCGCTTGGCTGCACCGTCCATGTCGTACCTCCTGGTTCGGCAGACTGATCGCTAGCCTAACAGTTCGAGGCCGTGCTCGAACATCCGCGGCGCTGACAGCGCCGTCTCTTCCCACAGCGGATCGTGACGCTTGCCGCGCCGATGCAGCATCAGGTTGAAGCACGTGATTACGCCGAAACGGTAGCCCGCGAACGCGCGGAACCATCGCACTTCCGCCGCGGAGACCGGGAAGCCGGCGGCCTCAGCGTACGCGTCGACGATTTCGTCGGCGTTGAGGAGGGCGCCTCGCACGTCGGGGCCGACCCAGCTCCCGGGGTCCGAGAAAAAGCAAATCCAGCCGAGGTCGAGCAGCGTTGCGCCGACCAGCGAGATTTCCCAATCGATCAGCGCGACGACGCGTTCCTCGTTGAACAGCACGTTGGACCATTGGAAGTCGCCATGGACGCATCCGATGCGCGCGCCCGTCGGCAGGCTCGAGCGCAGGCGCTCGCGCAGTTCAGGTGCGCGCGCGACGACCGCGGGATCCAGCGTCGGGCGGTCGAGCAGGTAGTCAAGGCGCCTAAGTTCCTCGCTGAGCGCGAACGGCTCGCCCCATGCGGCGCGGCGCGGCTCCCACGCGACGTTGTGCAGCGCGGCCATCGTCGCAATTCCATTGCGCGCCAGCCGTTTCAGGTGCGCGAGAGGCAGCGTGGATTCGCCGAGCTTGAATCCTTCGACGAACCCGCCGACGAAGTACGGCCGCTCGAAGAACTCGGGCTCGTCGCCGTACCAGATGATCGGCGGTACCGCGACTGGCGTGTCGGCCAGTGATGCCATCACGCGCGCCTGCCGCACGATATCGGCGGGACCTGAAATTTTGACGCCGGGAGGCGCGATCCGCACGACATATTTCCCCGCCGGCGTCGCATCAGGAGCACTGCGCTCGAGGATAAAGCTGTAGCTGAAGCCGGCGTGACCCGGCAGCGACTCGAGCGAATGCGCTCGCGCGCCGGCGTCACCGGTCTTCGCGCGCACCAGGGCAGTCAGCTGCGCGGTTACCTGTTCGATATCTCCGGGCATCGCGAACGATCTCGCCCGCTAACCCTTCATCCCGGTTTGCGCCGCCGCGGGATGCAAGCTCGACTTGGCGCTGGGACGCGAATCGACGCGCTTGAACCATGCGTTCAGGTTCTTCAGCGACGGATCGAGCGGCTGTTTGACGCTGCCGCCGAAATCGAGCGCGCAATACAGAATGATGTCGGCGACGGTGAAGCGATCGCCCGCGATGTACTGCTTACCTTCGAGCAGCTTATCGAGCCACTTGAGCTTGTCCTGCACCACCGCCTTCATCCCGGGCGCCGCCTCGGGCAGGATGCGCATCCGATCCTTGAAGAGCTGCGCGCCCTCGGAGTAGCGGAAGGCATTGTAGAGAATCTCGGTGATCTGCAGCTCGACGCGACGCTGCCATTGACGGGTCTCGGCGCGTTCCTCAGCAGTCGTACCGATCAGCGGGGGCGTCGGATGTTTCTCTTCGAGATATTCCCAAATCGCGACGGTCTCGCCGATGCATTTGCCGTTGTCGAGCTCGAGTGCCGGAATTTGCCCGCCGGGATTGCGATCGGTGTACGGCGGCTTGCGATTTTCCGCTCCCAACAGATCTACGGTCTTGGTCGGGATGGTGATTCCCTTCTCCAAAAGGAACATTCGCGTCGCCCGCGGATTGGGTCCGAGTGAATCGTAGAGATGCATGGTGGGGTAGCC
>NZ_DATDGQ010000094.1:0-2456 GCF_036522015.1 Binatus sp. (SeqCode)
GATCTTCGAGCGGCGCGCCGCCGGCGTCTATCACAATACTGCGGCCGTCATCGACGAGGCCGGCAAAATCGTCGGACGCTACCGCAAGATGCACATCCCCGACGATCCCCGCTACTACGAAAAATTCTACTTCACCCCCGGCGATCTCGACTTCGTCGCGCATCCCACTTCGCGCGGCTCGGTCGGCGTGCTCGTATGCTGGGATCAATGGTTTCCCGAAGCGGCGCGGCTCACCGCGATGGCTGGTGCGCAGATTCTCTTCTATCCGACGGCCATCGGATGGTGGCATGGCGAGCCCGAAAAAGTCCGCCCCAAGCAGGTGAATGCGTGGGAGACCATCCAGCGTAGTCACGCAATAGCCAACGGCGTGTTCGTCGCGGCGGTCAATCGCGTCGGCGTCGAAGGCGAGCTCGAGTTCTGGGGCGATTCATTCGTCGTCGATCCATTCGGCGAAGTGATTGCCCGCGCCAGCGCGACCGCCGAGGAAACGCTGGTCGCCGAATGCGACCTCGCGAAAATTGAGCAAGTCCGCCGCAACTGGCCGTTCCTGCGCGACCGCCGCATCGACGCTTACGCCGATCTCACGCGCCGCTACCGCTCGTAGCCGTATTCCACATTCGTTTTGGATGGATTCACAATGAACGTTCTACATATTCAGTCATCGCCGCGAGGTGACAAATCGAAATCTATCGCGCTAACAAGCGCCTTTCTTTCGGCGTCAAGGAAAGTCTTCCCCGCGATTGATGAGGACGTCCTGAATGTCTGGAATGAAAACCTACCGGAGTTCGATACCGCATCCATCGGGGCGAAGTACAAGGCCATCAATCACCAGCCAATGACAGACGCAGAAACGCGTACATGGAACCGCATCCTGGAATTGATCGGTCGCTTCCAACGAGCGAACCGAATTGTCCTGGGCCTGCCCATGTGGAACTTCTCAATCCCGTACAAGCTCAAACATTTGATCGATCTGACCGCTCAGCGCAATTACCTGTTCACCTATGACGGCAAGGAATATGGGCCACTCCTCGACGTTCCCAAAGCACTCGTCGTCTATGCGCGGGGATCTGTTTATCGCGAAAATACTCCGATACCGCCGTCGTTTGATCACCAGGCGCCTTACATTGATTTCTGGCTTCGTATGATAGGAGTGCGTGAGGTTCGCAGCGTGGTCGTGGACAACGTGTTTCAGGACGATGCCGAATCAGCCGCCAGGGTAGCCGCCGGCAAGCAATCAGTTGCACGATTGGTTGATGGCTTCTGGTGAGCAATATTTCACCTGACCATCGCCGCCTTCTCGCCGGCTACCGGATGCCCGCGGAGTGGGAGTCGCATCTCGCGTGCTACCTCGCATGGCCGCACAATCTCGACACCTGGCCCGGCAAGTTCGACGTCATCCCTCCGATCTACGCTGCCATGGTCGCAAAGATCGCGCGCTTCGAACCCGTCCGTCTTGCAGTTACCGATGAAAAACAAATCGAGCCAGTCCGCGCGATGATTCTCGACGCTGCCCGCCGCACCGAAAAGGAAGCGCCCGGCCCGCTGCTGCCGGTCGATATTTTTCATCTGCCCACTAACGATGCGTGGGTGCGCGATCACGGCCCGATTTTCGTTAACCGTGTCGCGAGCGCCGATGCGTCCGCCGGCCCAGCTCAGATCGCGCTCGACTGGCGCTTCAACTCGTGGGGCGAAAAGTACGGCGCCTTCGATCTCGACGACGTCGTCCCGCAAAAGCTCGGGCATCGCTACGGCTTCGAAGTGATCGAGCCGGGCATCGTGCTCGAAGGCGGTTCGATCGACGTCAACGGCGGCGGCTCCGTTCTCACCACCGAGTCTTGCCTGCTCAACCCCAATCGCAATCCCGCGCTCTCCCGCGCCGATATCGAGGATTACCTCCGCACCTATCTCGGCGTGACCAACGTGCTCTGGCTCGGCGACGGAATCGCCGGCGACGACACCGACGGACACATCGACGACCTCGCGCGCTTCGTCGCCCCCGGCACTATCGTCACCGTCGTCGAGGACGACCCCGCCGACGTGAACTACGCCGTCCTGCGCGACAACCTCGCCCGTCTGCGCGCGATGCGCGATCACGACGGCCGCCCCTTCAAAATCGAAACTCTCCCAATGCCTCCCGCCGTCATCCACGAGGACACCCGCCTGCCAGCCTCGTACGCGAACTTCTATATAGCGAATCGCGCAGTCCTGATGCCGACCTTCGACAGTCCAACCGACGCGATCGCTTCCGCGACTCTGTCCCGCCTTTTACCTGGACGCGTCGTTGTCGGCGTCCCCTCGACCGACCTGGTCTGGGGACTCGGCTCCGTCCACTGCCTGAGCCAGCAGCACCCCGCACCGCCAGCCGTCTGATTTTCTTGCCCGTTACCGTATGTTTTTCGGTTTCCCTTTCCCACTAGGGGGGAAGGGGTTTAAGGGTCGGTTCTTCAACTAAATCT
>NZ_DATDGQ010000095.1:0-12390 GCF_036522015.1 Binatus sp. (SeqCode)
GGTCGTCAGCACCTCGATAAACTTGCGCACTGCGGGCGAGAGCTCGCGCCCGCGCTTATAGATGATCGCGAGCGGGCGCAGAAATGTGCCTTCCTGAAATTCGAGCATCCGCAGCGTGCCGCGCAGGACCTCGTTTTCGACCGTCATGCGCGGCACGATCGCGCATCCAAGCCCAATCTCAACGGCGCGCTTGATGGTCTCGATATTGTCGAATTCGAGCACGTAGGTCGGCTTGACGCCGTGCTCGCGCAGAATTCTATCCGAGGCCTTGCGGGTGGGGATGTCGCGTTCGTAGCCGACAAACTTCTGGCCCGCCAGCTGTCCGACATTCGCCTTGGTATGCTTGGCGAGGGGATTGTCGGGCGGCACCGCGAGCACAAGTTCGTCATGACGAAACGGCACCGACACGATCTGACTCCGTTTTGCCGGATAGGCGACGACGCCGAGATCGACTTTGCCTTCGATCAAATCTTCGTAAATTTTGTTCGAGCGCAGATATTCGAGATGCACGTTGACGGCCGGATAGTTGCGCAGAAATTCGGTGAGGTACGGCGGCAATTCGTGCAAGCCGACGCTGTAAACGGTGCCGACCCGAATCGAACCCGCCACCACCGATCCGATCTCACGCAACCGATTTTCCAGTTCCAGGAAGCGGCGCACGATTTCCTTGCTGGCGGTGTAGAGAATCTGGCCGGCCGGGGTGGGTTTGACTCCCGCTCGTCCGCGTTCTATCAATCGGCAGTCGTACTTCTCTTCCAGGCTTCGGACCTGCTGGCTGACCGCCGATTGAGTAACGAAGTTTTGCGACGCGGCATAAGAAAAGCTTCCACTTTCGATTATGTCGCAGAAGACCTTTAGCGTTTCGATGTGCATATTGTTGGATTGATGTATAAGGCTACGTGATACCCAAATCAGAGGCAACTAGTAGCCAATGACAAGAAAGGTTTCGGCCCTGAATCAGCCTGCGGAATGAACGCGCGCGGGTCAAGGGCGGGCAATACTGCCGGCATGATTCCGGTCACCCAAAGAACAATGGCCTCGGACCGAATTTTGGCGGTCCGCAACCACGAACTCGGAGTAAAACACCCTTCAAAAACCGCATGGAGCGCAAGATGTCGGATTTATTGAGAGACCTCGACTTTTTTCACCTCGATGACCTGCTGACCGACGAAGAGCGGATGGCCCGCGATACGGCGAAACGTTTCGTTGACCGCGAGATTCTGCCGCTAATCGAGCGCAATTTTGCTAGTGAAACCTTCCCAATGCATCTCGTACCGCAAATGGCCGAGCTTGGGATGTTCGGAGCTAATCTGAAGGGCTACGGATGCGCGGGTATGAATAACGTAGCCTACGGCCTGATCATGCAGGAACTTGAGGCCGGAGACTCGGGGTTGCGCTCGTTTGCCTCGGTGCAAAGCGCGCTTTCGATGTACGCGATTTATGCAAACGGCAGCGAGGAACAGAAGCAACGCTACTTGCCGGAGATGGCCAAGGGAAAATTGATTGGATGCTTCGGGTTGACCGAACCGGACCACGGCTCGGACCCGGGCGGGATGGAAACGCGGGCGCGGCGCGACGGTGACGGATGGATTCTCAACGGGACCAAGCGGTGGATCACGAACGGCTCGATCGCCGACGTCGCGATTGTTTGGGCGAAGGTCGAGGAGGGTATTACCGGGTTCCTGGTCGAAAAGGGGACGCCGGGATTCTCGACCCGCGACATCCACGGAAAATTCTCGATGCGCGCGTCGATCACGTCGGAGCTGATTTTAGAAGACGTGCGAATTCCGAAGACGGCGCATCTGGAAAAAGCGCGCGGGCTGAAGGGTCCGCTCGGATGCCTGACGCAGGCGCGCTACGGAATCGCGTGGGGCGCGATCGGCGCGGCGCGATCGTGCTTCCATTGCGCGCTCGACTACACGAAATCGCGCAAACAGTTTTCGCGGCCGCTCGCGGGTTATCAACTGGTGCAGGCGAAGCTGGTGAAGATGCTGACCGAGATCACCAAAGCTCAGATGGTCTGCCTGCGACTCGCGCATCTGAAGGACGCGGGCAAGATGCGCCCGGAGCACGTGTCGTTCGCGAAGCGAAACAACGTCAACGAGGCTCTGAAAATCGCGCGCGACGCTCGCGACATGCTGGGCGCAAACGGAATCGTGAACGAGTACCCGGTGATCCGCCACATGCTGAACCTGGAGACGGTGAATACCTACGAGGGCACCTTCGACGTTCATACGCTGATCCTCGGCCGCGACATCACCGGCGAGAACGCATTCGAGTAAGCGCGTCGGCGCGTACCGCCGTCGCTGCCCTTCATGCTAGAAGAAGCGGATGGAACTGAAGGGCAAGAATGCAATCGTCACCGGCGCGGCGCGCGGAATCGGGCGCGGAATCGCGCTGAAGCTCGCGGCGGCGGGAGCCAACGTCGCGATTGTCGATCTCGGGAATCCGGCAGACCGCGCGCTCACCTACAATCTCAGCGCGCAAACTGAGCTGAATCGCACGGTCGACGAGGTCAAGAAACTCGGCGTGAAAGCGATTCCGATCCTCGCCGACGTGACGCGGTACGCCGACCTCGAGCGGATGGCGTCGGAAGTCGTCGCAAAACTTGGCGCGATCGATATCCTGGTGAACAATGCGGGGATCATCGCGGTCGGGCCGGTGAGCGATTTCGCCGAAGACGCGTGGGACCGCGTGATGGCGGTGAATGCCAAGGGTCCGTTCCTGTGCGCCAAGGCGTGCATCCCGCACATGGCGAAGCAAAGCGAGGGCGCGATCGTGAATATCGCGTCGGTCGCGGGCAAGACCGGTCACGGCGGCGCGTCGGCGTACTGCGCGAGCAAGTTCGCGGTGGTCGGCTTCACGCAAGCGCTCGCGGAAGAGCTGGGACCTTTGAACATTCGCGTCAACGCGGTATGCCCCGGGTTTCTGCGCACCGCGATGTGGACCGACGTGCTCGATCCGCTGATCGGCGCGCAGTACGGGGTGAATCGCGAGGCGGCGTTCGACGAATATATCGCGCGTAACACGTACTTGAAGCGCGAGCAGACGCCGGCCGATATCGGCGAGGCGGTGGTTTATTTGTGCCGCGCGAACAACATTACAGGCGAGACGATCAACGTCGCGGGCGGCGGCGAAGTGCATTAAAAATTTCAAGGCGAGGAGAACTCACCATGATCAAATTGAAGGCGTTCAATCACGCGGCGTTCAGAGTCAGCGATGTCGAGAAGGCGACCGCCTTTTACGAAAACGTGGTTGGCCTGAAGCGGATTCCGCGAACTTCGGCTTCGGCGGAGCGTGGTACGGGATCGGCAACAACGCGCTGCATATCATCTCGAGCGAGAACCGCGGCCAGAGGCCCGACCCGCTCGGCGCGCACGTTGCCTTCGACGTCGAAGACTTCGACGAGACCAAGCGCTCGCTCAAGGAAATGGGCATCGAGTTTCTCGAAGCGCCGTCGAATATGGGCGCCGGCCGTCAATTGTGGATCCTCGATCCCGACGGCAACACCGTCGAGCTGCGCACCGAAAAATAACGACTCGGCTATTCGCTTAGTTGATCGAGCAGCGCCTTGGCGTCCTTCAGATCGGCGATGTCGAGGCCTTCCGTGAACCAGCTATAGATGTCCGCGAGCATCGCGCGAGCCTCCGCGCGCCTGCCCTGTCCAGCCAGCAGCCGCGCGAGTTCAATCGTCGCCCACAGTTGGTCCATCCTTGCGCTTTGCCCGACGCTCAATTGGATAGACTTGCGCAGACTTTGTTCCGCCTCATCCGTGGATCCGGCCTTCAGCAGCAACACGCCTCGCACGCGGCAATAAGTCTTGTCGGTTGCGGTGTCGGAGTGCTTGCTCCTTACCTCGAGCCATTGATCGAGCGCCGCGAGACCGCGATCAATCTCGCCGAGGTTGCAATAGGCCTCAGCCAGGAAAGGCAGCAAATTGAATTGGCCGATCTCGGAGTCGATGCCGGCGGTGTGTTCCAGGGGCTCCCGCATCATTGCGACGCTTTCCTGCAGCCGTCCTTGCAAACTCAGCGCCCATGCGAGGCATCGATTCGCTACCGCCAGCCAAAAGGGAAAGCCGTGCTCGGTGCACAAGGCGATCAGCTCGCGGCATAATTCGGCGCCTTTGTCGGCCTCGCGCCGCGCGCAGTGAGCCTGGACTACAGTCGCCCGCGCCATTGCGTAGCTGAAAGGATCTGACTCTCTCGTCACGGCCTTCACCGCTGCGTAACTTCGCTGCAATGACTGGTCGGGATAGCCGAGATGAGAAAGCAGCTCGCTCAGGCTGGTCAGGCACAGCACGTCAGGGTCGGGCCCAAACCAGCCGCTTCCTCCGACGTAGGCCGGAGTTTTCTCAAATGCCAGCGATGTTTCAAGGTGATCGCGCGCGGCGCTCAAATCGCCCGCCTGCATTAGAGCCGTGCCCATCGCGTAGTGCGCGACCTTGAGCTGCCCAGGATCGTTCATGCTTTGCGCCTGGGTCATCGACTCGTGCGCGAACTTCAGCGCAGAGACAGCGTCGCCGCGCGTAAAGTGATAGCCCCACAGGCCCTGCAGCGCGCCGAACCTTTGCTCTTGCTGAAACGGGTCATCGGAATTCCGCGCCAGATCGCGCGCCCGCGAGAAGGCTCGCTCGACCTCATCCGAAGAGAAACCCTTGGCCGCCATCGACGCGACCCCCAACAGCACTTGCAGCCGGAGTTCGTCACGCATGCGCGCTTCACTGTCCGGCGTCGCGGCTAGCAATTCGAGTGCGCGATTGACGTAACCGATCGCCTCGGAATAAAGCGATCGCGTCGACGCCTGGCCCGCCGCGCGCCACAGAAAATCGACGGCCTTCGTGACATTTGCACTGCGACTGTAATGATGTGCCAGCTCGACCAGATAGTCGTCGAGTTGCGCCGCATGAATCGTCTCGATCGCGGCTGCGGTCCCCTCGTGCAACACCTTGCGCCGCTCCATCAGCACCGATTGGTACGCGACCTGCTGCGTGAGCGCGTGCTTGAACGTGTACTCGAGGTCGGTGGCCGATGCTTGTTCGTAGATGAACTCACTGGCCTGCAGGTCGTCCACCATCGGCATCAGCCGCTCGTGCGCGATTCCAGTCACTGCACGCACCAGGTTGAGGTGAAACTCCTTGCCGATCACCGAGAGCGTTTGCAGCAGATCCTTCTCGGCCGGCGGCAACCTGTCGATGCGCGCGGCGAGGATTCCCTGCACCGTCGTCGGAATCTTAAGTTCGCTGAGCGGGCTGGTGAGACTAATCGTACCGTTGCGCGTCAGCGCGCCATCCTCGAACAGGGTCTGGACCATCTCTTCGATGAAGAACGGATTGCCCTCGGTCTTCTCGATGATGAGACGTTTAAGCTCGTCGAGCTTCGCGCTGTCGCCGATCAACGACTGAAGCATCTCGGCCGCGTTCTCTTGTCCGAGCGGGTCGAGCCGCAACTGCGTGTAGTAAGTCTTGCTGCCCCACTCGTGGCGATACTCGGGCCGATAGTTGACCAGTAACAGGATTCTTGCCGTGCCGATCGAGTCGGCGATCAGGTTCAGCAGCGCCTGCGTCTCGTCGTCGATCCAGTGCAGATCTTCGAAGATAACCATCAGCGGCTGGTTGAGCGATTCGCGCAGCAGGATGCGCTTGATCGCGTCGAGCGTGCGCCGCTTCTTGATCTGCGCATCCATCTGCGCCAGCGGATCTTTCTTTTGCAACTCGCGCAGATATTCGTCGAGACGATCGAAGGTCTGCTCCCAATGTTGCCGGTTCCGATCGTCGCCCTCGGCAATCCCCAACAGCGAGAACAGGTACGGGCGCGTGTTTTCCAGTGACGGATCGAGTATCGCGAGCCGCCCTGCGACTTTCTCGCGCCGCTTGCGCGCATCGTCGTCAGGCGAAATCTCGAAATATGAATGCAACAGGCTGACCACGGGCAAGTATGCCGACGCCTTGCCGTACGAAACTGAGAACGTCTCGAGCACCATCCAGCCGGATTGCGATGTGGCCTTGAACTCGAAAAACAGGCGTGACTTGCCAACTCCCGGCTCGGCCATCGCGGCGACGATCTGTCCGTGGCCGGCTTGGGTCCGATCCGCGGCTACCCCCATAGCATCCATCTCGCGAGTGCGCCCGACGAACCTGGTGTAACCGCGGCCTTGTGAGCGTTGCAGCCGCGTGCGCAGCGGGCCAAGTCCGGTGACCTCGAACACGCTTACCGGTTCGCTGACGCCTTTCACTTTGGTCGCGCCGAGCGGCTTCAGGATGAAGAAGCCTTCGCACAGCTTGCGGGTCGCTTCAGTAACCGCGATCGAACCTACTGGCGCCGCGGTCTGCATCCGCGACGCGAGGTTGGTGGTATGCCCAATCGGAGTGTATTCGACATGGCCCGCGCCTGTCTGAATCGAGCGGATTACCACCTCACCCGTGTTGATCCCGATGCGGCACTGGATCGGAGTACCGCCGTCGGCGACGACTCTGGCCGAATAGCGGCGCAACTCTTCCTGGATCCTGAGTGCGGCGTAGAGCGCGCGCTGCGGATGATCCTCGTGCGCCACTGGCGCGCCGAACAGCGCGAATATCCCATCGCCGGTGGATTGCACGACGTAGCCGTCATAGCGATGGGCCGAATCGATCATCAGTTTGAGCGCCGGGTCTATGATGTTGCGCGCGTGCTCGGGATCGAGATCCTCCATCATCTCGGTCGAACCCTTGATGTCGGCGAACAGCGCGGTAACCATCTTGCGCTCGCCCTCGAGCGCTTCCGCCGACGCACTCTCCGGCGTAACCAGCACGCCGCCGGCCAATCCTGTCGGCGACGACGACGCGGCCGAAGCGCCCGCACTCCTTGTCAGTGAACTCCCGCACTGGCCGCAATATTCGGAGCTCGCCGGATTTTCCGCTCCGCACTTTGCGCAATGCTTTGCGAGCGCATTGCCGCACTTCGCGCAAAAGTTGTTGGTCGAGGGATTATTCGTCCCGCATTTCGAGCAGCGCATCCGGGCTCACCCCGCGAGCAAGCTCAAATTCCCGCGAGCTTGCGTGCGTAGGCGGCTACCGTCTTGAAGTCGTACTCGCGGTAGGCCTGCAGCTTCTCGGCTTCGAAGCCGCCTTCGGCGTGCACCGCGAGCACTTCCTGGTAGCCGCCGAAATCCGACGACGTCAGATCGCTGATCAGATTCAACAGCCGGAGCCGCTTCTCTGAGTCGAAGCCCTTCGCGCCGCCCATGTACTTCAGCACGTAGGCGCGCGTCGCCTCGCTCGTGAGATCTTCGGCCGCCGGCCCGGTCACCAGCAGACCGCCCGCGAGGTCCTGCACGATTTGCACCGCCTGATGATAGTTGTGCGCGAAGTGATATTTCGCGACGTTGGTGAGCAAGGTGTTCGGCACCGCGACGCCGTCCTCGAGCTTGCAGGTGCGCGCGGCGTGCTCGATCAGTCCGCGCACCGTGGTGTGGTACGCCGCGAGATGCGTCAGCTTGTCGCGCACGTGACCCGCGCGCGAGATGCCGTTGGCCTCGGCGATCGCGTGACCAGCGCCCGCCATCAGTTCGAGCAGCGGCAGTTTGTACGACACGGCGGTGAAGCGATGGAATCGAACGAAGGTCAGCGCGAGCAATCCGGCGAAATCGATCTCGCCTTGCAGGAACACGCGCTCTTTGGGCACGAACACGTCGTCGAAGACCGTCAGCGTCTCCATCATCTTGTGCCGCGCGCTGATTGGATGCTCGAAATCATTTTTGTGCGAGCTGCCGTGCGGCGACGCGAGCAACTTCAGCCCCGGCGTATTAATCGGCAGCGCGAACGCGACCGCGTAAGCCTTGTCTTCAGCGCGCATCGCCCGCGTCGGCAGAACGATCACTTCATTAGTATTGGTCGAGACGCTGGTGTGAACCTTGGCGCCGCGCACGACGATTCCGTCGGGCCGCTCCTCGACGATTCGCACATAGTAGTCCGGATGGTCCTGCTGGGTGGGCCCGAGCGCGCGATCGCCCTTGACGTCAGTTTGCGCAACGGCGACTGCCAGATCGTTGTCGCGACATTCGCGGTAGTACTTGCCGATGCGCTCGCGATACTCGGGTTTGCCCGCGGCCGCGAGCCGCTCGCCGATAATCCGCAGCGCGAGGAGAGCGTCGGTGCCGATTTCCTTGATCAGCACGACCAGCGTCGCACCCTCGCGGGTCGAGGCGGCGATCAGCGCGCTGCGCTTGAGCAGGTCGTCGCCATTTTGCGGAACATGGTAGTAGCGGCTGTATTCGTCGGCGCCCTCTCTCACGACGGCGAGCTCGCGATACTTCGGATCGTGCGCCATCCGGTAGTCGAGTGCCGCGTGCTCGACCGCGATTCCGATCACCGGATGCGTGGTGACGTCCGCAACTTTTTCGCCGCGAAAAAATACCGCGCGCCCATCGCGCAGCGAGCTCTTATATTGTTCAGCCGTCCGTAGTCCCATCGTCGTGATTTTTCCTCGTCGGAGATTGCGCAAGTCCCACGCGCGCGGCTCATTGGTTGCGACCGCCGCGAAACGCCAATATAGAAGCGGTGAGCGTTCGCTGTCCAACAGCCTGTGTAGGAGAAGCGCTATGGCGAGTCCAAAGATGTTCGACTTGAGCGGCAAGGTCGCGGTAGTTACCGGAGGCAACGGAGGCATCGGGCGTGGAATTGCGCTCGGTCTTGCGGAAGCGGGAGCGTCGGTCGCGATTCTCGCGCGCAACGAGGAGCGCAATCGCGACACGCTCGCGGCGCTCGAGCAGACCGGCGTTCCCGCGATGGCCCTCAAGCTCGACGTTTCAAATCGCAAGACGCTGAAACCGGCTCTGGAAGCGGTCGAACGCAACCTCGGACCGATCGACATCCTGGTGAATAACGCCGCGTTCGCGATTCTCAAAGGAGTCCTGGACCACACCGACGATGATTGGGATTCGGTAATGGAGACGAATCTCACCTCATGCTTTCTCTTGTCGAAGTATGTGGTCCAGTCGATGATCGCGCGCAAAGCGGCGGGCAAAATTATCAACGTCGCGAGCGTCGGCGGCTACAAAGGCACCCCGATTTATCCTTCATACGGCGTCAGCAAGGGCGGATTGCTGCAGCTCACGCGATGCCTCGCGATCGAGTTGGCGCCGCACCATATCCAGGTCAATTCGCTTGCGCCCGGATGGACCACGACCGACATGACTGACTGGATTCGGAATGATCCGAAATACGCAGCGGTCAAAGATGAGATGATCACGCGGACCCCGGCCGGGCGCTTCGCCGAGCCGTCCGAGATGGCGGGTGCGGCGGTGTTCCTGGCGTCGCACGCGTCGGATTTCGTCACCGGCGCAGATATTATTGTGGACGGCGGTTTCTTCATCCGCTGAATAGCCTGAAACGCGAGGTGGGTTGATCCATGGCTGCCCCGAAAATGTTCGATTTGAGCGGCGAGGTCGCTGTAGTCACCGGCGGCAACGGCGGGATCGGGCGCGGAATTGCGCTCGGCTTTGCCCAAGCCGGCGCGGCGGTCGCGATTCTCGCGCGCAACGAAGAAAAAAATCGCGCGATGGTGGACGAGCTCACAAAGGCCGGGGTGCCCGCCCTGGCGGTACCGCTCGACGTGACGCGGCGCGACGACCTGCGCCCCGCGATGGAAGCAGTCGAGCGCAAGCTCGGACCGATCTCGATTCTCGTCAACAACGCCGGCATCGCGATCATGCGCAGCACGTTGAAGTTCAGGGCCGAGGACTGGGATCGCGTGATCGAAACCAATCTGAATTCGTGCTTTTTCCTCTCGCAAATCGCAGCGCAATCGATGGTTACGCGCAAGCGCGGCAAGATAATCAATATCGCGAGCGAGTATTCACGCTTCGGCGCGCAGAGCGGAATTCCGTACGCAGCGGCTAAAGGCGCGCTCGTGCAGACGACCAAGACGATGGCGATCGAGCTCGCGCCGCACAACGTCCAGGTCAACGCGATCGTGCCGGGGTGGATCGCGACCGATATGACGGTGGGCGCGCAGAGCGGAAAAATGTTCGACGAAATAATCATGCGCACACCCGCCGGCCGCTTCGGCAAGCCCGAGGAGATGGCGGGCGCCGCGATATTTCTCGCATCGCACGCCTCGGACTTCGTGACGGGATCGATCGTGTACGTCGACGGCGGCTACGCGATCAGGTGATGCGTCATGCCAGCGACGAAATTCTACGAACTTCACGGCCTGCGCAGTCTCGAATGTGTTCCGGATGGGACGAAGCTGCAAACCTATCAAGACGCTGTGGATCTCATCGGCAAGGCGTTTGAGAATAGCGCCACACTGGTCGTGATCCCCGTCGAATGCCTTGATGATGAGTTCTTCCAGTTGAGAACGCGCATCGCGGGCGAGTTGATCCAGAAATTCGTGCAATATCGGCGACGCCTCGCGATCGTCGGCGACATCTCTGGCTTCCTGGCAGAAAGCTCCGCCTTGCGCGCTTTTGTGAACGAGTCGAATCGCGGCAAGGATGTGTGGTTCGTGGTGAGCCTCGCTGAACTCGGGCAACGACTGGAGAAGACGGTTTAACGCAGGCGGCGCGGCAGCGTAAGATGCCGCATCATGGCTCGACGCAAAACACCCTCCTCCGCGCATCGTGAATCCGCGCGTCACGAGCTCGGTCTGCCGACGCTCAAACCGTTGCGCGTGCTGGTCGCGGGCGAGGTGATTCTCGATCGCTACATCTGGGGCGACGTCTCGCGAATCTCGCCCGAGGCGCCGATTCCGATTCTGCGCGTGCAGCGCCGCGAGAAAAAACCGGGCAACGCGGGTTTCGTGATGGCCAACCTGCGCGCGCTCGGCGCGGACGTCAGCGCGCTCAGCGTGGTCGGCTCCGATCGCAACGGCAACCTGCTGCGCGAGATTTTCGCCGATCTCGGAATCGATACGCGCGCGATTCTGATCGATCCCGACCGCCCCACTATCGTCAAGGATCGAATGCTCGGCTCGGTGCAGGCGGCCCATCGCGCGACTCAGCAACTCCTGCGCGTCGATGAGGAAGATCCGACTCCGCTCAAGCCGCCGCGCGAGCGTGAGCTGATCGCGCGGCTCAAGTCGGAGCTGCGCAACTGCGACGGCGTGCTGATTTCGGATATCGACAAAGGAATACTGACGCCGGCCGTGTTGCGCGCGCTGATCGACGGCGGCCGTGCGCGCGGCATTCCAGTGATTATCGATCCGCGCCGCACGGACGACTTTTCGATCTATCGCGGCGCTACCGCGCTGACGCCCAATCGTCACGAAACCGAAGTCGCGACCGGCATGCGGCTCACCGACCGCGGCGCATGGCGCAAGGCGGCCGAGACACTTGTGCGCAAGCTGGGCCTGGACGCCTGCCTGATCACGCTCGATCGCGACGGCATGTACCTCGCCGAGCGCGGCGGCAAAGACACCTACGTCTCGACCGCGCCGCGCGAAGTTTACGACGTGACCGGGGCGGGCGACGTGGTGCTGAGCGTGTTCGGGATGTTTTCGATCGCGGGACTCGGCTTCTCGTCGGCGGCGACGATCGCGAACCTGGCCGCGAGTATCGAGGTGACGCGAATCGGCACCGAAGTGATCACGCGCGAAGATCTCGCGCGCGCGTTGAGCCCCGCGCACTTAAGCTACGAGCGCAAAATTCATTCGACCGACGAACTCAAGGCCGCACTGGAGCGCGTTCGTCGCGCCGGCCGTCGAATCGCATTCACCAACGGATGCTTCGATCTGCTGCACGCCGGCCATATCCAGAGTCTCGCGTTCGCGCGCGCGCAGGCCGACGTACTGGTAGTAGGTCTCAACAGCGATCGCAGCGTGCGGCAACTCAAGGGCGCCGGGCGTCCCGTCTACCCGGCGGCGGAGCGCGCGCGAATCCTGGCCGCGCTGGAAGCGGTCGACTACGTAGTCGTGTTCGAGGGAACGCGCGCCGAAAAAATCATTCGCGCGGTCAAGCCCGACGTTTTGATCAAGGGCGAGGATTGGCGCGACCAACAGGTCGATGGCCAGGCGTTCGTCGAGTCGCGCGGAGGACGACTTGCGCTGGCGCCGCTGCTGGGCGGACGCTCCACCAGCGCGACTATCGATCGGATGAGTTCGAAGGCGCGCGCGGAGAAAAACGGCGCGTGATCTGATCGGTGAACTGCTTCAGTTCCGGTAGCCCGAGCATCCAGGACCCGAACAGGTACAGCCCGCCGTAGGTCGAGAGAATCGCCAGTCCCTGGATCCGCGGTCCGAATCCCGCCATGTGCAGTTTCATGAAGAATCCAACCGCCGCCGCTCCCAGAGCCAGTGACCACAACTTGGCGAGAAACGAACGCTCTATTCCGGTCCATCCGATGCGCCGATTGAGCGCCGATCGCAGCATCGCGAATTCTACCCATCCGGCGACGCCTGCCGAGATCGTTAGCCC
>NZ_DATDGQ010000096.1:0-1653 GCF_036522015.1 Binatus sp. (SeqCode)
CTGGGTCAGCGCGTGCTTGAAAGTATATTTGATGTCGCCGGCGGCCGGTTGCTCATAGATGAATTCGACGAGTTGCAGATCATTGAGCATTCGGTCGATTTCATCGTCCGGTTTCTTGATGATTTCTCGAACCAGCGACAGCGAAAACTCTCTGCCGATTACGGCCAGCGTCTGTAACAGATCTTTCTCTGCTGGTTGCAGACGATCTATCCGCGAGGCCAGGATCACTTGCACCGTGGCGGGAACTTTCACCGTGTCGATCGACTTGGCGAGCTTCACCGTCCCGTTCCGCTGGAGCACCCCGTCTTCGAACAGCGTCTGCACGATCTCCTCTATGAAGAGCGGGTTGCCCTGCGTCTTCTCGATGATGAGCCGCTTGAGCGGGCGCACTTCCGCATCGTCGCCGAGTCGCGAGCTCAGCATCTCGTCGGCGCTCTCCTTGCCCAGCGGGTCAAGTCTGAGCTGCGTGTAGTAGGTCTTGCTGTTCCATTGATGCCAGTACTCCGGCCGGTAGTTCACCAGCATCAGGATACGCGCGGTGCCGATACTGTCGGCGAGAAGATTCAGCAACTCCTGAGTCTGCTCGTCGATCCAGTGCAGATCCTCGAAGATCACCATCAAGGGCTGATTGAGCGACTCGCGCAGCAGGATCCGTTTTATCGCATCCAACGTGCGGCGTTTTCGAATCTGCGCATCCGTCTGCGCCAGCGGGTCTTCGCCCTCGACGATTCCAAGCAGCGCGAACAGGTAGGGGCGTGCATCCTCAAGCGAAGGGTCGAGGATCGAAAGCCTGCCGGCGACCTTTTCGCGCCGTACGCGCTGGTCATCTTCGCCGGTGATCCTGAAATAGCTCTGCAGCAGATCGATCACCGGCAAGTAGGCCGAAGCTTTGCCGTGCGAGACCGAGAAGGCCTCAAGCACCATCCAGCCCGATTGCGAGACCGCCTTGAACTCGAATAGCAGCCGCGACTTGCCCACCCCAGGTTCCGCCATCGCGGCGACGATCTGTCCGTGACCAGACTTCGCTTGCTCTGCCGCAGCCTTCATTGCGTCCATTTCGCGTTGCCGCCCGACGAACTTCGTCAAGCCGAGTCCGACCGCGCGTTGCAATCGCGTCCGCAGTGGCCCCAGTCCCGTCACCTCATAAAGATTCACCGGCTCGCTAACGCCCTTGATCCGCGCCGGCCCCAGCGGCTTAAGCGCGAAATAGCCCTCGACCAGCCTGCGCAGGGTCTCACTGATGGCGATCGACCCTGGAACTGCGAGCGCCTGCAATCGCGACGCAAGGCTGGTCGAGTGGCCGATGGGAGTGTACTCGGTGTGCGCCTCGTCGGTCTTGATCGAACGGACCACGACTTCGCCGGTGTTCACCCCGACGCGGACTTGAAGATTGACTCCCTTCTCTGCGCGGAGCTTCTCGGCGTAGCGCTTGACGTCCTCCTGCATCCGGAGCGCCGCGAACAAGGCGCGCTGCGGATGGTCCTCGTGCGCAATGGGCGCACCGAACATCGCAAAGATACCGTCGCCAGTTGACTGCACGATATACCCGCCGTAGCGATGGACCGCGTCGATCATCAGCTTGAGCGCGGGATCGACAATCGCACGCGCCTCCTCGGGATCGATGTCCTCGATCAGGTCCATCGATCCCTTGAT
>NZ_DATDGQ010000097.1:0-4598 GCF_036522015.1 Binatus sp. (SeqCode)
CAGGCCTATGCGCGCGCTCCCAACAAGACCGTGCACGAGCTGATTGGCGAGGCCGCCATCCAGATGCGCGAAAAGATCGACGTCCGCCGCTTCACTCGCTACCAGATGGGCGAGGCGCTCGACGGCAAGGCTGGGGCAGCCTAGGCCAACGCGATTGTTCCGCTTCCCTCGAGGGAAGGGGTTAGGGGTCAGGTTGCGTCGGATGTATCGCGGGAGCCTCTAGAAAGATGGCTGAAGTTCAAAGTGCGAAGAACGGCAAGCCGTGCTTCAGCCGTATTCTGCTGAAACTATCCGGCGAGGCGCTCGCTCCTGCCCAAGGCGCCGGTCTCGACCTGGACGCGCTGGCCGAGATTGCGCTCGAAATCAAGGAAGTTGCCTCGCTCGGCGTTCAGCTCGCGCTGGTCATCGGCGCCGGCAATTTTATCCGCGGCACCGACTACGAGGCGCGCGGGATGGATCGCTCGACCGCCGACCAGATGGGCATGCTCGCGACGGTTATCAACGCGCTCGCGCTGCAAAATGCGCTCGAGCACGTGGGAGTCGTCACGCGCGTGCTGTCTGCAATCGAGATGCAGGCACTGTGCGAGCCTTACATCCGCCGCCGCGCCGTGCGCCATCTCGAAAAGGGCCGGGTCATCATCTTCGCGGCCGGCACCGGCAATCCCTACTTCACCACCGACACCGCGGCCAGTTTGCGCGCGATGGAAATCGGCGCCGAAGTGATCCTCAAGGCGAGCCATACGGTGGACGGGGTTTATGATCGCGATCCGGTGCGCGAGCCGGGGGCCAAGCGCTTCGAGCGGCTCACTTATATCGAGGTGCTGCAGAAAAATCTCAAGGTGATGGACTCGACGGCCATTTCGATGTGCATGGATAATCACCTGCCGATCATCGTGTTCAATTTGCGCAAAGCGGGTAATATAAGAAGAGCCGTGATGGGGGAGCAAATCGGAACCCGAGTGGAGAGCGCACCGTGAGCATGCTTACGGACACAATCGAAGACGCGCGCAAGGAAATGGACAAGACCGTCGAGGCCTTTCGCCACGAACTCGCCCGCGTCCGCACCGGCCGTGCTTCAACGGCGTTGGTCGAAAATCTCCAGGTGAACTACTACGGCGCGAAAACGCCGCTGCGGCAACTCGCCGGGCTGTCGGCGCCCGAACCGCGCTTGATCGTGATCACGCCGTACGACAAGGGCGCGATGCACGACATCGAAAAAGCTATCCAGACTTCGGATCTCGGCTTGACCCCGATGAACGACGGCAAGATCATTCGCATTCCGATTCCCGAGCTGACCGAGGAGCGGCGCAAGGACCTGGTGAAGCACGTCCGCAAAATCGGCGAGGAATTCCGCGTCGGCGTCCGCAACCATCGCCGCGACGCCAACGACATGCTCAAGGAACTGCACAAGGAAAAACGGGCCACCGAGGACGAGATGCGCGCCGGCGAGGCCAAAGTGCAGTCTTACACTACCGAGTTCATCGAAAAAATCGACAAAGTGCTGACCGCCAAAGAAGCGGAAATCATGGAGGTCTGAGCTCGCCCGTCACCAGCTCCAACGGCGCGCGATCTTAAGTGAAGACTGTACCTCAAGTGGCATCCTCACTACCTCTAAACGATTTCCCGAACCTCTCTTTGGATCCTTCGCGGATGCCGCGTCATGTGGCGATCGTGATGGACGGCAACGGCCGCTGGGCGAGCCGGCGCGGACTGTCGCGTCACGAGGGCCATCGCCGCGGCAAGGATTCGGTCCGCGCAGTCGTCGACGCAGCGCGTGAACTCGGCATCCCGTACCTCACTCTGTACGCATTTTCGAGCGAGAACTGGGGTCGTCCGACCACCGAGGTCAGCTTCCTGATGGGCCTTTTCCATCGCTACCTGATCACCGAGACCAAGCGCTTGATGAAACGCGACATCCGCGTGTTGGCTCTGGGAGATACCGAGCGGCTTCCGCCGCGCGTGCGCGACGCGCTGGCGGAGACCGTCGCGGCGACCCGCGACAATCGGGGCATGACGGTGGCGCTGGCGCTCTCGTACGGCGGACGCCAGGACATCGTCAACGCGGCCCGCTCGATCGCGCGCGCGGTCGCCGACGGCGCCCTTTCACCAGATCAAATCGACGAACAACTCGTCGCGCGTGAACTCACGACCACCGGGCTGCCCGATCCTGACCTGCTGATTCGAACTTCCGGTGAATTGCGCGTCTCCAATTTTTTTCTGTTTCAACTCGCCTACACCGAACTCTATTTCACCGACACTCTCTGGCCGGATTTCCGCGAGCGCGAATTCTTGAGCGCGATTGCCGCCTACCAGCTTCGCGAGCGCCGCTTCGGCGCTGTCACGAACGGCTCCGACACCCGCCTGCGTGCTCAAAACTAGACTCCTCACGGCGGCGGTCCTGCTGCCTGCAGTGGGAGCGCTCGTGCTTTTCGCGCCAGCCTGGCTCTTCACGATTGTCAACGCTATCGCCGGCCTCTGGGGACTCTACGAAGTCGCCGCGATGACCGGCGCTCTGCATTGGGTCGCATTGCCGCTGTTCGCGGTCGTCGGTGCTGTGCCGTTGTTCGGACTTCTCTACGGCGGCGACCCGGGATGGGTTGGATGGGTGGTGCCGGTGCTCGTCATCCTCATGATGCTCGGGCTGGTCCTGCGAATCGAAATTGCGGGCGGCGGAGAAAGTTTCCGCGGGCCGCGGCTGGTCTTCATGGGCGCCGCGTACGTCGGATTTCTGTTCCCCTACTTCGCGCTGCTCCGCAACAGCCGCAACGGCATCGACCTGCTGCTGCTGGTCATCGTGCTGGCCGTCGTGAGCGACAGCGGCGCGTACTTCGTCGGCAGGTTCATGGGCCGCACCAAGCTCGCTCCCAACGTCAGCCCCAACAAAACAGTTGAAGGCGCAGTGGGCGGTTTGCTCGCGACGGTACTGGCCGGATGGTTGCTCGTTATAATGCTAGGTGGGATGTGGGGTATAGGCAGAATGTTGCTATTTTCGGCTATGATTTCCATCCTCGCGCAGCTCGGCGACCTGGCCGGCTCCGCGTTGAAGCGTGCGGCGGGAGTCAAGGACTCAGGTTGGATTTTCCCGGGTCACGGCGGCCTGCTTGATCGCACTTGTTCACTGGTCTTCGCGCTCTTTTTCGCCTACTATTGGTTCCGATGATGCGGCTTTGGGGGCCGCATTTTCACGCTCGGAAACTCCTGTATCGGACCGCGCGGGCAAAACTAAATGATATCGTCCATTCTATACGCAGCACTGGTCTTCGCCGTCCTGGTGGTCGTCCACGAGGCGGGACATTTTGCGATGGCGAAGAAAGTCGGGGTTCGCGTGCTGCGATTCTCGATCGGCTATCCGCCAAAAGTTCTTGGGTACCGGCGCGGCGAGACCGAGTACTCGGTTGGCGCCACTCCTTTCGGCGGCTACGTCCGAATGCTCGGCGATGAAGTCGGCGAGAAGCCCACGCCCGAAGAGATCAAATTGTATCTTCACGAAATCGGGCTTGACCTGATCGGCTCCGCGCGCCAACAAGGCGCGGTTCTGGCCGGCTCCGAATTCGACGACAACTTGCGCGTCGTTGCGGATCGGCTGAGCACCGGCCCCGGCCTCAGCAGTACCGCGAGCGCGGTCCCCGTACAATCCGGCAACGCAGCGCTTGCTGCTTCAATGCCCGACGCGTCTCCAGTGCCCGCCCTTGCGCTCGGACCCTTGACCGTCATCGGACGCGAACTGGAGCCTGATGAGGCTCTGCTCCTCAACGCAGTGCGCAGTCAACCCAAAGTTGACGACGCGATCAAAGCACTGGCGGAACATCCTCCGGTTTCGCTGGTCGAGGCGTATTGCAAGCGCGCGTTCCCGACTCAGTCGCTCGGCAAGCGCGTTCTGATCGTGCTGGCGGGACCTCTGTCCAACATCATTTTCGCGCCCCTGCTGCTCACCCTGGTTTTCATGTACGGCGTGCCTCAATTGTTGCCGATCGTCGGCAAGACCACGAAAGATCTCCCGGCGGCCAAGGCCGGGCTGCTCACCGGCGACCGAATTATCTCGGTTAACGGCCAGCCGATGGAAACCTGGTCCGATTTCTCCAGGACCGTGAAGGCGGGAGACGGCTCCCCGGTCAAGCTGGAAATCGATCGCCAGCAAGACGGCAGATCCGTCCACAGTACGATCGTGATCACACCGACCCGGCTCGATCAAAAAACCATCTACGGCACTACCGCAACCTCCTGGGTAATTGGCGTGCAGCCGAGCGGCGATGAGACATCGAAGCGCTTCGGGCCAATCGGTGCCGCGGAACAGGCCTGTGAAACCTCGTACGAGATGACGATCCAGATGGTCGTCGGAATCGCCAGTATCTTCACCGGCAGTGCTCCCATCAAAGAAGCGCTCGGCGGTCCGATCATGATCGCACAGATGGTCGGGCAGGAGGCGCATCGAGGGATCGCTAACCTCGCGATGTTCACCGTGATGTTGAGCCTCCAGCTCGGAATCATAAATCTGTTGCCGGTGCCGCTGCTCGATGGCGGTCACCTGCTGTTTTTCGTCTTCGAGGGCATCAAGGGCAAGCCGCTCGAACTTCGCTACCGCGAAGCGATGCTCCAGG
>NZ_DATDGQ010000098.1:0-2377 GCF_036522015.1 Binatus sp. (SeqCode)
GACGTCGCGATGCTCGACGCGATGCTGTTTCAGTCCAATGGCAACCTGACGCTCGGCGCGATGGGCGTCGAGCTCAAGCGATGGGGCAACGAAATTCCGTTCTCGGTGCCGACCAACACGTACCAATGCCGCGACGGGCTCGTGATGGCGGGTGTGTTGCTCGACACTCACTGGAAGGTGATGGCGCGGATGGCGGGGCGCAGCGATCTGGCCGAGCAGAACGAATTCGCCACCATCCCCGGACGGATGGGCCATCGCGCGGAATGCGACGCGATGTTTGCGAAGTGGTGCGAGGCGCGCACCGTCGACGAAGCTGTCGCGGAGTGCGCCAACGAAGGCATCCCATGCGCCAAGGTGAGAACTTACGCAGAGGCCGCGCGATGCCCGCACACTCTCGAGCGCGACATGCTGCAGGAAGTTGCTCAGGAAGACGGCAAGCTCGCGCCGATCACCGGTCCCGCGGCAAAGTTTTCGCGCACGCCGACGCGCATACGAAGGGGCGCCCCGGCTCTGGGAGCGCATACGGACGATATCCTGGCGGAACTTGGAATCGATGCGGACGCGAGCCAGCGTTTGCGTGAGAGCGGCGTCGTCTAGCGACGGCCCCAGCCGCCACCGCCGGGAGTTTCGATTCGAATGCGCTCGCCCGCTTGGATATCGATATTCGCTTTTCCCGGCAACCTGCTTCGTCGCGTTCCGCGCACGAGAATATTCTTCCCCGTCGCGCCCGGGCCTCCGCCGGCGAGTCCGTACGGCGCGATTTTCCGCCGCTCCGTAAGCACGCTCACGTTCGAATCGACTATGCACTCGAGTTCGCGAATCAGTCCGTCGCCGCCACGCGCGCGCCCGCGGCCACCCGAGCCGCGCCGGATTCGATACTCGGTGATCCGCATCGGGTAGTAGGCCTCGAGCGCTTCGATCGGCGTGTTGAGCGTGTTGGTCATGTGCGTGTGAATGCCGGATGCGCCGGGCTGATCCTTCGCAGCGCCGGCGCCGCCGGCGATCGTTTCGTAGTAGGAAAAATGCCGGTCGCGAAATCGGTCGAAGCCGCCCACCGTGAGATTCGACATCGAGCCCGAACTTGCCGCCGGGATTCGAGTCGGCGCGGCCCTGGCCAGCGCGCGAAACAGGACGTCAACGATTCGTTGCGAGGTCTCGACGTTTCCGCCCGCGACCGCTGCTGGAGCCAACGCGTTCACGATCGAGCCCGGCGGCGTGATAAGCCGGATCGGACGCATGAGGCCTTCGTTGGCGGGCACGGCCTCCGCCGCGAGGCACTTCATGACATAGAAGGTCGCGGACAGCGTGATCGCGAAATTTGCGTTGACCGATCCGCGGACCTGCGGCGCCGAGCCGGTGAAATCGACGACCGCCTTTCCGCCGCCAATTTTGATCGCGACGCGAATCGGAATCGGCCCCGTGCCGAATCCATCGTCGTCGAGAAAATCCTCAGCGCGATAAGTTCCGGGCGGAAGCTCCTCGAGCGCCGCGATCATCAGTCGCTCCGCGTAGTCCTTTAGCCCGCCCATTGCAGCTTCGACGGTTTTGCGTCCCGACGTTTTCACGATGGCGAGCAGCCGCTCCGAGCCGACCGATAGCGCGGCAATCTGTGCGCGCAGGTCGCCTTCGCGCTCCTCGCGAACTCGCGTGTTGGCAAGAAACAGCGTCATTACGTCGCGCGCGATCTCGCCGCCCGCGACGATTTTCACCGGCGGCAATCGAAAACCTTCCTGGTAAATTTCCGTCGCCAGCGCCATCGAGCCAGGCGCGATTCCGCCGATATCCGCGTGATGCGCCCGGTTGGCGGCGTAGGCAAACGGCCGACGCTCATTGCCGATGAACACCGGCGCGACCAGAGTCAGATCCGGCAGATGCGTTCCGCCGGCGAAGGGATCGTTCAACGCCGCGACGTCGCCGCGCTCGAGCTCGAGGTTCGCGATCGCTGCGCGTACCGAGAGCGGCGTCGAGCCGAGATGCACCGGGATGTGCGCGGCCTGCGCGACCAGCTCGCCGCGCGCGTCGAAAATAGCGCACGAGAAATCGTGCCGCTCCTTGATGTTCGGCGAAAACGCCGTCTGCCCGAGAACCACGCCCATCTCGTCGGCTATCGCGGCGAGACGATTGTTCATGACGGCCAGCGTGACGGGGTCGAGCTTCATCGCGTCGTCTCCAATTGCAGATTGCCGAAGTCGTCCACGCGCAAAGTGAATTCAGGCGCGACGTACGCGGTGGAACTCAGCTCGACGACGACCATCGGACCGCGCAAGCGCGCGCCCGCGCCGAGCGAGTCCCGGTCGTAAATCGGCACCGTTCGTTCCCGGCCTCCAACCAGCACGCGTCCGTTCGATACTGGCGTTGGCTTCCCGGCGCGGCGCGC
>NZ_DATDGQ010000099.1:0-12860 GCF_036522015.1 Binatus sp. (SeqCode)
CCATTGCGCGGGCGTGGACATCCCGTACGGCCAGGTGTAGGCGATGGGGCCGGAAATCGTGCGCATCGGGGGCGTCGCGCCGAAGCGGCCGAACTGGCCTTGCGCCAGCGCTCGATACACGACGACGCAGGTCGCGAAGCCGGCGACGATCGCAGCCGCGGCGTTACCGATTGCGCCCGAGCCTCCACCGCCGCCGCCGCCCCAGAACATGTTGGTGAAGCGCAACTCCGGCAGTCCGAGCGCGGTCGCGACGCGGACCGAGTCGTTACGGTCGTTGGCGTAGGAGGAGATACCGTCGATGGCGGTGACCGGAATCCCGGCGTCGTCGGCGGCGCGCTGAATCGCTTCGAGTGCGAGGCGAAATTCGCTGACTGGCGCGGCGCCGCGTTTGTAGTACTGCGTCTCGCCCAAGCCGGCGATCGCGGTCTTGTCCTTGATTGTGAATTCGCTCATCGTGCGCCCGCTCTGATCGCCTTAGCGAAATGCGTGCAAGATTCCAAGCGGAATCGCGGTATATACTTGACGGGAAGTTCGATGGCGGATAGCAAAATGCACGGCGGGCCGCGGAAGTATTGCGTCGATGCGACGATGCTCGATGGCGCCGCGATCCTGATCCGCGCAATTCGTCCCGACGACCAGGAGCGTCTGCACGAGCATTTCAGGGGCCTTAGCGAGAAGTCCGTCTATTTTCGATTTATGGGGATTAGGCGCGATCTGTCGGCGCAGGATCTGAAGCGTTTAACCGAGCTCGACTTCAAGAGTCACGTCGGCCTCGTCGCAACGTTGACTGAGAACGGTCGCGAACGTTTCATCGGCGTCGGGCGTTACATCTGCGGAGCCGATCCGCATCGCGCCGAGGTCGCGTTCGCAATTCTCGACGAGTTCCACGGGCGCGGCATCGGCACTCTGCTGCTGGAACATCTGAGTCGCATCGCCGATGCGAACGGGGTCACGGAATTCGAGGCTGACGTGCTCGGCGAAAACCGCGCGATGCTCGAGGTATTCGCGCATAGCGGCTTCGCGAGCGGTCATGCGCTGGATTCGGGCGTTGTGCATCTGCATTCCTCGACAAGCAAGATGTTGAAAAAGTCTCTTTAGAAATTCCACTCAGCAGCGGAGGTCATCCGATGAGCCTGGTCGAATTCGCAGTTGATGAGAAAATCGCGATCGTAACGATCAACCGGCCCGAGGCGCGTAACGCCGTCGATCAGCCCACCGCCGCGGCACTCGCCGATGCGTTCCGCCGCTTCGACGCCGACGACGCGCTCGCGGTCGCGATACTGACGGGAACGGGCGGGACGTTTTGCGCGGGCGTGGATCTCAAAGCGGTCGCGACAAGTCGCGGCAATCGCGTGACTGAGGACGGCGACGGGCCGCTCGGATGCACGCGGATGCTGCTCAGCAAGCCGGTGATCGCCGCAGTCGAGGGCTTCGCAGTCGCCGGCGGAATCGAGCTCGCATTGTGGTGCGACCTGCGGGTGGCGGCGCGCGATGCGACCTTTGGCGTATATTGCCGGCGCTTCGGCGTACCGCTGTGCGACGGAGGCACAATACGATTGCCGCGCCTCGTCGGGATGAGCCGGGCGATGGACATGATCCTGACGGGGCGCGGGGTCTCAGGCGAAGAGGCCTTCGCGATGGGCCTCGCGAATCGCGTCGTCGAGCCGGGAGGAGCGCTCGCATCGGCACGAGAGCTGGCCAGGCAGATCGCGAGCTTCCCGCAACGATGCATGCGCGGAGATCGGATGTCAGCGTACGAGGCCTGGACGATGCCACTCGATGATGCGCTCAAGAATGAGTACCGCTACGGGATCACTACGATCGAATCGGGCGAGACGCGCGCGGGCGCGGAAAGATTTGCGTCGGGAGTGGGCAGGCATGGGAAGTTCTAAAACGTGATTTAAATGAAACCCACGGTGGGTTTCACATACGATCAAGTTTCCCGATGGCTCCCGAGGGCTCCCGAGGCCATTGTGTCGCTTCGCTGGTTCCTGTACTCTTCAGGCCAAGTCAATCGTGACTTTATGCGCGCGTCGGATTCCGTGACGCCACCCTCTCAACCCATCAGACCCACAAGTTCGGCTTTTACTTCTGAACTGGAATCCGGGGCTCTGAACCATAGGACACTGTTTGTCGTTTTCTGAATTTCCCGTATCGCCAGAGATCCATCGTTCAATCAAAGACCGCGGTCATCATACACCGACCCCGGTCCAGGCCGGAGCTATCCCGGTTGCGCTCAGCGGGCGCGACGTGGTTGCCACGGCTGAAACCGGCAGCGGCAAGACCGCGGCCTTTCTGATCCCGACTATCGACCGGCTGCATCGCAAGCACACGCGGCATATCGCCGCGATTGTGATCATGCCGACGCGCGAGCTTGCTGCGCAGGCTGCGCGCGAGTTCGATCTGATCGCGCGCCATACTCATATCCGCTGCGCCACCGTCGTTGGCGGCGAATCCGAGCGTCATCAAATCGACGCGATTCGTAAGGGCGCGCAAGTGCTGGTCGCGTGTCCCGGACGGCTCATCGACTTTATCGAACGCGGCATCGTCAAGCTCGACAAGGTTGAAGTCGTGATAATCGACGAAGCCGATCGGTTGCTCGACATGGGCTTCCTGCCGCAACTGCGGCGCATCATGCGGATGGTGCCGAAGCAGCGGCAGACCATGATGTTCTCGGCGACAATGGCGTCCGGTCCCGAAATGATCGCGCGCGAATTTCTGACCACGCCTGAGCGCGTCACTGTCGGCGGCAGTAAGGCCGCGCCGCCGTCGCAAATTCGCCAGTCGATCTACCCGGTCACACTGGAGAACAAGGGGCCGGTGCTGCTCGAGATTCTCAAGCGGCCGGAAGTGGAGAGCGCGATCGTGTTTACGCGCACCAAGAGCCGCGCGGACCGGGTCGCCAAGCTGCTGATACGCGCCAATATCAAGGCGGTGCAGATTCACGGTGACCGCTCCCAGAGCCAGCGCAACGCGGCGTTGGCAGGATTCCGCGCGCATAAGTTTCGCGTGATGGTCGCGACGGACGTGGCCGCCCGCGGACTCGACATCCCCGACGTTTCGCACGTGATTAACTTCGACCTGCCCGACGAGACCGAAGGGTATATACATCGGATCGGCCGCACGGCGCGGATGGGCAAGGCGGGCGAGGCGATCAGCCTGGTCACGCAGGAAGAACGCGTCAACCTGGCGCGGCTGGAACGCACGCTCGGCAACGCGCTCGATCGCGAGCACGTCGAGGGGTTCGAGAAAATCGAGATTCACGCGCCCAAGCCGGTGACCGTGTTCCGCTCTTCGGGCGCGCGCAATCGTTCGACGCGCAACCGCCCGCGCTCGCGCTGGGCGTAGGCGCCGCAAACTCCCGCAAATGAACCCGACCGTCGAGCCGATCGCAACCGCGATTGGCTCGGCGGATATTTCACGGGCTACCCCCGACGACATCGTTGACGTGCTCGACATTCTGGACGAGGCGGCGCGTTGGCTTGCGTCGCGCGGGATCAATCAATGGCCAACCGACGGATTTCCGCGCGATCTTGTAGCCGGTGACATCGCGCGCGGGGAGGTTTATATCGCGAGGCGCGATCGTCGCGCGGTTGGTACGTTCACGCTGCAGTGGGGTGACGAGCTGTTCTGGCCCGGTGCTATCGAGGCGGCGGGTTATATCCATCGTATCGCGGTGCGTCGCGACGCACACGGGTTGGGTATCGAGCTGATCAAGTTTGCTGAGCGCGCTACAGCCGCGACGGGTCGCAAGATTCTTCGGCTCGACTGTTTTTCGGGGAACGACGTCCTTTGCGCTTACTATGAGCGCGCGGGATTCGTCCGCCGCGCAGACATTGAGATCGAGCCAGGCGACGACGCGACAGTACCGAAATCTACCGGCCGCTTCTTCGCCCGTCAGTACGAGAAGTCCGTGCACTGAATCGAATTTCAGCGCAAGTCGAACGCCTGTTAGTTTTTTCTTTTTCGGACTCACGTGCTGAGTTAGAGTTTCAATATCAATGCGCATAAAACCTATCTCCATCCTCCTTCGCTGCGCGCTGGTCTCCACTTGCGTCGCATTTTCCATCCTCTCTTCCTGCACCACCGCCAAATTCCTGCTGCATGGCGGCGAACGCGCCAAAAAGCAGATTCGGCCAGACCAGCCGGGTCCGTACGTCTTGATCTTTGCCTTTGACGGGGCCGGCTACGACCAGTTGATGGAAGCGATTAACTCGGGCAAAGCGCCGGCAATGGCCGGGATGCTTGGCAAGTCCGAGGGGGGAGGATTGTACGAACACGCCTACTCCGTGCCCAACGCGGTGACCATTCTGCCCTCGACCACCATCGCCGCATGGTCGGCGATCTTCACCGGCGCGCCGACGGCCTGGAACGGGGTGTCGGGCAACGAATGGTTCGTGCGCGAAGAGATGAAATTCTACGCGCCGGTGCCCGTATCGGTCGAAGAGATGGACGACAACCGCGCCATGATCATCGAGGATCTGGTCGGCAAGCAGCTCAAGACCCCGACGCTATTTGAGAAGGCCGGAGTCAAATCGTCCGTCTCGTTGAATCCGATTTACCGACGCGCCGACTATTTCACCCTGGTCGATCCGGTCTCGATGGTCGCGCTGTACACGGAATTCATCGCTCGGGGCGGTGGTGAGAATTCGCCCAAGAAAAAGGATCTCTACGAGGATCTCGACGAGAAATCAGTGCCCAAGCTGCTGGATGCCATCGAGGATCATGGCATTTCAAAAATCCAGGTTGTGTACTTCCCGGGGATCGATTTGTACACCCATCTGGCCCGCGATCCGCTCAATATGGAGGTGGACTATCTCGAAAGAGTAACCGATCCGCTGGTCGCGCAAGTGCTGGCATACTACCAGAAGCTCGGCATTCTCGATCAGACCTACGTAATGATAGTCGCCGACCATGGGCATACTCCGGTGTTGCGAGACCCCAGGCATGCCTTGGGTTCCGACACCAACGACGGTCCGGACGTGGCCCTGAAGGCGGCAGGATTCCGGCCGCGGAAACTTGTGCTGAATCCCGGCCCGAACGAACAGGACTACCAGTCTGCCGTCGCGTACCAGGGCGCGATCGGTTACGTCTACCTGGCGGACCGCTCGACCTGTCCCAATCCCGGCACAACTTGCGATTGGAAGCGTCCGCCTCGCTGGCGGCAGGACGTGCTGCCGGTTGCGCAGGCATTCTACGACTCGAACAAAACCGGCAATCCAGTGCCGCAGATGAAGGATACGCTCGACTTGATCTTCGCGCGGGTTCCGACTCCGGCGGGACAACCGACGATGGAGTTCCAAATCTTCGATGGCCATCGGCTGGTGCCCATTCGGGAATACCTGGAAGCGCATCCGCGACCCGACCTGATCCAGCTGGATCGGCGGATGCAATGGCTGAGCGCGGGGCCGTACGGCAATCGCAGCGGCGATATTCTGCTGCTCACCAAGTCGGGACTAGAGCTGCCCATCCAGAAGCGTTACTACTTTTCCGGTCCGTATCACTCGTGGCACGGCAGCGCGTCGTGGCAGGACAGCCACATTCCGTTGATCGTTGCGCGGCAGAACTATCCGGCCGCCAAACTCAAAGAGATCGTCGACGAAGCCGCGGGGCCGAATCCGTCGCATCTGTCGCTGGTGCCGATCGTGCTTTCCCTGCTCGCGACCGACCTGCAGCCGCCAGCGCCCGCAGCGCCGCCGGCTAGTCCGGAAGCGGCCCCGTCAACGACGCCCGCTGCGAAATCTCAATGAAGTTGCCGTCGGGGTCGCGGATGAAAGAAATCCGCGCGACCGCGCCGAGCGATACCGGCACCGCGCCTTCCCACACGCCCATCGACATGAAGCGTCGATGCTCCGCGTCAACGTCGCGCACCTGCACCGTGACGTAGCGCATCCCGACCGCGCGCATCGACGCGATCACGTCCGCCGCGCTGGCCGACGGCGACCTCGTGGCACGGACGGCCGCGGGATCGCGCTGAAAGCTGATCACAGTCTCACCGAGCTTGAAACGGCCGGCAGCCAGCCGATCGGCCTGTAGCGCTTCGCCGTAGAAATGCTCGAAGGCGGCTTCGTCGGTGACGCCGATTTGGATTTCGATCTGATTGACTCCGCGCTGCCCCGTCGGCACCAGTTCGAGGTCATTGCCGTCGGGGTCCTGCATCGGGAGCGGCATCGGAGTTCTCGGATCGGAAATCGAAAGTTTGCGATAGCCGCCTGCGACTCGCGCCGGCAGAGGATCGCGCGAGTGGTTTATCTTTAACACCGAGCCGAGGAGTCCGTAGCGATATTGCCGCACACCACCGCCGACCGGCAGCAGTTCTTCGTAGGGCAGTCGGATGCGCTCGCCGTAAAATGCGCGCATCTCGTCGAGCCGGTTGGTGAAAATCCCCACGTCGACGAATCGCTTTGCCAGTTCCATTTTTACTGCCTCAACCAATCGACGCTTTGCTCGTACGCATACGCAATCTTCAGCGGCGTCGAGTCCTCGAAATGCCGGCCGACGATCATCAGTCCGACCGGGAGGCCATTTGATTTTGCGCACGGCACGCTGATCGCTGGATGCCCGGTGATGTCGAACGGCGCGGTGTTGGTGATCATCGAGTATGGCGCTTGAGAGTCCAGGCGATGCGCTTTCATGGGCGTCGAGGGCATCACCAGCGCGTCGTACTCGGCGAGCGCGGCGTTATATTTCGCGGTCAGCACATAGCGATAGCTCTGCACCTTCGCGTAGAACTTTCCGTGATAACGCTCGCGCATCAGGTTGCCGAACACCAGCATGAACTTGACCGTGAGCGCGAGATCGTTCGCTTTTTCAGGAAAGTGCTGTCCGAAATGCGCGGCGAGTTCGGGCATGTACGCGCCCGTATGATGGGTGCCGTGCAGGTTGGTGCGCGCGAGCATCGCCATGCCCTCGGGCACGATCGCGTAGAGCAGATCGGAGGCGTCGCGATGCGCGGGAATTGAAATCTCGGTCGCACGCGCGCCGAGTTTTCCGAGCGCAGCAATCGCGCGATTCACCGCGGCATTCACGTCGGCCTCGGCGCCCGCATGGGTAAAGCCCTCGCGCACGACGCCCAGCTTGATTCCGTCGAGCGACTTGCCGAGCGCCTCGCGATACGGCGCGGTCGTGACCTCACGCTGCCGCGGATCGAGCGGGTCCTTGCCCGCGAGCACTTCGAGCAGCAGCGCAACGTCGCTCACGCGTCGCGCCATCGGCCCGACATGATCGAGAGTCGGGTCGATGCTCATCACGCCCGTGTAAGGCACCAGACCGTAGGTCGGCTTGATCCCGACGACGCCTGACCACGACGCGGGAATTCTGATCGAGCCACCCTGGTCGGTGCCTATAGTCAGATCGATATCGTCATAGTAGAGAGCCGCCGCCGAGCCGCACGACGAACCGCCTGCGCAATACTCCGGGTTGTGCGGATTGCGCGACGGTCCATAAAAGCTGGTGCGGCCGTCGCCCGACAGTGCAAAGTCGTCCATGTTCAGTGTCGCGACGATTTCCGCGCCCGCGTCGAGCATCCGCGCAACGATCGTCGCGTCGCTGGCGGCCACGTGTCCCTTCAGCACCGACGAGCCGCCGCTCGCGGGAATTCCGGCGACGCACACGCTGTCCTTTACTCCCACGCGCTTGCCCTTGAGTGGACCGCTCGGCGCGCCCTTGACGCTGCATCGCGTGACGATCGCGTTTAGAGGATCGTCCTTGGGCGAAGGACGCACACCCGCCGTGCGATCGCGATAGCGGGTTATCGAGTCCTGTGGCGCGACGGCCAGAGCGTCGATCTGCTCGAGGATCGCCATCTGCGCCGGCATCATGCTTTCGAGCGCCGCGAGTTCTCCGGCGGTCAGCTCGATATGATTCGCGCGCGCGATTCTCTTCAATTCGACTGCGCTGGGGACCTGGAATGCCATTGTCGAGTCCTCTCTCAGGTGAAATACGGAATCAGATACCGATGAGCATCGTCCATCGTCTGCTGCGGCGGCACACCCGGTACTTCGAAAACCACTGGTGCGGTGATCCCGGCCTCGATCAAGCGTGACAGGTTCTCGCGGCATCGCGCGGGGCTGCCGGCGATCGTAAATGTGTCGAGCATCTCATCGGTCACCATATCCACCGGCACTTTTCCACGTGCGAAACTTTCGCCGAACGCGCGAATCGTATCGGCCGGCAATCCGGCCGCCGCAAAGATCGGGGTGTCCGGCTGGGGCGCCATCAGCGAGATGAAAAACGCGACGAGCGGCCGCAGGCGGTCGCGTGCGGCGCGCTCATCCTCAGAAATCGACGACAGGATGTACGCGGCGACCGGGAAGTCGCGCGCATCGCGCCTCGACTTGGCAAGGCCGCGCCGCACGTGCTCCATCGCGAATTTCACGTAGGCCGGCGACGACATCACGCTCAAGAGCAATCCGTCCGCCACCTCGCCGGTGAGCTCGCAATTCTTCGGGCCGATCACGCCGAGATGAATCGGAATCTCAGCGCGTACCGGTTTGAAGCTCAACTTGATTCGCTCGGTCTGAAACACCTTTCCTGAGAACGTGAGCTCTTCGCCGCGGAAGAAACGACGAATGATCTCGACACTCTCGCGCATCGCGACCGTTGGCTTCGTGTACGGAATTTTCAGGCGCCCTTCGATCCAGTCCTTCAGCCCCGCGCCGATACCGAGAATCGCGCGACCGTCTGAAACTTCGTCGAGCGCGGCAAATTCCATCGCGGTGAGCGCCGGATGCCGCAAGAACGGATTCACGATGCCGAGTCCAATCTTGATCTTCGAGGTTGCGCAAGCGATGGCTGATGCCACCGTAAACGCGCCCCGGTAAAAAGGATCCTCTGGTATCCAAAACGTGCCGAAGCCGAGTTCTTCCGCGCGTTTGGCGTGGGCGACGAACTCGCGGGTGTGCGGACTTTCGAAACCGACAGCGAATTCGCGAACTTTGGCCATCGCTCTATGCCTCGTTCTCGAATGCCATTCGCGGACCTTGCGTGCACCACGAAAAGTGGCAATGCCACATCTTCCAGACCGGCTTGCCCGATTCGTCCTCGCGCACGTACACCTCGGTGCTGCGGAACTTGCCGCTGCCGGGCAACGGCTGGCCGTCTGCGAGGGTGATAGTGAAAGGAGCGGTGCACGAGAGCCATCCCATGTCGCCGCGAACGCGCACGCGCAGGTCTTCATCCTCGCCGAGCGTCGCTTTCGCCTTGAACCTGGCCAGCCATTCCCACAGCGTCGCCCACTCTTCGATTCCGTCGTAGGAAAACCCGTTGAGGTTCCATCCGAAGAACTTGTCGCAGCCAACGAACGCGTCGCGCATCATTGGGATACTGCCGGTGCGATTCGCCTTCACCCATAGATTGTGCAGCCGCACGATCTCATCGATATCTTTCTGCGGGCCTTCGCCGCGAATTTTTGCCATCGCGATTCCTCCGCCGAGCGTGTTCGTTGTTCGTACGCGAGTAGCTATAGCTCAGTTCACGTCAAATGTTCACGCTTGGCGAATCGACAAGGTTCGGGCTAAGTTGGCAGCGAAACTGGAGGCGCGCGATGAACCAATTCAAAGTTGGCGATGTGAAGATAACGCGGATTATCGAAAGCGAGTCGCCGTGGCCGGGCACTTTCATCATGCCGGACGCCACCGCTGAGAACGTCAAGAAGGAAGCCGACTGGCTCTACCCCACTTTCTCCGACGAGAAGGGCAAGCTCCGCATGAGCATCCACGCGCTGGTGATCGAGTCGCAAGGCAAGCGCATCATCGTTGATACCTGCATCGGCAACGACAAGGTCCGCTCGAACCCGGTGTGGAGCAATCTGAAGCTGCCGTTTCTGAGCGACCTGGAAAAAGCGGGGCACGCGCGCGACAAGATCGACCGCGTCGTCTGCACGCATCTGCACGTGGATCACGTCGGGTGGAACACGATGCTCAAGGACGGCAAGTGGGTGCCGACGTTTCCCAACGCGCGCTACCTGATCGGCGGCACCGAATGGGATTTTTTCTCGACGTTCGATGGCAAGGACATGCGCGATCCGGTCGAGGATTCGGTGCGTCCGATCGTCGATATCGGGATGGCCGATCTGGTCGAGTCGAACTTTCGCGTCACCGACGAAGTGTGGCTCGAGCCGTCACCCGGCCACACGCCCGGGCATCACAGCGTGAGGATTTCGTCGAAGGGGCAGGAGGCCGTCATCACGGGTGACCTGATGCATCATCCGATTCAATGCAAATACCCGGAATGGGACGACGCTTTCGATTCCGACGGGGCGATGGCGAAGAAGACGCGGCGCGCATTCTGCGAGAAGTACGCCGACAGCAACGTCGTCGTTTTCGGGACGCATTTTGCGACGCCGTCGGCGGGAAAGATCTCGAAGAAAGGCGACTCGTTCACATTCACGGCGGCCAAGTAGTAGCAGGGCGATGGGCGACGTCGCGCTTTCATTCGACAACGGTCCCGACCCGGCGGTGACGCCGTTGGTGCTCGACGTACTCGCGCGGCGCGGCGTGAAGGCGTCGTTCTTTGTGCTCGGGAAGAATCTCGCGTCGCCCGATCGGATGAAGCTGACACAGCGTGCGGCGGCCGAGGGGCATCGAATCGGCAATCATTCGTTCACGCATCGGATTCCGTTAGGCGACGATCCGGCGGCGGACGCAGTCGATTCGGAAATCGCCAGGACCGAGCAGTTGATTGGCGGCCTCGCGGAAAGTCCCAAACTGTTTCGTCCGTTTGGCGGCGGCGGGAAGATCGGCCCGCATCTGCTGAGCCGCGCCGCCGTCGATCACCTGGTCGCCAATCGCTACACCTGCGTGCTGTGGAATTGCGTGCCCGAGGATTGGATCGATCAGGACGCGTGGGTCGATCGCGCGATTCTCGACGCCTCGACGCGCGAGCACACGCTGGTCGTGATGCACGACATCTTGCCGCGCGCGATGAGCCATCTCGATCGCTTCATCGGCGCGCTGGTGGACGCGGGTCATCGCATGACTAACCAGTTTCCCGCCGAATGCGTGCCAATCGAGCGCGGCGAGATCGTCCGCGACATTTCGGGATTCGTGGCTTCGCCGCGCGTGGCCGCCGGCTAGGATACTTCGCTCGAGAACCGAATCGTCTTCTTCTTCAGTCCCGCGAGCACGACGTCGACGCCGCCGCTGCGGATCATCCATTCGAGCCGATGGTCGCGATATTGGCGGGCGAAGGCGCCCGACTCCAGCATCTGCGGCAGAATGTCCATCGAACCGGCGAACTGTTGCGCGGCCTCGATCGTCTTGCGGATGCTCGGGCGTTCTTCGACGCGACTCATCCACCCGGCCAGACGCGTTCCGGCCTTTGGTGGATTGCCCCACACGACTGAGCCTCGCAGGTGCGGGTAGACACTCAAGTCGCCGTATCCGAATGACGCGCCGTTGAAGAAGTTCGCGGCGCCGAGCTCTCGCTCGAGCCATGCGTGCACGCCGGCGGTCTGCTCGGATGCTTTCGTTTCGAGTTGCTTGGCGGCGTCGCCGGTGACGCGCTTCCACGCGCGCACTTCCATCAGGCCCCAGTTGATCGCCTCGTAGTACGTGTCGCAGACGTCTTCGATCATCCGCACCCGCGCACGTTCACGCGGTGAAGACGGCAGCAACGCGGGTGCGGGCCATTTTTCTTCGATGTAGTCGAGAATGATGGTCGAGTCGAAGATCGCAAAGTCGTCGTCGACCAGCGCGGGCACTTCCAGCCGCGGGTTAGTCTTGCCGAATTGGGTTGGCGCGCCGCTGAATGCGTCTGGGACCTCGACTTCGAACGCGACGTTCTTTTCGTAAAGCGCGATTTTGACCTTCTGCACATAAGGCGAAAACGGATGCTCGAATAGTTTCAGCATGACCACCATCTACCTCGACTCGAATATGGATCAATCGCGGGTATCATTCCATGTTTGCGCGCGCCCAGTCTCGGGCCGCCCTTAATTCTGCCTCCATTCCAGCAATCCTCGCGGTCTCCCAGGTGCCGTTTGCGCGCGATGCGACTTGCGTTGTATTGAATCAATCAGGTTCCCCGCACGGATTCCGCATACAAGGAGACTCGAATGGCTGCTGGATACACCATGACTATCGACGGCAAGTCGGTGAAAGGATCGAAATCCACTGGCGTGATCAATCCTGCCACTGGAAAGATTTTCGCCGAAGTTCCCGATTGCTCGAAATCCGAACTCGATCAGGCGATGAACGCCGCGCAAAAGGCGTTCCCCGCGTGGAGCAAAGATATCAACGCTCGGCGCAAAGTCCTCCAGGATTGCGCGGCTGCGTTGCAACAGCCGCCTGAGGGATTGGCGCGCACCCTCACCCTCGAGCAGGGCAAGCCGCTCGATAAGGCAGGCCAGGAAATCATGGGCACCTCGATGTGGTGCGCATACACGGCGATGCTCGATTTGCCCGCGGAAGTATTGCAGGACACCGCGCAGGGCAAAATCGAAATCAAGCGCAAGCCGCTCGGCGTCGTCGCCGCGATCACGCCGTGGAATTACCCGCTGATGCTTGGGATGTGGAAGATTGCGCCGGCCCTGCTCGCGGGCAATACCATCGTGCTGAAGCCCTCGCCGTACACGCCGATCACGACGCTGATGCTCGGCGAGATTCTGCGCGACATCGTGCCGCCGGGAGTCCTCAACGTCATCTCCGGCGGCGACGAGCTCGGCGCGTGGATGACAACGCATCCGGTGCCGAGAAAGATTTCATTTACCGGCTCGGTCGAGACCGGCAAGCGAGTCGCTGCGGCAGCCGCGCCCGATTTGAAGCGAGTCACACTCGAGCTCGGCGGCAACGACGCTGCCATCATTCTGGCGGACGTCGATCCTGCGGCCGTCGCGCCGAAGATTTTCTGGGGTGCGTTCG
>NZ_DATDGQ010000100.1:0-10328 GCF_036522015.1 Binatus sp. (SeqCode)
AATCGAGCGACTATCGTCGTTGTCGGCGACCAACAGTATCCTCACGCCGGCGAAGGTCCGGTGCTGCGACTCCGATGCCGGCGGACTGGATGCGACTTCAAATTGCGCGGTGAACGAAAACGCGCTGCCGGTTCCCGGTTCGCTCGCCACCTCAACCGTGCCGTGCATCAGCACGACCAGCCGCGCGACGATTGCCAGTCCGAGCCCGCTGCCGCCGTATTTGCGCGAGGTCGAAGAGTCGGCCTGGCTGAAGGCGCGGAACAGCAGGTGGCGCTTGTCGTCGGCAATTCCGATTCCGGTGTCCGTCACCGTGAACTTGAGCCGGCCCGCGATGGTCGAGTCGGCCTCGACCGACACCAGCACCTGTCCCTTCTGCGTGAATTTGATCGCGTTGCCGATCAGGTTGATGAGGATTTGACCGAGTCTCAAGGCATCGCCGAGGACGAACTCGGGGACCTCCGGCGAAAACCGCACCATCAACTCGAGGCCTTTTTCGTGCGCGCGAATCGCCAGCGTCTCGAGCACCTTTTCGGTCACGTCTTTGAGGTTGAATTCGACCGCCTCGAGGCTGATCCGTCCGCTCTCGACCTTGGCCAGGTCGAGGATGCCGTTGATCAGTGCGAGCAACGCATGACCGTTGCTGATGACGGTGTTCAAATATCTTCGCTGCTCATCGTTCAGCGCGGTTTCCATCAGCTGATCGGACATCCCGAGAATCGAGTTCATCGGCGTGCGAATTTCGTGCGACATACTCGACAGGAACTCCGACTTGGCCCGCGACGCAGCCAGCGCCGCCTCACGCGCGGCGACCAGTTCGCGCTGGGTCATCTTGAGGTCCGAGATTCGGCGCGAAATCGTCAGACAGCAGAGCTGTCCGTGGAGCTCCAGGTTTACCGCCGAAAGAAGCACCGGATGCTCGGTGAGGTCCTTTTGACGGAAAGCGACCTCGAGGTTCCGGACTTCGTTGGTCCTGAGAAGTTGATCGCCGAAAGCGATCATTTCGTCCGGATGGATCCACATATTGAGCTCGGTGAAGTGATGGCCGACAGCCTCCTCGCGCGAAAACCCGGTCGCCCTGACGAACTCCTGGTTGACGTCTATGTAGTTGCCGTCGATTCCGGTCAGGGTCATGCTGTCGAGGTTCGCGTCGAACAGTTTGCGGAAGGTCTCCTCGCTCTCGGTCAGCGCCTTTACGGTCTCTTCGAGCTTGCGCGAGGCCCCTTTTGACGCGGTCAGGTCGCGAATCATCGTGACCACGCAGTCCTCGCCCTCGAGCTCGACGCGTACCGCGGCCAACAGCGCCGGCATCGGGCGGCCGTCGGGAAGCACGAAATCGACCTCCATGTTGCGCACGACGCCTTCGGCCATAATGCGATCGCGAAGCTGCTGATGTTGTTCCTCGCTCGCCCAGATCTGACGCTGGCCTTTGCGGGAATCGTCGAGGTCCTGCTGCCCATAGCCGAAGCGCTCGAATTGCTGGTTGAAATCGATGTAAGCGCCGTCGGATAGCCGCGTCACGACGATAATGTCCAGCGTTGCGTCGAAGATTTTGCGCAATGCGGCGTGACTGGCGCGCAGGTTGGTCTCGACCCGTTTCATCTCGGTGATGTCCCGGGTCATCGACATCACGCACGGCTCGCCGTTGGCTTCGATCATAGAGGCCGAGATCAGATTCGTCTCGTCGGTGCCGTCTTTTCGACGCTGCGTGATCTCCATGTTCTTGACGCGGCCGGTTTGGTTAATCTTCTCGACAAACCGAATCATCTGTTGTTCGTCAGGCCACATTCCAAGTGCGACGACGCTGCTCCCAATCACGTCGTCGCGAGTGTACCCCGCGACCTGGTACTCGTCGTTGACCAGAATGAAACGTCCGTCGGCGAGGCTGTTGACCGCGATGTTATCCGGTGATGCTTCGAACATCTTGCGCAGGACAGCCTCGCTGGTCTGCAGCTGAACGTGATCGCGTTCCCGCGCAGACGCGGCTTCAGCACGCAGATCCATTTCGCGGATGAGCGAGCGATGGTTGCTGGCCAGCGCCGCCAGGTGCTCGGCCAATTTCCGCCGATAGCGAGCGCCATGGACCGCAGTTATCTGCGACAACGCCAGCGCGCCCAATACCCTCGTCCAGTCGAGCGTCACACTGGGAGCCGGATCGGCGGCGTTCATCGAGTACCCAAGCATCGCAATCACTCCGCCGGCCTCGAGCGCCGCCTGCCAGCGCGGACTCCATGGCAGCAGCGCGCCTGCACCGAAGAAAAACAACACGATCGACGCGACCAGCGCGTCACAGTTGCCAGCGATCACCGCGATCCACGCCGTACTGGCTATGATCCCCGTACAGCTTACCAGCGCGATCGCGCGCCAGTTCCGCATCGCGCGCGACGACAACGCCGTCATGAACGCGATCATGCCCAGCGCAATGCAGGCGATGTGAAACGGGATGGTTTTCGCGTAGGTGAGCGGATACACGACGCGGTCGAGCACCGTGTATCCGATTTCAAGGGCGACTATCGCCAGTGCGCCCGTGCGCACTATCAACGACACCCCATCGAAGTTGTCGCCGTCGTCCATCGCGAGCGTCATCGCCGGTTCGATCGCGGCGACTTGGGCTATCGGTGCGGCAATGGGATGCGTGGTCGGCGCAGACGTGCCGTTGTTGGAGCGCCGCGCCGCAATCCCCAAGCCCTCGGCGGACGAATCGATCCGAGAGTCCACACGTGAACGGTAAGCAAATCCAATGCCCAACGGGGGATTGCAACAAACAGCTATCGTCGTCCGAGGTTGGCTTGCGTCGTCGAATTTCTACGCTGTCGCAGGCGGTGTCCCAAAATGCTCTGATCGAGCGCCGCCCAAAAACCGAAACGCGTCAGCCGCCGAGCGCCGTCTCGAAGTCCTCGATCAGATCGTCGCTCGACTCGAGGCCTATCGACAGCCGGATAAGGCCGTCGCCGATTCCCGCCCGCGCGCGCTCCGCCGCCGACATTCCCGAATGCGAAGTGGTGGACGGACGCGTGATCAAGGTCTCGACGCCGCCGAGGCTCGGGGCACTTATCGGTATCGTCACGCGATCCATGAAGCGGCCAGCCGCGTCGAGTCCGCCCTCCAGCTCGAAGCTCAGCACGCCGCCGAAACCGTCGAACAGTTCGCACGCGCGCAGGTGATTCGAATGGCTTTCGAGGCCCGGATAGTTCACCCGCGCGACCGCGCGATGCTGCTCGAGCCATCGCGCGACCTTGAGCGCACTTTCGTTCTGATGGCGCACGCGCACCGCGAGCGTCTTCATCCCGCGATGCAACAGGAAGCACGCATGTGGGTCGAGACTGCCGCCGAGATGGTTTTGCGTACGCGTAATGCCCTGGACCAGGTCCGCGCGCCCGATCACCGCGCCCGCGACGATGTCGGTGTGCCCGTTGAGGTACTTGGTGCCGCTATGCAGCGACAGGTCGAAGCCGATTTCCGCGGGACGAAAATTAATCGGACTGGCGAACGTATTGTCGATGATCGAGACCAGCCCGTTCTCAGCAGCGAAATCCACCGCCGCCTGCAAATCACTTACCTGGAGCAGCGGATTCGACATCGCCTCGACGTAGATTGCCTTGGTGTTGGGGCGAATCGCCTCGCGCCAGGTGGCCGGCTCGTCGCCGTCGACGAAATCCACCGACAGCCCGTAGCGCGGAAATTCCTCGACAAACAGATCGTGCGTGCCGCCGTAAACGCAGTCCTGCGCGAGGAGATGCCCGCCGCCGGCGAGGATGGTTAACAGCGTGGCCGAAATCGCCGCCATCCCGCTGGTCGCGACCAGCGCGGCCTCCGCATTTTCGAGCGCGGCGAGTTTGGCGTGCAGCACCGCGTGATTGGGAGTGTTGTTGAGGCGGATATAACGCAGGTCGTGGTAGCTGGTCTGCCCGGCGTATTCGTAGGTCGAGGACTGAAAAATAGGCATCGTGACCGCGCCGCCGATGAGCGGATCCGGCTCGCCCGCGTGAATCAGCTTGGTGTCGATCCCTTTGATAAGTCGCGCCATGGAGCCTCCGATTCCACGACATTTATCACTCGGCGCGTCACGGAAAATAGGTGTCTGCAGGTTTGCCGCCGATGCCTGCGACGTTGCCGACGACCGGCGCTTCGCCGGGGAGCGCGGAGCGTCCGAAAAGCGCCGCGGTTTGATCGCTATATAGTAGATGCCAGCGCGGGTCTTTCCTGACGACGTCGACGCCCTTGGTATTACCCCCCATCAGCACGTAGTCGTGCGGATATGCCTCGAGCAATTGCTCCGATCCCGGCATTCCGTAGAAAAACTTCGCGTAGTCGCCTTCCTGCTTGTCGGTGTAGACGAGCTCGGTGCGCGTGTCGATATAAACCTTGAACGCGTCGCCCATGTGCCAAATCACGTACGAGCCCCATTCGAACTGTGCAAGGATATTGCCGTGAAGTTTGTGCTGTTGCATGTACGTGAGCGCGCCGGTCGGCATCGGCTTCCAGGTTTTGAGGTTATTGGAGAACGTTCCACCGACGAGCGCGAGCGCAATCGCGCAAATCGCCATCAGCGCCGCGGGAGGCTCGTCGTTGCCGGCGACCTGCGCATCACTCTTGCGCTCGGCCCCGCGCTCCAACACCAGACTCGCGTGACGCGCCAGCGGAATCGCGACCGCGATCACGCCGATCGCTACGTTGCGCGCGGCATAGAAAGCGGCGCCGATGAAGATCGTCGCGACTGCGTCCAGTGCCGCGTCCTCGACGTTGGGAGTCATCGCAACCGCCGCAACAAATCCGGCGAACATCAGCAGGGGTGCCACATCACCAAGCAATTCGGCAGGGGAATTTCGCCACAGTGACAACATCATCTTCGGCAGAGGCACCCAGTCGGCGATCACTTGCCGAATCAGCGGATCGCCAACCGAATGCGCCACACCCGTCCATAATCCCACGCCGAATGGATTCAGAATCGTGGCCGCCGCGCATCCGAGCGTGACCAACGCGAGCCGCCACGCCGACGCGATGCGATCTGCGTCGCCAAACCATCCCTGGACGAACATGCTCGCAGCCGCGATGCCCATCGCGCCGAGTCCGACGATGTACCCGCCGTGAAAATTGGCCCACAACGCGAACATCGGAATCAGCGGCCACAGGATTGCACTTCCGCGGTAAACCTCGATCGCGAGCGCCATCATGACGACCGCGATCATCATGAAGGTGAAGAGCTGCGGCCGAAATTGCATTTGGGTCGAGATGGCGACGGCGCTGAGAATCAACGTCAGCCGCTGCACTCGTGCTGCCGCGCCGCTCGCGGAAATTCCGATCGCCAGTGCGACGATCAGGATGCTCGAGCAGATCAGCTTCAGAAGCTTGAGGCCGAAGACCCCGAGATGCGCGTAGAAGAAAGCCAGCGCCACCTGCGACAGCCATTCGTGATTGTGCCACGGCGCGCCAACCGCGCTGTACGAGTAAGTGTCGAAGCGCGGAATGTGGCCTGTGCGTAGCGTCGTCTGGCCGGTCAGCATGTGAATCCACAGATCCGGCTCGGCGAAGTTGTCAGCCGTCGCGAGTGCGATCGACAGGAGTACCGTCCATGGCGATGCGGAAAGGAGCGAGTAGCGCTGAGGCTTCAACGACGTGCGAGTGAATCACCGACAGAGAGCCTCCGCAATAGCTCAGCGCCCGAGCGCTTTCGCAGCGTTGGTCGCGCCGGTAGTCTAATCGCCGTGAAAGCAATCGTAGTGGGCGGCGACTCGGGTGCGGCTTCGAGTCCGGGCGTGGCTGGCCCGGACGGCTCCCCGTCTCAAGGCCGGGTGCGGGCTTTCGTCGACGTGTTCAGAGAGGCCAGCTGGCTGAACGCCGAGCGCGTCCGCGGCTACTCGAGACTGCTCTGCGCGTGCTACCTCGCACTGTTCGTCGCCTGGCTGGTATTCAGACCGGGCGGAATCCGGGCGACGCTGGCGCCCGTCGGTGGCGACTTCCCCCCGTACTATTCGGCTTCCTCGCTAGCGCTCCGGGGTGATCCTGCGGCGGTGTACGACCGCACGAAGCTGGCCGTCGCCGAGAAGGCGACGCTGGGCGCCAAATCTCCGGGTTTCCAGAGATTCGAATACCCGCCCATGTTTCTCACTATAATTTTCCCGCTTGCGATCCTCCCTTATAGCAGTGCGCTGATCGTCTGGACGCTGGTTGGGCTGGCGGCCTATTTGAGCATGGTGGGGAAAGTCGTGCCCGGGCGCGACACGCCGTGGGTGGCGCTCGCATTTCCGGGCGCGCTGCTGACGGTTCTCGACGGACAGAACGGCCTGATAACCGCTGCCCTGTTTGGCGGTGGATTGCTGCTGCTCGAACGCCGCCCTTGGGTCGCAGGCGCGTTTTTCGGACTGCTCTGTTACAAGCCGCAGTTCGGCCTCCTGCTGCCTCTGGTTCTTCTGGCAACGCGCCAGTGGCGAGCTATTGCCGGCGCGGCGCTGGTGGTCGCGGCGTTCGCGGGAATCTCGGCGGCGCTGTTCGGAATAGAGACATGGCGGGGGTTCCTGGCCATCGTCCCGGTAACGACCCACGAAATGCTGGAGCAGGGCGACATCGGATTCGGCAAGATTCAGAGCATCTTCGGCGTGGCGAGACTGTGGGGCGCATCTGTCCGGGCGTCTTACATGATGCAGGCGGCGGTGAGCATCCCCGCGGCGTGCGTGGTGTTGTGGGTCTGGCTCAAGCCCGGCGGATTTCCAGTCAAAGCCGCGGCCCTGGCCGTGGGAACCCTGCTGATCACCCCGTACTTTCTCGACTACGATTCGGTGCTGCTGGCGGTGCCTTTAGCCTGGCTGTCGTGGGACGCAATGCGCTCGGGTTTTCTGTCGTGGGAAAAATCGATCTTGTTTCTGGTGTGGTTCTTCCCAATGTTCGCACGAATACTGAGCCTGTTCGCGTCGTTGACGTTGATGCCATTGGTGCTCGCGCTGTTGATGTTTGACATCGTCCGGCGCGCCGCGATCTCGAGCACACCCGTCTTAGTGAGCCACGATTAAACACAATTCTGTGCGTCGCCGCATGCTTTCACCTATCGCATCGCGCCGGTAGTCTGGTCGGGGTGAAAGCTCTCGTAATCGGCGGCGGCATAATCGGCAGTTCTGTCGCATGGCGACTCGCGTCCGAAGGCGTCCAGGTTTCGGTGCTCGAACGCGGACGGCTCGGCCTCGAAGCTTCGTGGGCGGCGGCCGGACTGATCGGGCCGCAGGCCGAGGCGCACGAGCCCGGCGTGTTTTTCGATCTGGCGCTGGCCGGCAAGCGATCTTTTGATGCGATCGTTGAACGCCTCACGGCCGAGAGCGGCGTCGATCCCGAGTATGATACTAACGGCGTGCTCTACGTCGCGTTTGACGACGCCGCCCGCGCCGAATTGCAATCGCGAGCGCGATGGCAGCGCGCGGCCGGCGGCGACGTCGAAGAATTGTCGCCGCGCGAGGCCTTCACGCTCGCCCCGGTGCTGTCGGAAAAAATCATCTTCGCGCTGCACCTGCCAAACAATCGGCGCGTCGAGAATCGCAAACTCACGCTTGCCTATATCAACGCCGCCACCAACGCCGGCGCCGACTTTCGCGAGGGCGCCCGCGTCGATTCGGTTGCGATCGAGGGCGGTTGCGCGACAGGTCTGCGGCTGGCCGACGGCGCGCTGGAGACCGGCGACGTCATTATCAACGCCGCCGGCGCGTGGGCTGGCGACATCCGCGGCCTCGAGGACGATCGCATCCACTTCTACCCGGTACGCGGTCAAATCCTGTGTTTCGACGCGCGCCCCGGCCTGGTCGGACCGTCGCTGTTTTCAACCGCTGGAATATTGGTGCCGCGGCGCGATGGGCGCATTCTCGCCGGTTCGATCTTCGAGGACGCCGGCTTCAACAAATCCGTGACGCTCGACGGGATGGAACGAATCCTTCGCGCAGTGCGTGCGATGGTCCCGTCGATCGCCTCGATTCCTTTTCGCGAGGCGTGGGCGGGACTCCGCCCCGCGAGCGATGACCTGCTGCCGGTGCTCGGCCCGTCGCCGACCGTCGCCAACGTATTCTACGCCGCTGGCCATTTCCGCAGCGGTATCCTGCTCTCGGCGTTGACCGGAGAAGTGATCGCCGACCTCGTCAAGCAGCGCACGCCGTCGATCGATCTCACGCCATTTTCACCCGCGCGCTTCCGCAACGGCACCGCCCGCGCGGTAAAACTCGCCGACATGATATGAAGGCACTCGGACTGGTCCGCGACTTGTTCTTCCGCGCGAAGATTGACGCAGTCGCCGCCGCGGTCGGCGCCGAAGTCGAGTACGCGTCGTCTTTAGATGTGATCGCCGCGCGATGCGCCGAGCTTCATCCCTCGATCATCTTCACCGACCTTTCCGACGCCACATTTCCCGCGCTCGCAACGCTCGAGAAAGTCAGAGTCGCCGCGCCGGGCGCGCGCGTGATCGGATTCGCATCGCACGTCGATCTGAAACCGCTGAAGGCCGCCCGCGAAGCCGGCTACGAGCTGACGCTTTCACGCAGCGAATTCACCGCCCAACTTCCGGTCTTGCTGCGAGCGTCGCTGCGCTAACCGTCTGATTTATCTCGCCAGCTATTGCGCGGCTCTCGGTGCAGCGCCAGCGCTATTGCGCCATTTTCTGGTGACGTCTGCCTGCAAATGCATCTATGTGCATATATGCGATATGAAGAAATTAAGAAAAAGTGTTTTCGAGAGACTTGTAATCTTATAGCGACATTGATAAATACCGGCTCGGCTCATTCTGCCCGGAGTTTCTCCGAGGTCGCAACGACCTCAAAATGAGCCAACCACATATCCGTTCTCAATGATGTGACTGTTCGGGGGAGTTCGCGGACAGCCGGGAAATCCCAAAAGCGCGACCGACAGTTAGGTGCGAATGTGTACCCGCGCGATTTGAGGCGCGCGGTTGCGGAACAGCCTCGCCGGCGATTTTGGAAATCGACGGCAGGGCAAGGAGTCAGGATGTGAAGACTCAGACCGCTCTTGGGATAGTTGTTTTGACGCTGTGCGCAATCGTGACCGCGACGCCGCCCAACGCGCAAGCCGGACCCGCCAATCGCCGCGCCTCGACCGAGCCGCCGCCAAACTACCCAATCAATCTCGACGGTTTCGGCGCGCCGCTGCCGGCGGTCGCAAGCAGCATCCCAGACCTCTCGACTTTCGCCACCGGCCAGCTCAATTTCAAGGAAATCGAGGAATTGCCTCAACTGGGTCCGCTCTTCAACGGTACGACTTGTACGGGATGCCACTCGCAGCCGGCGACAGGCGGTGGTGGCCTCTTTATCAACGAGATCCGCGTGCGCAACAACACCGATCCGGGGCCGGTCCACATCTTTGCCGTCGATAATATGCTCCGCAACGGCGCGCAGTTGCAGGGTGGTACGCCGATCTTCGCCAGCGGCGTGCATGCCGAGCCGCTTGGATGCCAGATAACCGTTCCGGGATGCCAACTTTCGGCGTGTCAGCAAGAGGAGGCGATGAAGACCACGTTCAACACCGACTTGCCGACGTGCGACCCTACGAGCACGAATTTCGCGAGCGGGGGCGATTGTGTTGCCGGACGCGCCGCACTTGCGCTGCTCGGTGATGGACTGGTGGAGGCGGTATCGGATGAGGCGCTGATCCAGTTGGCGCAGAACGAGCCGCAATCAGTTCGCGGCACGGTCAAGATGGTCACCGAAAATTTCCTGCATACCGCGCACGTCGGCCGCTTCGGATGGAAGGACGATCACGCGTTCCTGCGCGCGTTCTCCGGCGACGCGTACCTTAACGAAATGGGAATCACGAACCCGGACAATCCGACCGACACCAGCGATTGCGCCATAGGCGTCAGTCAATACGGGATTACGCTGGAAGATACCGGCATCGAAGATCAGACCGGACCCGACGGCCGTGCCGACATCGATCGTTTCACGGACTTCATGCGCGCGCTCGCGCCGCCACCGACGATTCCGCAAAACTGGTCAGCAACCCGGGGCAAGGCGCTGTTCTCGGAGGTGGGATGCTCGGGATGCCACGCTCCGTCTCTCACCACAGCGTCGAATCCCGCATCGTTCATACCGGCTTCGACGGGCGGCACGCGGATGAGTTCGACCGTCAACCAGGCGCTGGCGCAGCAGACGTTCCATCCCTACGGCGATTTTTTGTTACACAACATGGGCGCGCTCGGCGATGGAATCACCTCGGGCGCCGCAGGACCGACGATCATGCGCACGGCGCCGCTATGGGGGCTGCGCGCCAAATCCATTTTCCTGCACGACGGTCGCGCCGCCGATTTGCCGACGGCAATTTCGCTGCACGACGGGCAGGGTAGGGCAGCG
>NZ_DATDGQ010000101.1:0-5720 GCF_036522015.1 Binatus sp. (SeqCode)
CACCAGGGCCACAATGTTCACGTCGTCGGCCTTTCGCTGAACTACATGAGAATCCGGATGAAGAACGGACTCGAAGGCTACATCCCGACGGCCGCGCTCGAATAAGTTTCGCCCTCGACGATCTCTCGTCGTGTCGCTATAAGTCTCAGCGAGGGAGACTTCTCTGATGACACAACGGGAACGCCAGGGTTGGATCATCGTCGCGAGCCTGTTCGTCGTGCTGATGTTCGTGTTCGGCTCGGGCTACAACACGGGCGGCCTGTTCTTTCCGCATCTGCTGAAACACTTCGGATGGCCGCGCGCGCAACTGTCCACGCTGCAAGGGCTCGCGCTGCCGATCTCGGCGGGGATCAGCGCTCCGCTCGTCGGATGGCTGCTCGATCGCGTCGAGGCGCGCATCGTGATGGTCGCAGGCGCAATCATGACCGGCGTCTCTTTTCTAATTGCCAGCCGCGTCGATTCGTTCGGGCCGCTATTCGGCGCTTACGTGCTGCTCGGCGTCGGCATCGGCGCATCGACCCTGCTGCCGTGCTCCTTGGTGATAGCCAACTGGTTCGGTGCGCGCCGCGGGCTGGCGATGGGTATAACTTTCGCCGGCACCTCGCTCGGCGGTGCGGCGATGACGATGGTCGGTAACTTCGCGATCGTGCGCGGCGGATGGCGCGCCGGTTATGTGGCGTTGGCGATCCCGATGTTCCTGGTCGTGGTGCCGCTGATAATTTTCGTCGTGAAGACCAGGCCGCCGCAGGCCGAGGGCGTCAGCGTCGCGCAAGCCAGCGACGCGTTGCCCGGGTTCGAGCTGCGCGAGGCGTTGCGCTGCCGCTCATTCTGGATGATTTCTGCGGCGTCGTTCTTTTTCGCGGCGGTCGCGGCCGGTGCGGGATTGCATCTGATCACCTATCTCACCGAACTGGGCTATTCGCCATCATTCGCGGCCGGGACGGCGAGCCTTGTGCTCGTGTTCGCCGCCTTCGGCAAGCTCGGGATGGGCCTGCTGGCAGATCGCGTCAGCGCAAGAGTCGCACTGTCGTTAAACTTCCTGGCCGCCTGCGTCGGCATGATCTTGATCTTCGGCGCGGCGCGAACCGCGGTGCTGATTCCATTCGTGCTGATTTTCGGCCTGTCGCTCGGCGCGCCGCTGGTGCTGATCCCGATGCTGGTAGCAGAGTCGCTCGGACTAAAACGCTTCGGCTCAATCGGCGGCATCGCCGGCGTCTTCAACACGATCGGCGCATTCGTCGGCCCGGTCGGCGCAGGCAAGATCTACGATCTCACCGGCAGCTACACATCCGCCTTCGAAGCATTCGTTGTGATGTGCCTGCTGGGCGCGGCGGTAACGTACTCATGCCGCTCCTTCGAATCCGAGCAAGCGAGGCAACCATCGGCACCGATTCCGGCTACGGCGTAGAACTTTCACCACAAGATTCTCCTGCAGATCTTTCGTTGGGTCGTCTTCTCCCTTGTGTCATCCCGAGCGTAGCCGAGGGACCTCGGATGGTTTTGGATGCGGATCACCGCACCCCATCCATGGAGCGAGCGCAGATGCATGCTATGAGACGCGCTGACGCGCGAGATCCTTCGCTGCGCTCAGGATGACACGAACGGCAGCTCGGTCGCGCCGTAGGCGAGGTGCGGCTACCTGAGCCCGAGAAAGATCCGGGGTCCCTCGTCTACGCTCGGGATGACACAAAGAGCTGATACGGAATCAGTTGCGCGCGATCGCGAGGATTGAGCGGACTTTAGCGGCGATGTCCGGAGCGTTCAGTACGTCGGTGATGATTGCTACGGCGTCGGCACCGGCTGCGAGCGTTTCTGCGATGCGCGCTTCAGTGATTCCACCGATTGCGACGATTGGAATCTTTACAGCGGCGCGGATCGCGCGCAGACCGTCGAGGCCCATCCCGGCAGCGCTATTGCGCAGGCCGCCGGGATACATCGGGCCGAAGCCGATGTAGTCCGCGCCGCCGTCTTCGGCCGCACGCGCCTGCTCGACATTGTGGGTTGAGATGCCAATCATTCGGGGACCCGCGATTCGCCGCGCCGCTTCGAGCGGCAGATCGGTCTGCCCGAGGTGCACTCCCTGCGCCTCGGCGAGAATCGCTATGTCGACGCGATCGTTCACGATCAGAATCGCGCCGCGCTTGCGGCACATCTCGGCAATCGCGCGGGCTGCTGCGAGAAAGTCGCGGCCGGGCGCGTCCTTCAGACGTAGCTGCATGATTCGTGCGCCGGCGTCGAGCAGGGTTTCGGCCAGCGGGACCGGCTCGTGTCCGCCGGCCGGATCGACCATCGCGTAGAAGTGCGAGGGTAGCCGCGTCATCCGCCGGGAAATTTGGTCAGTACGATCTTGTGGTCGGTGATCTTCTTGCGCAGCGTGTTGCGGTTGAGCCCGAGCATCCGCGCCGCGCGCACCTGGTTGCCACCGGCGCGCTTGAGCGCAAGCTCGACCAGCGGACGCTCAATCTCTGCCACCAGCCGATGGTAGAGGTCGCGCGGCTCCTCGCCGCCCGGCGAATCGAACCATCCCGCGATGCGGGTCGAGATGATATCGCCGAGCTCGGCGCCGTCGGTCGCGGACGATGCTCCCGCGCCAACGCCCCCCGGACGCGACAGCTCGACGTCGTCGGCGCGAATCGTATTGCCCGGCGCGAGCAACGCCGCACGCATCACGGCGTTTTCTAGTTCGCGCACGTTGCCGGGCCATTCGGCGGACTCCAGCTTGATCCGCGCTTCGGGGCTGATCGTGTTGGCGCGCGCGCCCATCTCCTGGACCGCCTTGGAGACGAAGTAGTCGGTCAGCTCGCCGATATCGTCGCGCCGTTCGCGCAGCGCCGGCATCTGGATCGGAATCACGCGCAAGCGGAAGTACAGGTCTTCGCGGAATTTCCGCGCGGCGACCAGGGTCTCGAGGTTCTGGTTGGTGGCTGCGATAACGCGCGCCTTGACCTTGAGCGTCTCGACGCTGCCGACCCGGGTGAACTCGCGCTCCTGCAGCACGCGCAGCAGCTTGGGCTGCAACTCGACCGGCAAGTCGCCGATTTCGTCGAGGAAGATGGTGCCGGTGTCGGCCATCTCGAATTTGCCGGCGCGCCGCTCGGACGCGCCGGTGAACGAGCCGCGCTCATGCCCGAACAGCTCGCTCTCGAGCAGGCCGTGCGGGATAGCGGAGCAGTTGACGGCGACGAACGGCGAGCGCCATCGCGCCGACTTGAAATGAATCGCGCGCGCGACCAGCTCCTTGCCGGTACCGCTCTCGCCGCTGAGCAAAACGGTTGCGTCGTTGGTGACGACACGCCCGATCAGCTTGTAAACTTCCTGCATCGCCGCGCTGCGCCCGATTATCTCGCCGCCGACGAGCTGGCGATTAACCTCGTCCTTGAGCCGGTTGAGATCGGCGGCCTGCGCGCCGACTTCGACCGCGCGCTTGATCGCCGCGGCGACCAGATCGAGATTGGCGAACGGCTTGGTCAGGTAGTCGTGCGCGCCGCGCTTCATCGCCTCGACCGCGTTGTTCATCGTGCTGGCCGCGGTGATCACGATGATGAGAGTGCGGATCGTTTCGCTGTGCGCGGCCGACAGCACGTCGAGTCCGCCGTTGCCCGGCATGATGATGTCGAGCAGGGCGACGTCGAATTTGTTGGTGCGTAACGCGGTGAGCGCGGACGCGCTGTCGATGGCTTCTTCGACGCGATGGCCGTCGGCTTCGAGCCGATGCCTCAAAACAAGGCGGATGGCAGGATCGTCGTCGGCGATCAGAACGGCAGCGCCGGGGCCGGGATTCTTCACCCGTTCAGCGTAGTTTTGACTCGATGCGGTTGCGCCCATGCTGGTTGTGCTCACGGGCTACAATCGTAACAGTAAGTTCGATCTTGTCGCCAACGCCCCGAAGGCCGCCCAAAAACTACGCATAGCGACGCTGTTGCGATTGTTCGCGGTGCGATTCTGACAGGTTGATTTGCCTGAAGGGGGAGCAATTATACATTCGCTTGTGGTTCTGGGATGTCCGCACTACCAAGGGTAGTTTCGTTCCGTCAAATTTCTTTTTTTCCAGGAAAGTGTTGCCGGCGTGATGGCGGGGCTTTTCGAGGGAGCGAGCGAATAGCGTCGTGGCTGTTGACCATTACGCGATCAAAGCATGGCGGGCGTCGAGGCGTAAGGATGAACAGTTCATCCCTGAACTCTTGCGGCTCAAAATCCCCCCGGTTGGGGCGACCAGTCTCTTCGAGTGTTGTAGACGTTCCACTCGGGAAGGCATTTTTTGAATGCAGCAAGTGCATTGAAAGCGTGGAAGTTTATCGCTATTGCGGGAGGATTCTGATCAAGGGTCACAATGAATATGGAGAACATATTCAGGTCTTCACGGATGCATCGCTTCAAAGAAGGAGAAATCATCAGGAAGTGTTGATGCACAGTGAGCACGTTCAACGAATAATCAAAGAAGAGGAGTGACGCCGCGAGAAGAACCGGTACCGGCTTCGCTTACGCGAAGCTGTCCGGAAGCCCGCCCGCTCGCGTTGCTCGCTTCGTCAGGATGACAAGATCGCGCGGACGCGTTGCTCGCTTCAGTCAGAGTGCGCGCCGAGCGCGCGCGGAACCTAACCCCAAACCCCTTCCCGAGCGGGAAGGGGGACCGTAATGTATCCTGGTTTGAGTCTAGTGAGGCGCTCGCCTATACTCCCGCCGCGTAACCGTTGTCTAGGAATCCTATGGCGCGTACACAGGCCAAGAGTTTTCGCAGTCCGGAAGAGGTTCGGCGCTTTCCGCATGGGCGAGTCGAGATCGTATCCCATAGCGAGACCATGATCGGGCGGTTCTGGTTGGAACCCGGGTGGCGCTGGTCGCGTGATGTCGGTCCAATCGCTCACACTCACTCCTGCCAAATCCATCATCAGGGCGTCGTTCTCAAGGGGCGGCTCCATCTGGAAAGCGATGCGGGCGAAGCGTGCGAAATCGGGATCGACGATGTTTATGACATTCCTCCCGGCCACGATGCCTGGGTGGTCGGCGACGAGCCTTTCGAAGCAATCGAGTTCGACAGCGCGCGGATCTTCGCGGTGCCGGCTGATGGAGATCGCGTGCTTGCCGCCATGCTATGCACCGATATCGTCGAATCGACCGCGCATCTCAGGCGGCTCGGCGATTTCGCCTGGCGCGAGCTGCTGCTCGAGCATAACCGCCAGGTGCGGCAAGAGCTCAACCGTTTTCGAGGGCGGGAGATTCAGACCACTGGCGACGGATTTCTCGCCGTGTTCGACGGTCCTGCGCGAGCGGTTCGATGCGCGCGTGCGATCGGTTCTTCGGTCACCCATCTTGGTATCGCGATTCGGGCCGGGGTTCACACGGGCGAGGTGGAGTTCGTGGGCGACAACGTACGCGGTCTCGCGGTGCATGAAACCGCACGCGTCGCGGGGGTTGCGGCGGCGGGCGAGGTGCTGGTCTCGGCCACCACGAAACACTTGCTCGCAGGATCAGAGCTCGCGTTCGAACCGGCGGGAATTCATGAACTCAAAGGACTTGGTGAGGCGCGCGAGTTGTTCAGGCTCACTGGCTCCGGGTGAGTGCGGCGGGAAGGAGCGCTGCGCGATTTTCGGAAAACCGGTACCGGCTTCGCGTACGCGAAGCTGTCCGAGGTCCGTTCCTCCCGTCGCTAACGCTCCCGTCGTCAGAATGACACGAAACGCGAAGCAGTCCGGAGGCTGTTCCTGCCGGTCGCGTTGCTC
>NZ_DATDGQ010000102.1:0-3149 GCF_036522015.1 Binatus sp. (SeqCode)
GTTCGCAGGCGTTGGATTGAACGTGACGACGTAGCCGAGCTGCTCGCGCGGCGCCTGCATCGCCATTCGCGCCGACGGGTAAAAAGTTTGATCGGGTTTCCACAGCGCCATCAATTCGCACCGCCTTGGCCAGGATGATTCCGACCGTATCCAACCCGCCGAATCTCGCGCAAGCGGGCCGCCCACAACTCTTTTACTTTTGTCCCCCTTCCCACTATGGGAAGGTGTTAGGGATTAGGTCGCAATCAATCTCGACGCTCTCCTTCAGGACGCAAAGCAATGGAAGAAAAAACTGTTCTCTACGAAAAGCACGACCGGATTGCGAAGGTCATCCTCAATCGCCCACGCTACAAGAACGCGCAATCGCGGCGCCTGCTCGAGGAAATGGACGCTGCCTTCGCCGAGGCCAACGCCGACGACGACGTTCGCGTGATCATTCTTTCCGGCGCCGGCGACAATTTTTGCTCCGGTCACGACCTCGGCACGCCCGAGGAAAAAGAGGACCAGCAGCGCCGCCCGTTTCCCAAGGGTGTCCGCGGCGAGTATGCCAAGTCGCGCGAAATGTTCCTCGACAACACTCTCCGATGGCGCGATCTCGACAAGCCTACCATCGCGCAGGTGCAGGGATTGTGCATCTTCGGCGGCTGGATGTTCGCCGCCGCGATGGACCTCGTCGTTGCGTCCGACGACGCCAAATTCCTGCCCTCGCTGCTGCAGTACTTCTCGATTCCGTGGGACATGCCGCCGCGCAAGGCCAAGGAAATTCTTTTCCAGAGCCGCTTCGTCGTCGCCGACGAGGCCGCCCGCCTGGGCTTCGTCAACCTGGTCGTGCCGCGCGCCGAGCTCGAGGCCGAAACGATGGCGCTCGCGAATCGAATCGCCGAGAGCGATCGCTTCACGCTGCGCATGGTCAAATGGGCGGTCAATTCCGCGCAGGACGCGATGGGTTTCAGCACCGCGATACGCAACGCTCACTCTCATCACATGATTCTCGGCATCGGCGGTTTGATGCAGGCCAAAATGCAAGGGAAAGAGCTCCCCAAACGCATGCCCGGCGTCGAGCAGGCACTCAAGAAAATAAGAAAGTAGGCCGCGCTGTTCACTATTCGAGTTCGATGAGAGGTGAGACCTAATTAATATCCGACATTAGAGTCCCGGTAAGACCCCTTCCTGACGAACCGATTCGTGTCGATTTCCAAAATTCGTCACAATTGAAGTGTGACGAGTTGGATTTCAAAACTGAACTGCGCAATCTTCGGGGCATTCCTCTTATGCGCCCTCACATCGACCCGCTCCAGCGCATCTGCTCTACCCGACGCGAGTCCAACTGTCACGACTGCTCCTTCATCGGACGCAAAGCTGTGTCCTGCCCCTGCCGCGGCGATCTCACTGCCCGGCGCGCCGCTGCCGCCGATCGCCCATCGGATCGCGGGTGGCGAATTCGATTTCATTGCCTGGGAGGGCAGCACCTTTACCCGTATCGGCTCGCGCTTCGGCGAGAGCCCCAAAGTTCTGGCGCGCGACAACGGTAAGCAGGTCACCGACCACCTCAAAGCCGGCGACGCAATTCACATCGACAATCGCCATATCGTGCCCATCGAAGGATCCGATTTGATCGAGGTCAACCTGCCTCAGCGCATGCTCTTTCATTTCGAGGGTGGCCGGTTGAGCGGGGCGTATCCGGTCGCGATAGGCCAACCCGGCAAGCAATGGCAGACCCCCACCGGCGCGTTCACGGTAATCCAGATGCGCGAGGATCCGACGTGGCGAGTGCCGGCGTCGATACAGCGGGAAGAGGAAGCAGCTGGCAAGGACGTCATGGACGAAATCGAACCCGGGCCCGACAATCCGCTGGGCAAATACTGGATCGGGCTCAGTTTCCCGGTGATCGGGATTCACGGCACCAATCACCCCGTCAGCGTGTACAGCTACCGAACCCACGGATGCGTGCGCCTGCATCCTGACGATATCGAAGCGCTGTTCCACGACGTCGACCTGAACGATCGCGGCGAAATCGTTTACCTGCCGCTGATGCTGGCGAAACTCGACGACGGCCGCGTTTTCCTCGAGAGCGAGAAGGACATTTACCGCAGAGGCACAGGCGGAATCGACGCCGTAAGGGCCCTTGCGCGGGCCAATGGGATTGATAATCTAGTGGACTGGTCGGTTGCCGGGGAAGTTCTGAACGACCAGGATGGAATCGCGCGCGACGTGACGGCCACGACCGAGCGCGCAGGGGGAACGCCGGCAGGTTCTATTGCGGCGACGAAAGTTGAGGGAGCAATCACAGGCGCAATCCACGCGTCCCGCGGACTTATCGCGGCGGCGGTTTCTCCGCATTAGCGCGATTGCCGCGGCACAACTCGTCGTGCCCGCGGTCGCGATGGCTCGCACAACAGTCCAGCTTCGACGCCGCTCGCTCAAGTTCTACGCGCTGCACACGGACGAAAGCCTGACCACCACTTACTGGGAAAATGGCCGCTACATTCCCGACGAGCTCGATCGCATCAACTACATCCTGCGCGACTTCCGCGCCAACGAAGTAAAACCGATCGATCCCGCACTGCTCGATCTGTTGACCCGAATCCAACACCGGCTAGGAACCAACGAAGCGTTCCAGGTGATTTCCGGATACCGCTCGCCCGTGACCAACGCGATGCTCCATGCGAACAGCGAAGGCGTCGCCGTCCACAGCCTGCATCTCGAAGGCAAGGCGATCGACATATGCGTACCGGGCCGCAGCCTCGCGCAACTCCGCGGCGCCGCACTCGCACAGCAAGCCGGCGGCGTCGGCTACTACCCGAAGAGCAACTTCGTCCACGTCGACACCGGCCGCGTCCGCTTCTGGTAAATTCCTATTCTTCGTTTCTCCTCTCCCTTTGAGGGAGAGGATCAAGGTGAGGGTCCTTAAACAGCGCGCCCTTCTGCGCGCGATTCAGGATTCTGCTCCCCTCCAGCTCCCTCTACTTCGAACCCGCAGTTTTTATCCAGGCCATCGCAGTTCTCCTCAAATCCGGGCGCCGCGGCTCACAACTTCGTGAAGCCGTCCGCGCTCCACTGTTCCGAGCCGACTCCATTATGGACGAAGAACAACCCGTCCGGGTCATACTTCTTTTTGATCTCAGCGAGGCGAGGATAGTTGCTCCCCC
>NZ_DATDGQ010000103.1:0-14592 GCF_036522015.1 Binatus sp. (SeqCode)
ATCGCCGCGCCGGCAAGCAGGGCGGTAGCGGGAAAGCGATCGGCGATAAGCGTCGTCACGCTCTCGCGCCGGATATACGAGCGGCCGAGGTCGCCGTGTATCGCGCGGTCGAGGTAGCGCGCGTACTGGACGTAGACCGGCTGATCGAGGCCCAATTCGGTCCGGATCGTTGCGAGAGTTTGCGGATCCGCCTTCGCCCCGGCCATCGCGACCGCGGGATCGGCAGGAACGACGAATGCGATCGCGAACGTGATGATTGAAGTCCCGACGAGAACTGCCGCACCAAAAACGATACGCCGAACGAGGTAAGCGAGCATCGTTCAGCCCGCGAGGATCCCGCGCGCGCCAAGCTCGCGGCGAAGCTGGATTTCGGCGCGAGCGCGATGGCGTCGAGCGCTGGCGGAGTCTTCGGTGGAATCGAGTGCGGCGCGAGCCTCGGGCGCGAGTGTCGCGATCACTGTCGACATTTCTGCGAACAACTCCTCGTCGTCAGCGCTGAGAGCAGCGTCTGATTTTAGTGCGCGATAGTGCGCGAGAAATGCGGCTAGCGATGAGTACGCAGGAATTTTCACGCGAACAAGGCTAGCCTGCGGTTGCACCGAGTGGCGAGATCGCGAGTCCGATCAGATAGCCGGCAGCGGCAGCGCTCATCGCGATTGCAAGAAAGCGCACGCCCGACCGCCATCGATCGCGGCGATGCGCAAGCCATCCCTCGAAGTATCCCACACCAAACAAGGTGAGCGCGGTTGCGGCGAGCGCGCCGCCAAGGTCGTAGCGCGGAACCGTGATCAGCATGTATGGCAGCAACGGAACGAGCGCGCCGACGAGGAATGCGATACCCATCACGACTCCGTCCAGCGCCGGCCTACCGAACGTCGGCCCGCTGAACCCGAACATCTTCGCCTCGGCGGTCGATTCGAGAGCCTTGGGGGAAGTGCTGAGCAGGCGTACGACGCGATAGCCGGCCTCGCGGCTGAGTCCTTCCTTGCACAGCTCGTCGAGCAACCCTTCCTGAACGGTGTACGGCTTTTCGGCGGCGTCGGCGCGCACGAGATCGAGCTCGGCGCGCAGGACCTCGGTTTCCGCGCGCGCGCCCAAGTAGGCTCCTGCGGCCATCGAGAGCGCCCCGGCCGCGGTGGAGGCCAACGCAGCGAGCGTGACCTGCGAATGCTGCGAGACCGCGCCGCTCAGCCCGCACAGCACACCCGCGGTCGTCAGCACGCCGTCCTGCACGCCGAATACGATTTCGCGGATGCTCGAGAGCCGCTCGAAGAGCCGCCGTTTTGCCGCGGGATCGACTGTTGCCAAGCTCGCCCTAGAACTCGCGGTCGGTTGGACCGCACTCGACGCCCGGAGTCCAATCGGCCGGGCAGAGCCGGCCGGTGCGGAGCGCGCGCACGATTCGAAGCGTCTCGCTGACGCTGCGGCCAATGTTCAGCGGGCATGATGCGGCGAATGCAACTTTACGCTTGCGATCGAGGATGAACGTTGCACGCAAAGCGACCTTCTCATTTTCGTCGAATACGCCGTAGGCGCGCGCGAGACTGCCGTCGGGGTCGGCGAGCATCGGATAGCCGATTCTGCCGAGCTCGCGGGCCCATCGAAGATGGCTGTCCACGTTGTCGATGCTAACGCCCACGATTGACGTCTCCTCGGCGGCGAACTCCTTCAGCGCATTGTTGAAGCCAGTGACTTCGGTCGGACAGATGAACGAAAAATCGCGCGGATAAAAAAAGAGCAGAACCAGTTCGGAGGGAATCTTCGCGAGGCTCAAGCGGGCGGTACGCCCGTCGAGTGCGCATTCGAGATCGAACGGTGGAGCGGGATCGCCAGGCTTCAGCATTTTGGCCTCGTCTGCGCAATCGGTCGATAACGCAACAGCAAAACCTACTCAATCTCGAAGGTGAGAGAAACCGTCGCCGGCACAGTGACTTCGCCGGGTTCGACCGGCGTTGCGACATTCGTCGACATCGCCATCGCTCGCCCCATGCGAATCGGAATCGGCCGCTCTTGCGAGACGGTGGTCGCCTTGAGGACTTTGCCGAGCTTTACGTTCAGCGCAGACGCGAGCGCATCGGCCTGAGCATGCGCGTCGCGAGTTGCGATCGCGATCGCTTCGGTACGCGCCTTGGTGTCGTCCTTGACACTGAAACTGAGCGAGTTGACGCGATTCGCGCCGGCCGCTATCGCGGAATCGATGAGCGCGCCGACCAGGTCCAACGCGCCGGTATTCAGCGTCACCGTGTTTTGCGCGTTGTAGCCGATAATCGTGGGCTTCGCGTTGGGGCGCTGGTCGTATTGGGGATCCAGCGAATATCCGCCAGTGGTAATCTTACCCTTGTCGCCGAGTTTGGACTTGAGCGCGTCGATCACCTTGGTCGCCAGTGCCGCGTTCCGTGCCGCGGCTTCCTCGGCCGTCTTCGCCTGAGTATCAATCGCGAGATCCAAATCCGCCGTATCAGGAGACGTGCGCGTCTCGCCGGTGCCGTCAACCTCGATCGTCCGCTTGGCGAAAATATTCTCACCGCTTTGCGCCGACGCCGTGCCCAGCACCGCGATCGCGGTTGCCAGCGCAAGACCGACGGCAGCTATTCGGAGTCTCAGCTTCATGACTTTCACCTCGGGCATGCTCCGGACTAAGTTGATTCGAGGCGACTTTATCCGGAGACTGTACCAATTGACGATAATCAATGTCGTCACGCAAGACGAATGGCGGAAAAACCGGCAAAGCAAAACGACAAGAAGGTGACGCCGCGCAGTGAGGATTTCGCCGCCTGGTACAACGACATCTGCCTGCGCGCCGAGTTGGCGGACTACTCGCCGGTGCGCGGATGCATCGTGTTTCGTCCCGACGGTTTCGCGATTTGGGAGGCGCTGCGCGACGAACTCGACAAGCGCATCAAGAAAACCGGCGCGCGCAACGCGTACTTCCCGCTGTTCATCCCGCAGAGCTTCCTGCAAAAAGAGGCGCAACACGTCGAGGGCTTCGCGCCCGAGCTTGCGGTCGTCACGCACGGCGGCGGCAAGGAGCTGGAAGAGCCGCTGGTAGTGCGGCCCACATCCGAGACGATCATCAACCATATGTTCTCGCAGTGGATCAGATCGCATCGCGATTTGCCGATGATGCTCAATCAATGGTGCAACGTCGTGCGATGGGAAATGCGCACCCGCATGTTCCTACGCACCACGGAGTTTCTCTGGCAGGAGGGGCACACGGCGCACGCCTCGCGCGAGGAAGCGGAAGCCGAGACGCTCATGATACTCGAACTCTATCGGAAGTTCGTCGAGGAGTTTCTGGCTATCCCGCTGATCGTGGGCCGCAAGAGTGCGGCGGAGCGTTTTCCAGGCGCGGTCGAGACCTACACTATCGAAGGTCTGATGGGCGATGGGCGCGCGCTGCAGTGCGGCACCACCCATTTCCTCGGGCAAAATTTTTCGAAAGCATTCGAGACGCGCTACCTCGACGATCAAAACCAGATGCAGTTCGTGTGGCAGACAAGCTGGGGCATGACGACGCGGCTAATCGGCGCCATCGTGATGACGCACGGCGACGACCAGGGACTTCGACTGCCGCCGACGGTCGCATCGACGCAGGCAGTCATCGTGCCGATTTTCCGCAAACCCGAGGAAGGCGCGACCGTGCTCGCCGCGGCGCGCACAGCGCTGGAAGCGCTGACGAAGGCGGGAATCCGCGCGCGCATCGACGAGCGCGAGGGCATGACGCCGGGGTTCAAGTTCAACGATTGGGAGATGCGCGGGGTGCCGGTGCGAATCGAGATCGGACCGCGTGACGTCGCCGCGGGGGAAGCAGTGATCGCGCGGCGCGACAAGTCGGGGCCGGAATCGAAGAGCAAGGCGTCGCTCGCAACGATCGCGGATACGGTGAGCGCGCTGCTCGGCGAGACTCAGAAAAGTCTATACGCGCAGGCCAAAGCCGCGATGATCGCCAATACGCGGAACTTCGACGACTACGCGGTGTTCCGCAAACACATGGAAGGCGAAGGCGGCGGCGGATTCGCCAACGTCTATTGGTGCGGGAATCCAGCCTGCGAGACACGAATCCGCGAAGAGACCAAGGCGACTTGCCGCGCGATCCCACTCACCAATGACGGTATCGCGGGCAAATGTCTGGTATGCGGAGAATCCGCAACCGAGCGCGCATACTTCGCAAAGTCGTATTAACACTGGGTGCAGGGGTCACCCCTGCCGAAGGAAGCGTGAAACCCACCGCGGGTTTCACATTAAAATAACGTGATTTAGAATTTGTAACTGATCTTCATCGCGGTGCGCACTTCGGCCATCGTCTCCTTCGCGACGGCGCGCCCCTTGCGCGTACCCTCGACGATGATCTCCCGTACGCGCTCCGGCTTCGACGCGAACTGCTCACGGCGCTCGCGAATCGGTTCCAGAACAGCGTTCAACGCCTTGAACAGCTTCTCCTTGACCTCGACGTCGCCGACCGTGCCCTTGCGGTAGCGCTCCTTCAAATCGTCAACCTCCGCCTTATCCGGATTGAACACGTCGTGGTACGTGAAAACCGGGTTGCCTTCGACGTGGCCCGGGTCGGTCGGATGCAGCCGCGTCGGATCGGTGTACATCGACATCACGCGCTTGCGCACGACGTCGGTCGGGTCGCCGAGGTAGATACAATTGCCGAGCGACTTGCCCATCTTCGCGCCGCCGTCCGTCCCCGGCAGCCGCGCCACTGCGCCGACCAGCGCTTTCGGCTCGATCAGGACCTTGTCGTACATGCGATTGAAGCGGCGCACGATCTCGCGCGCCTGCTCGATCATTGGGAGCTGATCCTCGCCGACCGGCACCAGGTGCGCCTTGAAGATCGTGATGTCGGAAGCCTGCGAAATCGGATACGTGTAGAAGCCCACCGGCAGGGCTTTGCTGAAATTCTTTTGCTTGATTTCGTCCTTGAGAGTCGGGTTGCGTTCGAGCGTCGCCGTGGTGACAAGGTTCATGAAATAAATCGTCAGCTCGGTCAGCTCGGGGACCATCGACTGTACCACGAACTTCGCTTTTTCCGGATCGATACCGACCGCCAGGTAGTCGAGCGCAACCTCGAAGATATTCGCCTCGAGTTTCTCGGGATGCTCGAAGTTGTCGGTCAGCGCCTGAACATCGGCCATTAGTAAGTAGGTATCGTATTCTTCCTGCAAGCGTACCCGATTTTGCAGCGATCCTACATAGTGGCCGAGATGCAATGGCGAGGTTGGACGGTCTCCAGTGAGTATTCGTTTAATCATCTGTCAAATAGTCAGTTGGCGAACAGACTGCGTAATGTTGCCAGATTTTCGATATCCTCTTTCATCTCGGGTCCCTTCGGCGTCTCCAGGCACATCGGCAGCCCAAAAAATCGGGGATCGTTGAGCAAACGCCGAAACGGGTCGAGGCCAATAAACCCTTTTCCGATATGCTGATGGCGATCGACGCGCGAATGAAAGTCCTTGATCGAGTCGTTCAGATGAAACGCGGCTAGTCTTCTGAGGCCAACAAATTTGTCGAGCTCGCCGAATGTATTTTCGTATCCTTCAGGAGTGCGAATATCGTAGCCGGCGGCAAACGCGTGCTCGGTATCGAAACACAGGCGCAGTCGCTCGTTCTCGACGACGGCGTCGAAGATTTGGGCCATCTGCTCAAACGTGTGGCCTAAATTACTGCCTTGACCGGCTGTGATCTCGAGCGCGATCTTGACGTTGAAGCCTTTGCTGGCCGCATGCGCCTCGTCGATCGATTTCGCGATCGTCTTGATGCCATTCTCGACGCCCGAGCCGACGTGCGCGCCCGGATGCGTGACCAGAAGCGGAACGCCAAGGGCCTCGCATCTATGCAGCTCGTCGATAAATCCTTTCACCGACTTGAGCCGCATAGCTTCATCCGGTGCACCGAGATTCACCAGGTAAGAGTCGTGCGCGATGACGGTCGCGATGCCGGTCGCGCTTCGATTGCGCTTGAACGTTTCGATTTCCTCTTTGCTGTACGGCTTCGACGCCCACTGCCGCGACGACTTGGTGAAGATCTGGATGCAATCGCAACCGATTTGTTTGCCGCGGTTCAAAGACTCGCCAACTTCGCCGGCGATCGACATATGCGCGCCGAGCATTGGACGACCGGGTTTGCGGGTGTTTGCCATCGTGAGACTGCCTTTGCGTGCCCACCTCGATAGACGCGAGCGCATCGCGATTTTATACGAAAGAACGGCCAAAGCGAGGGCGGAGCGGCGTAACCGCTCTTGCTCGCGACGCCTATCGGTGGATACTTCATTACTCGTGCGAATCGCGATCATCATCGGGCTGACGATTGCCGCCGTGGGATGTGCTCACGTGCTGTCGCTGCCACCGCAGGTCACCCTCTCGGAAGTGGAGCCGTCGGGCCGCGCCGCCAAGCCGCCTGATTGCAATATGCCGGTGTTGCGGCATGAGCCGTTGAGAGATTTTCGCAAGGTCGCGATCGTCGAGGCGTTGGGAAACCGTTATGCGAGTGAGGCAGACGTCCTGCCCGCGGTTCAGCGCAAGGCGTGTGAAACCGGTGCGGATGCGATCGTCGTAACCACCAGTCGGGCGCAGACCTCCGAAGACGCCACCGGCTATTACATCGATTCGGTTGCCATAGTGTACGGCAAGGAAAATCCGGCTGCGGCCGGCACCGCTTATAAGGTTCCCCGGATTGCTCAGTGAGACTGAGAATGCACCTCGAATGCTTTCGCGTCACTCAGAATTTCAGCGCATGATGAGCATCTGATGGCGTCGGCAAAGCGCTCCATACAAACAGTCGGCCTCGTCGTCAAGCGCGAGCGGCCCGAAGCAGTCACCATCGCGCGAACCCTCACCCGCTTTCTGCGCAGCAAGCACAAGACCCCGATCGCCGACTCGGAGACCGCGAAAAAGATCGGTGCCGAGGCCGTCGAGCGGCATCATCTGGCCGATCGTGCCGATCTGATCGTGGTGCTCGGCGGCGACGGCACCCTGCTCGGCGTCGCGCGGCTGGTGGCCTCGAAGGGAATTCCGATCATCGGTGTCAATCTCGGCGGACTCGGTTTCCTGACCGAAGTGACTATCGGGGAAGCGCAAGCCGCCCTCGGACGCGTGCTCGCCGGAGATTACGAAGTCGACAAGCGGATAATGCTCGAGGCAATCATCGAACGCGCATCAGAACAACTCGCTCAGTCGTATCAAGCTTTCAATGACGTGGTCGTCGGCAAAGGCCCACTCGGCAGGATGCTCGATCTCGACGTATTCGCGAACCGCACCGCCTTCTGCTCGTATCGCGCCGACGGATTGATCGTCGCAACTCCCACGGGCTCGACCGCATACGCGCTGGCCGCTGGCGGGCCAATCGTCTATCCCACCCTCGGCGCGATAGTGCTCGCGCCAATCTGCCCGCATACTCTGAGCAACCGTCCCGTCGTGTTGCCCGACACATACGAAATCGAGATTCACGTCAAAGCACCCGATCACGATACGACCTTCACCGTTGACGGCCAGGAGTCGTCCCAACTGGGGCCGGACGACGTAATCAAAATTCACCGGGGACGCCACGTCGTCTCGCTAATCCGCTCCGCTCATCCATATTTCGAAATCTGGCGCGACAAGCTCCACTGGGGATAGCGCGCGCGTCGCGGATGCTGCTCGAACTGCATATACGAAACTTCGCGATCATCGAGGAAGCCAATCTCGAGTTCGGCGCTGGCCTCAATGTGCTCTCCGGCGAAACCGGCGCCGGCAAAACGATAATCCTGAACGCGCTTGGGTTGCTGCTAGGCTCGCGCGCATCGCCGGACATGATCCGCTCCGGCGAAAAAGAAGCAGTCGTCGAGGGACTGTTCGAGCTCGAAGGCGAGGCCGCAATGCCTGACCTGGCCGCGCGCAAAGGCGACGGCCGCAGCCGCGAATTGCTCGTGCGCAGGGTGATCGCCGAGGGCGGCGGACGCTCGCGAGTCACGATCGACGGCGAACTTGCCACGGTGCAGAGCCTGGTCAAGATAGGCGCGTCGTTGGTCCAGGTCTATGGACAGCACGAGCAACACTCGTTGCTTCGCGCCGAGAGCCATCGCGAGATTCTCGATCGCTACGCGAACCTCGACGACGAACTCGCATCCTATCGCGAACGTTACGCGCGCGCGGAAGAAATCCAGTCCCGCCTTCAGGAACTGAACCGCCGCGAACGTGAACGCGCGGATCTGCTGGAACTCGCAAGGTTCCGCGCGACCGAACTCGAACGCGCCAGCCTCGTCGGCGGCGAAGATGAAGCGCTGTCGCAAGAGCGAACCGTGCTCTCCAACGCAAGCAAGCTCGCCGCCGCCGCGCTCGAGGCCGAGCAAGCGCTTTACGGCGCCGACGGCGCGGCGACCGACACAGTTTCGCGAGCCGAAGCGCGTCTGGTCGAGGCAGCAGCGCTCGACCCGAAACTGGACGAGGCACTCGAGATGATCAAGTCGGCGCGCGCGAATCTCGAAGAAGCGGCGCGCACGCTGGGCGCATATGCGTCGACCATCGAAGCCGACCCCGCGCGGCTCGAGGAAATCGACAACCGTCTTCAGGAACTTACGCGCCTCAAGCGAAAATACGGCGGATCGATCGACACGGCTATCGAGACGTTGGAGCGATCGCGGGTGGAAATCGGCGAGCTCGAGGGAATCGGCGAGTCGAAGGCGCAGGTCGAAGCCGCGATGACGGCGGCGCTCGACGAACTCGCCGCGCACGCGAATAGACTGTCCTCGATTCGCAAACGCTCCGCCGCCGACCTCGGCCGCAAGATGGAAGCCGAATTGAAGTCGCTCGGGATGCGCTCGCCGGGTTTCGAGCCTCGCCTCGGCGCGCTCGCCGCGGACGAAGCCGGCTTCGCGCACGGCGACGCTGCGCTCGGTCCGTTCGGTATCGACACCGTCGAGTTTCACTTGTCGCCGAATGTCGGTCAGCCTGCGATGCCTTTGTTGCGAATCGCCTCGGGCGGTGAGCTTTCGCGCGTGATGCTCGCGCTCAAGCGGCTCGAGGCGCAACGCCGCGGCGTAGCCACGATGATTTTCGACGAGGTGGACGCGGGAATCGGCGGCGCAGTCGCGCAGGTGGTCGGCCGCAAATTGAAACAACTCTCGCGCTTTCATCAAATTCTGTGCGTCACTCACCTTGCGCAGATCGCTGCGTTTGCGGACCGTCATCTCACGGTCGAAAAAGAGGAGCGGCGCGGCTCGACACGTAGCCGGGTGGCGGTTCTTGAACCCGGCGATCGCACCGAGGAAATCGCGCGCATGCTCGGCGGCGAAGTTTCCGACAAATTCCGGCGCGCCGCCCGCGAACTGCTCGAACGCGCCCGCGAATGACGCGCGCTTGACGCCGTTTCGCCAACGGCGCTAAACGGCGATCAGGCTTCCGACCGAGTCAAGGGAGGGTCGCGCCATGGATGGTCACAAAATCCTGTCCGCCGATTCGCACGTGATCGAACCTGCCGATGTCTGGACCGCACGAATCGACAAGCGCTTTCTCGACCGTTCGCCGCGCGTGATCAAGCACGCCGGCAACCGGGAAGGAGACTTCTTCGTAGCCGAAGGACTGCGCCCGTTCCCGGTCGCAGGATTCGCCGTCGCCGGCGTCGATCCAAAGGACTTCGCCGAAAAAATGGCGGGCGGCTATCCCGGCGTCCGCCCCAGCGCGTGGGATCCCGAGCTCCGAATCAAAGACCAGGAGCGCGATGGCGTCTCGGGCGAAGTGCTCTATCCCAGCCTCGGAATGCGGCTGTTCCAAATGGAAGACGGCGAACTGCGCGCGGCGTGCTTTCGCGCATACAACGACTGGCTGGCCGACTATTGCGCGCACGGCCCGCGGCGTTTGGCGGGAATCGCGATGGTCTCGCTCGACGATCCGCTCGACGGAGTCGAGGAACTTCGGCGCGCGGCGAACAAAGGTCTGCGCGGCGCGATGATCTGGGGAGCTGCTCCGGTCGAGCGTCCCTACAGCGATCCGTCATACGATCCATTCTGGGCGGCGGCGCAAGATCTGCGAACGCCGATCAGCTTGCATATCCTGACTGAGCGGCGCGGCGGCAGCGATTTTCAAAGCGTGATGAAGGCCTACCCCGCGCTGCACCACTCAGTCGAGCGATCGCTCACCGAAATTATTTTTGCCGGCGTGCTCGAACGCTTTCCCAAGCTCAGGCTGGTCTCGGTCGAAAACGATATCGGATGGATTCCACATTTTCTCCAGCGCTTGGACCATTCCTTCGAGAAGTATCGCTATCTCGAAAAAGAAACGATTACGAATCCGCCCAGTTACTATTTTCGACGTCAGGTCCTGGCAACTTTTCAGGATGATCGCGTCGGTGTGGTGGCTCGGCATTTTATCGGCGTCAAAAGCCTGATGTGGGGGTCGGACTTCCCGCATTCGGACTCGACCTGGCCTAATTCGCGTGAGGTTATAGCGCGCGACTTCGAAGGCGTGCCCGACGACGAGCGCCGCCAGATGACGTCGGACAACGTCGCCGCGCTGTACGGCTTTGATTAAACCGGCCGGTCGGTTGACTCCACGGGCAGTATCCGGTTAGCTGAAAAATCTCGCCATCGGTGGGGCTGTAGCTCAGTTTGGGAGAGCGCCTGAATGGCATTCAGGAGGTCGCGCGTTCGATCCGCGTCAGCTCCACCAGTAAAATCCAGCTCTTTTCGGTTCCCAGGCACACACGAGCGACCTACACATTTCCAAGCTGGTCCGCGGCAGCGCCGTAGGCCGGTTTAGACCCGTTTCCCGAAAATCCCGACGACGGCGACAATACGCCTCGACATCCGTGCAGAGATCAGGCGAGGTCGAAGCGATCAAGGTTCATCACCTTGGTCCACGCCGCTGCGAAGTCTTTCACAAACTTCGCCTTCGAATCCGCGCACGCATAGACTTCCGCGAGGGCGCGCAGCTGCGAGTTCGAGCCGAAGATCAAGTCGACACTGGTGCCGGTCCATTTGACCTCGTTGGTCCTCCGGTCGCGCCCCTCGTACACGCCTTCCGAGCCAGCGGACGGCTGCCATTGCGTGCTCATGTCGAGAAGGTTGACGAAGAAGTCGTTGGTCAGCGTTTCTGGCCGCTTGGTGAAGACGCCGTGTTTGGCCTGCCCAAAGTTTGCATTCAGGGCGCGCATGCCACCGACGAGAACTGTCATCTCTGGGGCTGTCAGCGTCAGCAACTGCGCGCGATCCACCAGCAGTTCCTCCGCCGGTATTGGGTCTCCTTTCCGGAGGTAGTTAATAAACCCGTCTGCGGTCGGCTCGAGTACGGCGAATGAGGTCACATCGGTCTGATCCTGCGAAGCATCCGTGCGCCCCGACGAGAACGGAACCTTCACGTCGTGCCCGGCCTTTTTCGCAGCTTCCTCGACGGCTGCGGAGCCGCCAAGAACGATCAGGTCGGCAAGCGAAACTTTCTTCCCGCCAGACTGTGAAGCGTTGAACTTCTTTTGGATAGCTTCGAGCGTCTGCAGCGCCTTCGCCAGCGCGGCCGGCTGGTTCACTTCCCAATCCTTTTGCGGCGCAAGGCGAATCCGGGCCCCGTTCGCTCCACCGCGCTTGTCGGATCCGCGGAACGTCGCCGCTGACGACCAGGCAGTCGCGACCAGTTGGGAGATGGACAATCCGGATTTGAGGATCTCAGCCTTCAGAGCAGCAATGTCTCGCTCCCCGATCAATTCATGATCGACTGGGGGAACAGGGTCTTGCCATAGCTGGGACTCCTTGGGGACAAGCGGGCCAAGGTATCGCGAGCGAGGCCCCATGTCGCGATGGGTCAGCTTATACCACGCCTTGGCGAACGCGTCGGCGAACTGCTGGGGATTTTCGTAGAAGCGCCTCGAGATCTTTTCGTAAGCCGGGTCGAGCCGCAACGCAAGGTCTGTGGTCAGCATGGCTGGCGCGCGACGCTTTGACTTGTCATACGCATCCGGCACCGTACTGGCAGCTGCGCCATTTTTCGGTTGCCACTGATTCGCACCGGCCGGGCTCTTGGTCAGTTCCCATTCATAGCTGAACAGGTGCTTAAAGTAGTCGTTGCTCCACTTCGTTGGCGTCGTGGTCCAGGTGACTTCCAGGCCGCTAGTGATCGCGTCACCCGCTTTGCCCGTGCCGAATTTGCTCTTCCAGCCAAGGCCCTGCTCCTCGATGCCTGCGGCTTCCGGCTCTGGGCCCACCAGCGCCGCATCGCCAGCGCCGTGGGTTTTGCCAAAGGTGTGACCGCCGGCAATCAGCGCCACCGTTTCTTCGTCGTTCATTGCCATGCGGCGGAACGTCTCCCGGATATCCCGTGCTGCAGCGACCGGGTCCGGTTTTCCATTGGGCCCTTCCGGATTTACGTAAATCAGGCCCATTTGAACAGCACCCAAGGGAAGCGCGAGCTCACGGTCGCCGCTGTAGCGCTCATCCGCCAGCCACTTGCGCTCAGTCCCCCAGTAAAGCTCATCGGGCTCCCAGACATCCTCGCGCCCGCCGCCGAAGCCGAAGGTCTTGAAGCCCATCGACTCCAACGCGACGTTGCCCGCAAGAATCATCAAGTCGGCCCAGGAGATTTTCCGGCCATACTTCTCCTTTATCGGCCAGAGCAACCGGCGCGCCTTATCGAGGTTCGCGTTGTCCGGCCAGCTGTTGAGCGGCGCGAAACGCTGCTGGCCGGCTCCGGCGCCACCGCGGCCGTCGTGGATGCGGTACGTGCCTGCACTGTGCCACGCCATACGAATGAACAGCCCGCCGTAGTGGCCAAAGTCGGCCGGCCACCAATCCTGCGAGTTCGTCATCAAGGCATGAAGGTCTTTGATGACGGCATTCAGGTCGAGACTCTTGAATGCTTCAGCATAGTTGAAGTCCTTGTCCATAGGATCGGCCAAGGGAGACTGCGGGTGCAGGAACTTCAGGTTCAGCTGATTCGGCCACCAGTCCGCATTCGTCGGGTTTCCAGGCGCCGCGTTTCTGCGAGAACCGGGCGATACCGGGCATTTGCCGGTTGATAGATCGTGATCAATTGCCATATTTGTTGTCCTCCTGATTTTCGTTCAGGAAATTGTCTCGTTTGTTTCCTCTTTGCTACTAAACTACTAACCCAGACGTCTTGCTCGGACCGATTCAAAGATCTCGGATTGATGTGGTGTGGTGTTTGGCCGGCGTTCGCTTCTCGGCAAGCTGGCACCGTTTGCATAGAGCCTCGATTTCCAGCGAACAGCGCAGCAGTGCGAACTCTCCCAGGCTGGGTGTACCTTCGAGAAGCTTGTCCACTTCGGGTATCTCTATGTCATGTACCCGTCTGCATCGGACGCAAAGGACGTGGTGATGAGGCTCCATGTTGCCGTCATAGCGCGCAACATCGTGCAGGAGCGTTACCTTGCGCGCCTCTCCCACTTCGCAAAATTGCTCCAGAATCCGATGGACTGTGGCCAATGATACGTGGGGATGCTTGCGACGTACTGCCGCACAGAGCTCGTCGGTGCTTGGATGGTTCTCGGAAGCGAGCAGGGACCCAATGACTGCGAGCCGCTGGGGTGTGACAGCAATCCCCCGCTTACGACATCGCGCGACGAACTCGCCGAGTCGTTGAACTGAGTACTTCTCACGCGACCCTCGATCCACCAGACGGACTTCTCGCATAAGCCACTCCCGTACGACCAACGACACGGAACTCGACCAACAACCACGCCCCGGGGAAAGAGCAGATGACGGCTTAAAGGTTGGATAGTCCTCAGGTTCATCCGAAACCTGCTCTCACTTGCAACTAACTACTACGGCGTACAGCAAATCAAGTAAGATTGTCAAGCTTCGGGTTCCAGGCGTGCGGCTCTCAGTGCAAACCGCCGGATGAGCTGATTCTTTCCCCTGTCAGCCAGGCGGAGTCATCTGACGCGAGAAAAACAATAACCGGGACGATTTCCTCGGGCTTGCCGAATCTTGCCGCGAGCGGGGTAGCTGCAGCTCCCGCATCTCCCGCTGCACTGCCGACAAAGCCGCTGTCCCGGTTGCCCTCGGTATCGACCAGCCCCGGCGCCACGATATTAACCCGGATGTTCCGCGGTCCCAGTTCTTTTGCCAGCGCCATCGAGATTGAATCGATCGCGCCCTTGGTGCCGGAGTAGAGCGCAGAATTCGGCACCGGGTTGGCGCTTGCAATCGAACTGATATTGATGATGCTGCCGCCAGTTTTCGGGAAGTATTTGAGCGGCTCCTGCGTCGCGAGAATCGTCCCTAACACGTTGATATCGAACTCGCGATGGAACTCCTTCTCCGTGATCGCTTCAACCCGGTCGAACTGAAAGACACCGGCGTTGTTCACGAGCACGTCGACCGAGCCCAGAGCCTTTTTCGTCTCTTCGAACATCCGCTTTACGTCGGCCGCTTTAGAAACGTCAGCCTGAATCGCGATCGCCTTTCCGCCTTCGCTCGTGATCTGCGACGCGACGCGCTCCGCTCCTTCTTTTCCCACGGAATAGTTGACCGCGACTGCCGCTCCTTCGGCCGCGAGCGCTTTGGCGGTTGCAGCTCCGATTCCTTTGGATGCGCCAGTTACGATTGCCACCTTTCCAGCTAATTTTTTCATCTCAATATCTCCCTCGTTAAAAATTAAATTGATGTAC
>NZ_DATDGQ010000104.1:0-1981 GCF_036522015.1 Binatus sp. (SeqCode)
GTACAACGCGTTGGTCGACAACCTCGGCGAGATCGCCAAGGGCGTCAAGGTGGGCGACGGCCTCGAAGCCGGCACCCAGCTCGGCCCGATCAACAACAAGATGCAGTTCGAGCGCGTGACCGAGCTGGTCGAGGACGCCAAGAAGCACGGCGCCAAGATCGTCACCGGCGGCTCGCGCGTCGGCAAGGAAGGTTACTTCTTCGCGCCGACGATCGTCGGAAATATTTCCGACGGCGTGCGGCTGGTCGATGAAGAGCAATTCGGGCCCGCGCTTCCGATCATTCCCTATAAGGATGTCGACGACGCGGTCCGCCGCGCGAACTCTACGCACTTCGGCCTGAGCGGTTCAGTCTGGTCCAACGATTCAGCCCGCGGCACCGAAGTCGCATCGCAGCTCGAGTGCGGTTCAGCCTGGGTCAATCAGCATCTCGCGATCGCGCCCAATCTGCCGTTCGGCGGTGCGAAGTGGTCGGGCATCGGCGTGGAAAACGGCCCGTGGGGTCTGATGGGCTTCACGGAAATCCAGGTCGTGAACTCAGTCAAACTTTCGTAATTTGTTTGAAACATCGCCCCCGCGGTATCGTAAAATCGAGCGATACCCGGGGGCCGCGTTTTTCTGAAATGGGACGCTACGACGACTACAAGGAGCGAATCCTGCGCATTAGCCAGCGCCTTTCGGCTGACGGCTACTTCGGATCGAAGTCGGGCAGCGCGGGCAACGTCTCGATGCTCGTCGAAGGCGAGGACGCCGTCGCCGTCACGCCGACCCGCCTTCAGTACGACGTGATGACTGTCGAAGACATCTGCGTCGTGGACTTCGACCTCGCGCCAATCGAGGGCAAGCGCAAACCGTCGATCGAAACCCCGATGCATGTCGCGACTTACAAAGCGCGCGCCGATGTCAGCGCGGTCATTCATACGCATCAGACTTTCGCGAGCGCGCTCAGCATTCTGAATCAACCGATCCCGCCGCTGTTCGACGAAGTCACTCTGGCCATTGGCAATACTATCGATGTAGTGCCGTACGCGTTGTCAGGTACGCGCGAACTGCACGACAATGTCGCGCACAAGCTCGCCAATCGATGCCACTGCTACATTTTGCAGAACCACGGCACCCTCTGCATCGGCACCGATCTGGACAAGACCTTCACCTTTGTCGAACTGCTCGAGAAGTCTGCGCACATCTATATGCAAGCGCTGGCGACCGGAAAGCCGGTGACCGTGCTCCCTGAAAAAACCGTCACGCAACTTCACGCGGCAGTGATAGCGCGACAGGATCGCGAAATCGCGCGCAAAAGGCCGAGTCACTGATGAGCGGATACGTGGTGACGCTCGGCGCGCACGTCCTCGACATCCTTGGCCGCTACGTTACGCACATTCCCGAGGGACAGGGCAGCGTGCTGCTCGACGAAATCAGGCTCGCGCCGGCCGGGTCCGCGGCGGGCACAGCGGTCGGCCTCGCCAAATTGGGACTCGAGGTCGCGACTGTCGGCGCCGTCGGCGACGACGCTCTCGGCGACGTTCTTGTTCGCGCGCTGAATGGATTCGGCATCGATACCAGCCACGTCGTCAGGAAGTCCGGCGTCCAGACCTCGGCCAGCATTCTTCCGATTCGGCCAAATGGAGACCGGCCCGCGCTTCACGCGATCGGAGCCAACGCCGTCTATTCGATCGACGAGGTGCCGTGGCCGCTGATCGAACACGCGTCGCATCTGCATCTCGGCGGCAACGATTCGATGCGCGGACTCGGGCGCGATGGCGCCGCGCAGATATTGCGGCGCGCGCGTGACGGCGGCGCGACCACCAGCATGGATATCCTGAGTGAAGGCTCGCCCAAGCTGCTTGCGATCCTGAAGCCGTGCCTGCCGTTCGTCGATTGGTTCATGCCTAACGCCGATCAGGCTTGCAAACTGACGGAATCGAACACGCCAGAACAGGCTGCCATTCAACTTCTCCTCTTCGGCGTGGGCGGAGTCGTGCT
>NZ_DATDGQ010000105.1:0-11168 GCF_036522015.1 Binatus sp. (SeqCode)
GGGCTTTCGCCCGCGTCTTGTAGCGCGTCATGGTTCGCACCATCGGCCCCGTGTAAGCGAGATACGCGATCAGCAGTCGCGCCGTAAAACTCTCGTGGGATTTATCCAGCGGCGCGTGCCAAGCATAGTAGAGCGCCCAAATCGGTCCCAGCGCCAGCATCGCGGCCGCGGGAATCAGCGATACGCCAAGCACGATCGACGCGACCATCGCGATTGCGGAGAGCACGGTCCACTCGAGCGTATTCGGCAGAACTTTGAGCAGGGTCAGGCGCGGATCGAACAGCGACTGCGCACCAGCGGTCGCATTCCACAGCACGCGTTTGCGATTGCCGCCGGGTATCGTGCGCGCGAGACCGGGAATCGTGCCGCGCCATGCGATCTGTCCCATCACGTTGAAACGCTCGGGATATTTCGGAAACAGCATCGCCTCGGCGCGTCCGTAGCCGCGCTGCTGCCCGTAGTACGCCTTCACGGTGTTGCGGCGGAAGTGCCAGACGAAAGCCGCAGGCGAGAATCCCAGCTTGTAGCCGGCTGCAAGCATGCGCCAGCAAATGTCGACGTCGTCACCCGCCGCCGTGAACTGCGGATCGAATCCGCCAATCCTGGCGAGCGCCGCCTTTGAGAACACCATGTTGCAGCCCGCGAGATGCTAGGCGCGATTCTCGGCGACCAGCACGTGGCACGGCGCGCCCGGCGATGCGGCGCAGCTCGCTTCGATCCATCCGTCTTCGTGCGGCGCGTAGTTCGGTCCGCCGCATCCGTCGAAATTGTTTTCGACCATCGAGCGCATCATCAGCGTCAGCCAGTGAGCGTCGACGACGCAGTCCGAATCGGTGTACGCGATAATTTCGCCGCGCGCCGCGTGCATCCCGACGTTGCGCGCCACGCTCAGCCCCTTGTTGGGCTGGCGAATGAGCCGGAACTCGGGAAAGTCCATCGAGATGTCCGCGGTCTTGTCGCGCGAGCCGTCATCGACGATGACGACCTCGAAATTCGGGTAGTCCAGGCGCCGCAGCGACTCCAGGCACGGACGCATCGTGCGCTCGGCGTTGTACGCGCAAATCACCACCGACACCATCGGCATCTTCGCCGGCCGCGGCGGGCAGGTGCCGTTGAGCGTTACGAACGGCATCAGGTCCGACGCGCGCATCATGCGCACGCCCAGCCAGTCGTGAGAAACCGGAGCAGGAACGGGAGGAGCAACCACGCCGGCCGCACCCGTGCCAAACGCTACTGCGACAGCCTCGTCCTGCCCCGGCGAGGCATCCTTGAATTCAATGATGACCGGACGCGCTTCGGCGACGTTGTGCAGCGCGACGACGAAATCGCGAATCTCGACCGGCGCGAGCGCCGGGATTTCCGCGTAGAGAAAGTCTTCTTCCAAAATCGAAAGCGCCCGCGTTTCCGGACGCACCTTGATTCCGACGATTGCCTCGGGCGCGCGCTCCTTGATCGTCTTCACGATACTGCGCACCCGACGCCGCGCGTTTTCGAGTCCGCCCGCACGCAACGCGTCTTGTCCGATTTCACAATCGACGATGTAACCCATCAGCGCCGGGTGCTTGCTGAAAATATTTGCCGTATGCGCGATTCGCGAGACGACTGATTTGAATCCGCGCCGGCTCGTCAGTTCATCCGCCTTGATTCTCAATTCCACCATCGCGACCAGTCCCGATTGCGCCGCAATGTCGAGGCACGGCTGCGACTGCGCCTCCGTCAGCACGAGGCCGGTCGTGTGCGACGTCCTGAGGTCGTCGAGCCGTTTCCTCAGTTTGAGTTTCTGTGCAAAATCGAGCGTTGCGCTCACGTCAGCAAGGCGCATCGCCTTGAAAAAGAATTTCTGTCCAGCGCGAGAAAGGAACTTACCGTGCGGGGTGACGCGTTGGGTGGATTCGGTGGTGGCGGTCAGCATGGATGTCGGTGCCCTCTCGATGAGGACCTAATTGCCAGAGCCATGCCATGGCTAAAATCCAATGGTTATCGAGGTTTTTCGCCTGACGCCTACCTCGTGCAAACCAATTGGGATGAGCGCTGTACGATTTGCGCCGCGCGAGTTTCTGACGACGCGATTCGCGAGGTGCAAAATCAGGCAGCATGCCGCCTTAATGCACACGCTAGATTGGTTATTTTGCGAATGTTATAGGTCAGAGAGTACCAAACAATGAAATCTACCCACCGGGTTGCTCAATGAAACTATCGTTCGCCTGCGGATGCCACAGACCGTCAAAGTCCATGCAACAACGTCAAACGAACGACGCGCCGATTCAGGCGACCCCAGAAGAAGTACAGGCGATAAGAACCCAACTCGCCGAGATCGAGCAATCACTCTCGCGACTTTGGGGCGAGACTATCTGGAGCCGCACGCCCGAGTGCATCCAGATTCGCGCCGATGCCGCGGACCTGATCGACCGGCACTTCGACGGCATCGTCCAACAGTGGGGAGAATCGATCGCCTACATCGTCCACGGGCACTCGAAGTTCGACGAGAAAGGCCGCCCGGACAACATGGTCAATTCTCTCATCCGCTTCGTCGATCATCTGCGCGATCCCGACGACATTTGCACTTACGTTTACCTGCGCCGGCATTGCCAGGAGGGGATGCTCGCGCGGGCCAAGCCGTCTCAGTTCAACGTCATTCATATCGCGCTCAAGCAAATCATTCTCGATCACGTAAAATCCACAATGTCCGGCCCCGCGATGGAACGGGTGCGCGACTTGATGGTCGCGGCGATTGACGAGCGGCGCCTGATGGTCTCGCAGTTCTACATCGAATCGCGCGAACGGCTGCTTCGGGAGTCTGAAGAAAAGTATCGCAACACCGTCGATCACGCGCCCGATCCGATGTACGAGATCGAGCCGCACACCTGGAAGGTGTTGAGCGTGAACGCGGCCGCAATGCAGCTCCATAAAATGGAATCCGAACACTACCCCGACGCTCACAAGGATATTGTCGGGAGAACGGTCCCGGATTTGGTGCCGCCCGACAAGTACGCGGGCCTGCTCGAGACGCTGGAGACGGTGATGCGGGATAGCTCGGCGCAGACCCTGGAATTCCCCATCGGGCCGTTTTTCTTCGACGTCAAATACGCGCTCATCACTTACGGCAAGAAGCAATTCATCCAGATGATCCTGCGCGACGTTACGCAGCGGCGCGAGATGCTCGACTCGCTGATCAAGGCTGAGCGACTGGCCGCGGCGGGCACTTTTGCGGCGGGCGTCGCGCACGAGGTGAACAATCCGCTCGCGTCAATCTCATCGCTGGTGCAATCGATCCTGACCGGCGAGCAGGACCCCGAGCGGCGCACCTTGATGCACACCATACTTTCCCAGATCACGCGCATCTCGAGCACGCTCAAGGACCTGGTCAATTTCGCGCGGCCGACCACTGCGCAGCGCAAGCAGGTTGACGTCAACGGGCTCATCGCCGAGACCCTGCGGCTCATCACCTACAACAAGCGTTTCAGCGGCATTCGGGTTGAACCGATCCTCGCGCCCGATCTCCGGCGCGCGTTCGCAGACGACAACGAAATTCAACAGGTGCTGCTCAACCTGCTATTCAACGCGGCTGATGCGGCTCCGGCCGAGGGCGCCGTGATCAAGGTGATCACCGAGAACCAGCGTCCGGGTCAGGGCTCGGATAAGTCGCGCCGGGTGTTCATCAAGGTCGTCGACAACGGCATCGGAATTCCCCGCGAGCATCTCGAGCGCGTGTTCGATCCATTCTTCACGACCAAGCCTGCCGGCGCCGGCGTTGGACTCGGACTCTCTCTCTGCCAGCGCATGATCTTGTCCAACCAGGGCACCGTTCGTGTCGATAGCGAGGTTGGCCGCGGCACCGCTGTCACGATCACGCTGGCGGCGGCCGAGGAAACGGTGCGTGCGCAACAGGCCGCGGAAATGGCAGCATCCTGATCGGGCTCGCCAATGAACAACGACGCTTCATGGACCGCACAGGAACGCGGACCTTACCGGCTCCTGATCGTCGAAGACGAACCGTTGATGCGCTCGATCATCGTGCAGCTAGCGCGCAGCGAGGGCTACGAGGTGATGGAGGCGCCGGCCGCCGAAGTGGCGCTTCACATCTTTGAAAAAGAAAAAGTCGATCTCGCGATTCTCGATCTTAACCTGACCAGCGGCGGCAGCGGACTCGATCTGCTGCGCAAGATGCGCGAACTCGATCCCGAGGTGATGGGCATTATCGTCACCGCCTACGCCAGCGTCGAGTCCGCGGTCGAGGCGCTGCACCAGGGCGCTTACGACTACATCACCAAGCCGTTCGCCAACGACCACCTGAAAAAGGTGATGCGCAATGCGCTCGAGGGCAAGGCGCTGTTCAGGGAGAATCGCTTCCTGCGCCAGGAATTGCGCGAGAAGTATCGCTTCGAGAGCATCATCGGCAAAAGCGACGCGATCGAAAGCACGTTCCGCGTCATGGAAAAAGTCGCGCGCACCGATTCCAGCGTCTTGATCACCGGCGAGTCCGGCACCGGCAAGGAACTCGTCGCGCGCGCGATTCATTTCAGCTCCGATCGCGCCAACAATCGCTTCCTGCCGATCAATTGCGGCGCGCTGCCGGAGAACCTGCTCGAAAGCGAACTGTTCGGCTACAAGCGCGGCGCGTTCACCGGCGCGGGGCAGGACAAGGTGGGACTGCTGAAAGCGGCAGACAAGGGCACGATCCTGCTCGACGAGATTGGTGAGCTGCCGCTCGCGCTACAAGTGAAGTTGTTGCGCGCGCTGCAGGAACGCGAGGCCTACCCGCTCGGCGCCAACGATCCTGTGGCGTTCGACGTGCGTGTCCTGTGCGCCACCAATAAAAATCTCGAGAACGAGGTCAAGGCCGGCCGCTTCCGCGAGGAACTGCTCTATCGAATCAACGTCATCAACATAAATCTGCCGGCGCTGCGCGAGCGCCAGGACGACATTCCCCTGCTCGCCAACCATTTCCTGCGCAAGTACGAGAAGTCGCTGTCGCGCACCGCGATGCGATTTTCGAAAGGCGCGATGCGCCTGATGCTCAACTATGCGTGGCCGGGCAACGTCCGCGAGCTCGAGAATACCGTCGAGCGCGCCGCGATTCTCGCCGAGACCGACGTCATCCACTCGCATGATTTGCCCGACAAACTGAGCAGCACGTCGCCCGTGATAGCGCGTATCGAGAACACCGGCGCGACGTTGGAAGAACTCGAACGCGAGCATATCAAGCGCGTGCTGGACAAGGTCGAAAACGACAAGGTCAAGGCGGCGCAGGTGCTCGGGATTCACCTCTCGACGCTGTATCGCAAAGTCCAGCGCTACCACCTGGATGACGGCGCCCCCGTCCATCAGGAGCCCGCCCGCTCGGCGTGATGGCGGGGAATAGATTGGCAATCCGGCAGTCTAGGATATAGAGTTTAGAGAGGATCGGCTGCCTGCAGCCGGCCCGGAGAAAAATATGGACCTCTTTGCGCCAACTCACCTGCTGATCATTTTAGTGATCATTCTGGTCATTTTCGGGCCCAGCAAGCTCGGCGATGTCGGCGGCGCGATGGGCAAAGCGATTCGCGATTTCAAGCGCGCGATGAACGAGCCCGACAACGCGACCACTCCGCTGGCCAAACCCGACGAAGTAAAAGCCGCCGAAGCCCCCAAGCCCGACAAAATTTCCTGACCCGCTAAGATTCGGTCCTCTCGGCCCGCAAGAAAAAGCTTCGCCCAAGCTCTGCCCGCCGCCCTTCCACAATAGGCGCTTTGCACAATCCGGCTCGCTGCTCTTCCCCTCTCCCTGAAAGGGAGAGGATCGAAGGTGAGGGTCTTTATCCAGCGCGCTTTTTTGCGCGCGACTCAAGATTCTGTCTCTCTCATGAGGTCCAACATGAACCCGAAACGATACATACTCACCGGTACTCCCGGATGCGGTAAAACTTCCATCCTCCGCGCCTTGGAAGTCGCGGGCTTTCTCGTCGTCGAAGAAGCTGCCACCGACATCATCGCTCTGCGACATGCGCAAGGCATCGCCGAACCACATACGAACCCCGCTTTCATCGACGACATTGTTAATCTTCAGATACAGCGGCAGATGCGCGTATCTGACTTGGCGGAAGTGCAGTTCTTTGATCGCTCACCACTATGCACCTATGCGCTCGCCGTCTTCCTCGGCGTCCCGATCTCGATAACTCTCGCCAATGAAATTGAACGAATGAAGAAACAGCAAATTTATCGGAAGCAGCTCTTCTTTATCGAAAACCTGGGATTCTGCGAGCCTTCGGCGGCACGAAGAATCAGCTTCGAGGACTCTTTGCGCTTTGAAAAAGTTCACGAAGAGACCTATCGCTCTTTCGGCTACGAATGCATAAGAGTCGCGCCGCAGGAGCTATCCGCACGAGTGGAACAAATCACGCACTATGTAGCTGCTCCTGACTAGCTATGCTGCCGGCGTGCTTGCCGCGGGGATCTGAAAGCCTGACCGCGCAAGGTATCTGGCGGGGAACCGGCCGTTGAAAACGAATCCAGATACTAACAACGCCATCGGCAGCGCATAACTCAATAGCGGCTTGGCCAGGTTGCCACCGACTATCACGCCTATCACGGCGAAACCGATGTTGACGGTCATCAACCCGCACCAGACCAGAGTCATCAGCAGGTTAAGCCGGTTGAAGACCGGATGTTCCCAGAATTCTGGCGGCGTGTTCTCGCGCGCATAGGCTGCCGTGAACGGATGCCCCAACACGACTGAGCCCCACGCAGCGCCCGCGAAGCATGCCCAGACGACGACCGCGCTGTAAACTGTGAACGTTGTCGAGCGCAGGCCTATCATCATCACTGATGCGATCACGAAAAAGCTCAGCGTGGACCAGTCCGGCAGTTTGATCGAGATGCCGCGGCGAATCATCACTGCCAGATAGGCGAAAACCAGGATCAAACCGCCGCCGCTCGCGATGCGCCAGTGATTGAAGCCGGACGCAAAGCCGTAGAGAATCCAGGGCGCGAACGCCATCACGCCAATCGCCCGGCCCGAAGATTTTTTCTGTTCCGCCACGCGGCATTACACCTCGGTGGATAATACAGAGCGGCAGCCTTTTACGCGACGCTAATTCGCGTCGGTCAGGTCTGCCGCTCCGCAGGCGAAACAGCTGCTACTTAGTAGTTGCTGGTGCTAGTGCTCGAGCTATGCTCGCTCGTGCTGCCACTGGGAGAGTTGTCGCTCGACGACGATGAGCGGTGCTCGCTGGTCGTGCTCGCCGGCTCTGCCACTACTATTGGAGCTGGCGCCGCGACCACCATCGGAGGCGCCGCAACGACGACAGGAGCCGGGTACACAGCAACCGGCGCCGGGGCCGACGTTGTCGTCTGGCTGGTCGAGCTTGTGGTGTCAGTACGGTCGGCGTATCCGACCGCTACGCTGCCGAACAGAACCGCGACGCCGAAGGCCAAAGCTGCGCTTTTCAATGAGTGTTTCATAAATGAGTCTCCGTTAGTTCTTTCAAATGACGCGTTCGACTCAGAGTAAGGTCGCGTCGATCCAAACGACAAGGACGTGTGCGCTGCTGATTGCAGTTTGAGTGCTACGGAGCACTGGCAGCGACGGTATTTGGATACTGCGCGCAAGAAACGAGGCGATTAACGGCGCTTGCATGGCGGGTCGCTTACGCAATAGATCCGGTTCGTCGGCGCGATTGCGATCGAACTGCGGCGGCTGAAACCGCGCGCGAATCGATTCAGCCAGATTCTCAACCCCGGCGCCGTGCTGCTGATTTTTCCCTAGGTACTCTTTCCCCCGCTTCTAGGTACTTTCCCCCGTCGATCTAAGTGATTTTCCGATTCACGTTCTCGCTCCTTTGCTTCAACTTAGATGGCGATTGGCGCGCATAGCTCGCACAGAAAAGTTAAGCGCAGCGACGCCAGCCAGAAGGAAAGAGACGCGCGGAAAAGAACAGTGTCGAACCTGTCAAATAATGGTCACCTGCCGGTCGCATCCGTTCAGTCCGATGCCAGAGACGGAATTCCGAAGGTGCAGGCGGGCCACTGGGAGCAGGGGCTGCACATGGAGGCACTCGCTAACCTCGCGCACGAACTTCGCTCGCCCGTACAGGCGATTCTCGGCTACCTGGACATTCTGCGCGATGAGCTGAGCGAAGGGGTAAACGATCGGCACAAGCAAATTATCGAACGCATGAACGCCAATGCGCACGACCTGGCGCAGACCGTCGAAAACGTCATGGACTTTTCGGTCGCGGACGCGATGGCCGAGGTGGCGGACGAAGAGGAAATCTGCCTGCACGACCTGATCGGAGATCTCACGCCGGCACTCGAAGCTGCGAACGACACGAAAGGCCTCGAAATCAGGTTCGATCTCGAAGCCGCGCCTGCGGTTTTTCGCTCGCGGCGCCGACCGATCAAATCGATCCTGCTCAACCTGGCCGTCAACGCAATCAAGTTTACCGACCGCGGCAGCGTAACGATCGCGATTCGCCGCGCCGGATCGTCTCAACTCGGCGCCGCCCTTGAACTGGAAGTCCGTGACACCGGGCCCGGAATCGAGGCGGAGTTGGTCAAACAGGCATTCGAGACCTGCGCCCAACTTTCACACTCGAGCATCCGCCGTCACCGCGGAATGGGCCTGGGCCTCGCTGTTGTTCAGCGCAATGTAGAAGCCCTCGGCGCAAGAATGTTCGTCAAGACCGCGCTTCGGCAGGGCTCAACCTTCGTTGTCACGATTCCGATCCGCGCCTAAGGGACTTCGCCGATATAATGCGGCCGCTTCCCTGAAGTTTGATCCAATAAACATATAGTAGTTCCGAACGGATCCTGAATGACGGCGCACCTTCCAATCAGGACCTCGAATGGCTGGACAAAAACGCGGCAACCCTTCCCGGCATAGGTCTTAACCGCCATCACGACGTCACTAACCAGGTAATGCACCTCGACCTTGTTGGGTATGTCGGCGTTGTTGTGAAGAACAATCTCGGCATCGGTTTCGGCTAGCCGCATCCCGACACTGCGAGCCTCACGCCACAGCGGCTTGAGCCCAAAAACTTCCGAGTAGAACTTCTCCGCGGCGGCAACGTCGTCCACACGGATCATCACGCAATCGATCTTCTTGAACATGGAAATTGCGCCGCGCGAGCGGCGAGCTTAACGGTAGTGACGCATCAAGCCGACGACCACGCCGCGAATTGCCAGGTCGCCCTCACCCACCATGATCGGTTGCATTGCCGAGTTGGCCGGTTGTAGCCGAACCTGCCCGCCCGACTCGCGGTAGAACTTCTTGACGGTCGCCTCATTGCCGATCAACGCAACAACCGTCTCGCCGTTGTCGGCGCTGTCGCGGCCTTCGACGATTATGTAATCGCCGTCGCGGATGCCGTCTTCGATCATTGAGTCGCCCTTCACGCGCAGACAAAAAGTATTGTCGCGCCGGATGAAGTCGTCGGGCACGCTGATCGTTTCGTTGTTCTCAACCGCCTCAATCGGTGCGCCCGCCGCGACGGTGCCCAGCAATCGGATCGTCCTCGGCGCTTGTCGCTTCTCCGACTCGACCACCTCGAGCGCTCGGCTGTGATTGTGTTGCCGCTTGATGAACCCCTTCTGCTCGAGGTTGTGCAAATGCTTGTGCACAGTGGCGAGCGACGAAAGCCCGAAATATTGGCCGACTTCGGCGAGCGTGGGCGCGTACCCGTGTTCGCTGTTATAGTCGGTCAGGTAATCGAGTAATTGCTTCTGCCGCTTGGTCAGCGTCGCCATTGGGATTCTCCCCTCGTCTTCTGAGGTGTCCGATGATGGCGAAAATCCGGCGAAGATGCAAGCGCTTACGCGTCTGGATCGCGGCCACGGTTTCGCCGCGGCGACGCAGCGCATAATCTCAATTGCGACCTGACTCCGATGGCGAAACTGCGAATCCAATTCGAAAACGGGGACCCCGAAAAAGTAATCGAGTTCGACCCCGCCAAGGCCCCGTTTCATCACGACGGCAAGCCCGGCTCGATTCTCGACGTGATGCTGGGTCACGGCATCCATCTCGAGCACGCCTGCGGCGGCAATTGCGCGTGCACGACTTGCCACGTGATCGTCAAGCAGGGATTCAACAACCTCGGTGAATCCAGCGAACAGGAGGAAGACCTGCTCGACAAGGCGCCGGGGCTCACCCCGACGTCGCGACTCGGATGCCAGGCCGTCATCGAGGACCCCAACGCGGAAATCGTCGTCGTGATTCCGCGCTACACGATTAACCAGGTCAGCGAGGCGGCCGAAGAATGACGGCCGAGCAACCGCCCGCCGGTGGATTCAAGCGCTCGACTCTGAATGCGCGCGTCGAGAACATTTTCGATCACACGACCGACACGCGGTCGCTTTTTCTCTCGCTCACCAGCGGCAAGCATCTGCGATTTGTCCCCGGCCAGTTCATTTCGATAACGATTCCGCTCGGCGACGAAATGCGCTCGCGGCCCTACTCGATCGCGTCGGACCCTGAAGAGCGCGGCCCGTTCGAGATTTGCTTCAATCGCGTCGCAGGCGGCCGCGGCGTCCAATGGCTGTTCGATCGGCGCGTCGGCGACACGCTCGATTTCAGCGGACCCTTCGGCACCTTCACGATCGACCGCGCACCCGATGCGGAGCTGTGCTTTATCGCAGAAGGCACGGCGATCGCGCCGATTCGCCCGATGCTGAAGCGGGCGCTCGCCTCGCCGTCGGCGTCGAGGATCCATCTGATTTACGCGGCGCCGGATCGCGATCACATCCTGTACGCGGCCGAACTCGAACAGTTGATGCGGACCGCGCCGAATTTCTCGTACGAGAGTGTGATCGCGCCCGGACAGATTTACGATCGCCTGTTCGAGCTGGCGGATGCGCGATGGGTCATCGGCGACGCTGATCGCACGCGCCAGTTCTACATTTGCGGCGTCGGCAAAGGCGTCATTCGATTGCGCGACCTGCTGCGCGGCGCCGGTTACGAACGCCGCGCCGTGCACTACGAGCAGTGGTGACGCTCGCCGCTACTTCGCGAATGCCTTCCTGAGCGCCTCGGCTGACTCCTCGATCGCGAGCTTGCCCTTGTCGAGCGCCTCGTACATCGAAAAGAATCCGTGGATCATTCCTTCGTAGCGCGAGACGGTCACCGGCACGCCGGCGCTGCGCAGCTTCTCGCCGTAAGCCTCGCCTTCGTCGCGCAGCGGATCGAATTCGGCGGT
>NZ_DATDGQ010000106.1:0-3438 GCF_036522015.1 Binatus sp. (SeqCode)
GATCACTATGGCGCTCGAACGCGACAAGCACGCTGCTCAGCACGCACTGCTGACTCTCCACGAGAGCCAACTGCTCGACCTCTATCGCCGCATGACGCTCATCCGCCGCTTCGAAGAGAAGACCGCCGAGATGTACAGCCGCGGGAAAATCACCGGCTTCTGTCATCTCTACGCCGGCGAGGAGGCCGTGGCAGTCGGCTCGATTTACGCGCTGTACGACAAGGACTACGTCGTCTCGACCTATCGCGAGCACGGCCATTGCCTCGCCAAGGGCGCCGAGCCGCGCGTCGTGATGGCCGAGCTGTTCGGCAAGGCGACCGGCATCTCGCACGGCCGCGGCGGCTCGATGCATCTGTTCGACCAGGACCTGCGCTTCATGGGCGGCTACGCGATCGTCGGCGGTGGATTGCCGATCGCATGCGGCCTCGCGCTCGCGGTCAGCTACAACGAGGGCCCCGAAGTGGTCTGCTGCTTCTTCGGCGACGGCGCACTGCCGCAAGGCGCCTTCCACGAAACTCTCAACATGGCGTCGCTGTGGAAGCTGCCGCTGGTTTTCATTTGTGAGAACAATTTTTACGGGATGGGCACGCTGGTCCAGAATGCGATTAGCCAGGAGGAACTCTACCGCTTCGCCGAGCCGTACAAGATGCCGGGCGTGCGCGTGGACGGGATGGACGTGCTCGACGTTTACGGCGCGACGATGGAGGCGGTTGCGCGCGCGCGCGCCGGTGACGGGCCGTCGTTGATCGAGGCCGTCACATACCGCTTCCGCGGGCATTCGATGTCCGATCCGGCCGAGTATCGCAGCAAGCGCGAAGAAAGAATCTGGCAGGAGCGCGACCCGATCAAGAATCTGCGCCGTCGGCTGCTGACCGAGAAGCGCGCCACCGAATCGAAGCTTACCGAAGTCGAAAACGAAGTCGCCGCAACGATAGACGACGCGGTCAAGTTCGCCGACGAAAGCCCCGAGCCCTCGATGGATGAGCTCGGCAAGGGCGTTTACGCGTCGGAAGACAAGTAGGCGATGGCACAGATCACTTACCGCGAAGCGTTGAACCAGGCGCTGCGTGAGGAACTCGATCGCGACGAGCGGGTCTTCATCATGGGCGAGGAAGTCGGCTACTTCGGCGGCGCATTCAAGGTTACCGACGGCCTGCTCGCGGTTTACGGCGAGAAGCGAGTCCGCGACACTCCCATTTCAGAACTGACTATTGTCGGCGCAGGCGTTGGCGCCGCGATGGGCGGGCTCAGGCCGGTAGTCGAACTGATGACTATTAACTTTGCGCTTCTGGCTATCGATCAAATAGTCAATAGCGCTGCCAAAATACATTTCATGTTCGGCGGCAAAGCCAATGTACCTATAGTCATTCGCGCGCCGCAGGGCGGAGGCCATCAGCTGGGCGCACAGCACAGCCAGAGCCTCGAAGCGTATTTCCTGCACTGCCCCGGGCTGCGCGTGGTCATTCCGGCGACACCGGCCGACGCCAAAGGACTGCTGAAAACCGCGATTCGGCAGATCGATCCCGTGATATTCCTCGAACACGAGTCACTATACGGCGTCAAGGGTGAAGTCCCCGAGGATCCCGAGTTCATGGTGCCGTTCGGGAAGGCAAATATAATTCGCGAGGGTAAGGATGTGACTATAGTCACTTACTCGAAATGCGTATATGACGCGATCGGGGCGGCCGAAGTACTCGAGAACTCGGGCATCGATGCCGAGATAGTCGATTTGCGGACGCTTAACCCGCTCGACATGGCGACCGTCGTCGCATCCGTCAAGAAGACCGGGCGCGCAATCGTCGCCTACGAAGGATGGCGCACCGGCGGCGCAGGCGCCGAGATTGCCGCGCAGATTCACGAGGCCGCCTTCGATTCGCTGGACGCGCCGGTCGTCCGCGTAGCCGCGCTCGATTCTCCGATGCCGTACAACAAGCATCTCGAGCACGCGTCGTTGCCGAGCGCCGGAGACATCGTGAAAGCGGCGGAGCAATTGACCTGACGCTCCTGGGGCCGGAAATCATGAGCAACGAAATCACGATGCCCAAGCTCTCGGACACGATGGAGGAAGGCAAGATCCTCCGCTGGCTCAAGCGACCGGGCGACAAAATCGCGCGCGGCGAGGCGATTGCCGAAGTCGAGACCGACAAGGCCGACATGGTGCTCGAATCGTTCGACGAGGGTGTGCTCGATCAGATTCAATTGAAGGAAGGCGAGAGCGCGCCGGTTGGCGCGGTAATAGCGACAATGAAATCTACAGGCGCGAAGGAATCCAAACCAGAAACGAAATCCGACGCCAAGCCCGCGGCGAAGCAACCCAAAACTGAATCCAAATCGCAGCCGAAGTCCGACCAGCCCGCTCCGACTTCGTCGATGGAAGACCCAGGCACAGAAGCAGCTGCGACCTCGGAGATGCCCAAACCAATCGCGATCAAGCCGAAAGCCACCGAGAAGAAAGACGGTGCGAAGAAGCCTATCGCGCCCTCCGCCGTCGTGACCGACGGCTCCGCCGGTGATTTGCACGTGCATCCAGCGATGTCGGCGAATCCGAGTGCCGCGCCGACTGCGATCGCGGCTCCCCCGCCGCATCCCGAGCCACTCGCCCCCGCGGCTGATGCCGACACGGGCGATGGCCACAAGCTGCGCGCCTCTCCACTGGCGCGGCGCGCCGCCGAGGAAGCCGGCGTCGATATCACTCACGTGCGAGGCACCGGTCCTGATGGGCGAGTGACCAAGCGCGATATCGACAACTTCATCCGCGAGCAGCAGCTGTTCAAGTTCCGCCGCCTCGTGTCGCCGCGCGAGGGCGCGCCCGGCTCGCGCGAGGAACTGTCCGCGATGCGCAAGACCATCGCCAAGCGGATGGCCCAGTCGAAGCGCGAGATCCCGCACTTTTACGTCACCGTCGAAGTCGCGATGGAAGACGCGGTGCGCTTGAAGGACTCGCTCGAAGCAACCGAGATGTTCGAGGAGGCGATCACCTACAACGACATCATCGTAAAGGCCTGCGCGCTCGCACTCGGCCGCTACCCGCGGATCAACGCGAGCTACGAGGACGAAGGCATCGTCATCCATCCCAACATCAACATCGGAGTGGCGGTCGCGGTCGAGGACGGTCTGATTCTGCCGGTGATTCACGGATGCGAGCAATTGTCGCTGCTGGAGATTTCGCGCGCGGCGCATCGACTCGTCGCGAAGTCGAGCCGCGGCGGTTTCACGTCCGATGAACTCTCCGGCGCGACGTTCTCGATCTCGAACATGGGTATGCTCGGCATCGAGCACTTCGCCGCCGTTATCGTGCCGCCGCAAGCCGCGATCCTCGCGGTGAGCGCAATCAAGGATCGCCCGGTCGTGCGCAACGGCCAACTCGCAGTCGGCAAGACGATGATGATGACGGGCTCGTTCGACCATCGCATCGTTGACGGCGTCGTCGCCGGCCGC
>NZ_DATDGQ010000107.1:0-5635 GCF_036522015.1 Binatus sp. (SeqCode)
CAGAGCCACGTCGAACGTCTGCGCCGCCCGCCTTTGCGGAGCGCGTCGCCGAGAATCGCGGCCTGCGTCGTCTTGCCGCTTCCCTCGACGCCTTCAAGAGTAATGAAAATTCCCGCCATCATCTCCTAACGAGAAAAATACCAATGCGCCAGTTGCGGCTGAAAGAGCGCGAAGACGCCGGCGGCCAGCGCCAGATACGGTCCGAACGGAACTTCCGTTTTCAAAATCGAAACGTCCGCTTCCTCCGGATCGCCCGCCGGCTCGCCAAGCGGCGCGCGCGCAGTCGCACCGCCGCCTGTCATTGCGAATGCGATTCCGCCCACCGCGCCTATCAGCGAACCGAAAAACATCGTGAAGAAGACTCCCGGCCAGCCGAGAAATCCTCCCACCATCGCGAGCAGCCACACGTCGCCAAGGCCGACACCCTCGCGCCCGCGCACCAGTTGGTAGAGATAGCCGGTACCGAACAGGACGCCACCGCCGAACAGGATTCCGAGCAGCGAGCTTTTCCAGCCGACCTCCGGCATCAGCGTCGCTGCGGCGATGAATCCCACCAGCGTTCCGGGCCACGTGATGATGTTCGGAATGAGCCGCCAGTCGTAGTCGATAATTGCGACGATCCACAGCGCCGCGCACAGCACGAAGCGCGCGGCCGCGTCGGGGAGCGGAAAGGCGAAGTAGAGATAGAGCGCGACGAATGCCAGGCCAATTTCCGCCAGGAAATGGCGGAACGGAATCGGCGCGCCGCACAGCACGCATCGTCCTTTCAATCCGAGATAGGCGAGAATCGGGATGTTCGCCCACCACGGAAGCGCGCGCTCGCAACTCTCGCAATACGAACGCGGCGTGACGATCGAAAGATCGCGTGGCAGCCGGTACGCGACCATGCAGACGAAGCTGCCGACGCTCGCGCCGAACAGGAACGCAATCGCGGCGCCGATTCCGGTGGGCATGTCGAGGATCATCGCGTCAGCATAACATACGCGCCGTCAATGCTGCGCGGCGCAGAGGTCGATCGTCAAATCGTAAGTGGCCTTGATGCCGCGATTCAGATTTTCGACCGAGAGGCGCTCGTCGTCGCCATGAATCCGCGAAACTTCTCCCTCGCCGAGAATCATGGGGACGAAGCCGTACGCCGGTATACCCTTGGCTCGCAACACGCGCGAGTCGGTGCCGCCAGTTGTCATCCATGGCACGACGCGCGCATCCTTGAAATCGCTCGCAACGACGCGCTCGATCGCATCCCACGCCTCGCCGGAAGTCGGCGACGGCGGAGCGTCGTCAGGCCGCTGGAGATACTCAATCTTAAAGTCGCCCGGGCCGAGCAGATCGCGAAGACGTTTCATGAACGCGTCGGCATCGGTGCCCGGCAGCAGGCGGCAGTCGAGTCCCGCCTCGGCGATCGTCGGCACGACGTTCACCTTGACGCCCGCGTTGAGCATCGTCAGCGAAATCGTATCGCGCATCAGCGCCTGCACAATGTAAGGGCTAAGCACGCCCGCCGTCGCAGCCTGCGCGATGCCCGGCTGATCGAGATGCGCGAGCTGGAACGACGCCGGACTCGGCTCGAGCGGCGCAATCGAGTCCATCGCATCGGCGAATATTTTCGTGATTCGGATCGGCGGCTGTTTTTCCAGCAGTCGATGCAGCGCGTTGATCAAAATGAGATTCGGATTGTCGGGCTTCGGCACCGATCCATGCCCACCCTTGCCGCGCACGGTCACGTGAAGCCAGTTCACGCGCTTCTCCGACACCGCAACCGTGAACGTGACGCCCTTGAGCCCGAGCCATTCCGGCACGCCTTCGCCGCCTTCGTTGAATGCGAACGCGGGGTCAATCGCGTCCCAATGATTGTTCACCATCCACGTCGCGCCATTGTCGCCGCCCGCTTCCTCGTCGGGATTCACCATCATCTCGACGCCGCGCCGCAATGCGACATGGTTGCGCTGGAGCGCCAGCATCGTCATCAGCGCCATAATCCCGTGCGCCTTGTTGTCGATCGCGCCGCGCGCCCACACGTAGCCGTCTTTGACGTCGGCGTCGAACGGATGATGGGTCCAGTTGGCGGCGACTGTCGGTACAACGTCGGCGTGCGACATGAGCAGCAGCGGTTTGACGCCCGCGGGTCCCGGGATTCGCGCGACGAGCGTCACCATCCCCGGCTTACTCTCGAAAGTTTCGGTCGCTATTCCTTCTTTGTCGAGGATCGCTTTCAGATACGCAATCGCCGCCGCAGTATTGCTCGGTGGATTGGTCGTATCGAAGCGCAGATAGGTGCGGAAGTCATCGAGCGCTTCGGAATTGATCTTGTTCCAATCAATCTGCGGCCCACTCTGCGCGTACGACGAAACCGCGAGCATGAGCAACGCGACCATCGCGCAAAAACTTTGGACCGCAGAGTTCAGTCGATGCTTCATTTCAATCGCAACGCATCTCAAATCATCGCTGGCACTTCGGACAGTAAAAGCTCGCGCGCTGGCCCACCACCACATTTTTGATCGGTGTCGAGCATGTGTAGCACGGTTTTCCCTCGCGGCCGTACACGCGCAGACGCGCTGCAAATCGCCCGGGCTGTCCGCGCGAATCGCGATAGCTCCGAAAGGTAGTGCCGTTACTGCCGATCGCGGCGCGCAGAATCACCGGCACCGCCGCCGCGATTTTTTCGATCTCGCCGCGCGTCACGCGCCCGGCCCGTCGCGTCGGACGCACTCCCGCGCGAAACAGAATCTCGGAGGCATAGATGTTGCCGATACCGGCGACGATTCGTTGATCCATTATCAGGTTCTTAATCGCCCCGATGCGGCCGCGGGCCTTCGCCGCAAGATAATCTGCATTGAATTCGCGCGACAGCGGTTCGGGGCCAAGACCCTTCAACTCCGCCGTGGAAGCCAACGCGGCGCGCTCGACCAGGCGAACCATGCCGAAGCGCCGCGGATCGTTGTAAACCAGGCGCGAGCCGTCGTCCAGCGAAAATTCAAGATGGTCGTGCCGCGGATCGAAGTCGTCAGCGTCGAAGCCGTTGTGCCGATGAGTCAGGCTGCCGGACATGCCGAGATGCACGAGCATCACGTGGTCGCCGTCGAGCTGAATGATCAGATATTTCGCGCGTCGCGACAGTTTCACGATTCGCCGGCCAGTGATTGCTCCGCCGAAATCCGCGGTGACGCGCCGGCGCAAACGCTTCTCTCCGATTCGTACGCTCACGATCGTTCTGCCGACGGCGGTGCGAGCCAGTATCCGGCGCAGCGATTCGACCTCCGGCAGTTCAGGCATCGCGCGCGACGATCCCGTCGGCCAGTTCGATGCGCAGCGCATGTGCGAGTCTTAGAAAATCCGGCACGCCAAGTTTTTCGGCGCGCGTGCCTGGATCGACGGCAGCGCGTTCGAGCGCACGCACGGTCTGCGCACTATCGATTCCAAGCGCATGGCTGAGCGCGTTGCGAATCGTCTTGCGCGGCGCAGAGAATGACGCGCGCACAGTTTCGAGCACGTCGCGCTCGTCGGAAGCCGCAAACGACGGTGTCGGCAGCGGCGCGAATGCGAGAACTTCGGCGTCAACCTTGGGACGCGGATGGAAACTGCCGGCCGCGACGGTGAAATGCAGATCGATCTTCCAGTACAGCGCGGTGAACACGCTGAGCGCGCCGTACGCATCGTCGCCTGGCGTCGCGCGGATTCGCGCGGCGACCTCGCGTTGAAACATCAGCACCATTCTGGAAATCATGCGTGAGTTGTCGCACAGCCTGCGCAGGATAGCAGCCGCGACGTTGAACGGAAGATTGCCGATTAACTTGGCGCGCGAATCATCGAGCAGCGCCGCGAAATCGATCGCGAGGAAGTCTTCGTTGACGATGCGAACGTCGGCGAAGCGCTCCTTTAGCCGCGCCGCGAGGCGCGAATCGAGTTCGATCAGCGTCAGCGAGCGTCGTGGCCGCGCCGCGATTTTCTCAGTCAGGATACCGAGGCCGGGTCCAATCTCGATTATCGAATCCGATTCGCAAAGCTCGGCCGCTGCGACGATTCGATTGGCCACGCCGGCGCTGGTTAAAAAATTCTGCCCGCGCGACTTTGCCGGCCGCACGCCTGCCCGCGCGAGCGCCGATGCTGGACGCGACGCTCTCTCGGCCACGTCTGATTTTCGTGCTGTCGTCATCTACACAGATAGGTTCGCTTCCGCGTCGATACTCAACGAGTCGCGCTCTCCGCGCAGCAACCGGTAGCTGCCCGCTAGAGCGATCATCGCCGCATTGTCGGTGCAGTATTTTAACGCCGGTGCGACCAGCCGGCGCCCGTCGGCAGCAGCCGCCTCGGCCAGCCGCTCGCGCAGTCGCGAATTTGCCGCGACGCCGCCCGTCAGCGCGATCGTGTCTGCGCCCAGCTCGCGCGCCGCCGCGATTGTCGGCTTCACCAGCATCTCGACGACGGCCTCCTGAAAGCTTGCTGCGAGATCCTCGGGGCGTTCGGCGCGTCCGTTCTTGGTATTAAGCAGTGTCGCGACCGCCGTCTTCACTCCGCTGAAACTGAAATCCATCGGCGCGCCTTTGACGTGCGCGCGCGGGATTCGCACGCTCTTTCGATTCCCGCGCCGCGACAGCTCGTCGATTGCGCGACCGCCCGGATAGCCAAGCCCCATCAGCTTCGCGACCTTGTCGAACGCCTCGCCGGCGGCGTCGTCGCGCGTGCGTCCGATGCGCCGATAACGCCCGAAATCCTCGACCGCGAACAGCGCGGTGTGGCCGCCGGACACGACCAGCGCCAGGTACGGCATCGCGATTCGATTTTCGAGCAAGGGCGCGAGCAGATGACCCTCGATATGATTCACGCCGACCATCGCGAGACCGCTCGCCTGCGCCAGCCCCTTCGCGAACATCAGGCCGACCAACAACGAGCCCCCCAGGCCGGGGCCGCGCGTGACCGCAATACCCTCGACGTCCGCGAGGCGACATCCCGCCGCACTCAGCGCACGCGCGATCACCGGTTCGATCGTGACGACGTGATTTCGCGACGCGAGTTCCGGCACGATGCCGCCGTACGCGCGATGGATATCGTCCTGGTTGGCTACCGTGCTCGAACGAATCTCGACGATGCCTGGCATCGTGGTTTCGAGCACCGCGGCGGCAGCGTCGTCGCATGATGATTCAATTCCGAGTACCAGCATTACTCAGTCTGCTGGCGGATGGGCCGATGCAGGCGGCGGCGGAGCGGGAGCGTCGTCGGATGCCGGCTGAGCGTCGGGCGCGGCGGGCGCGGCATTGTCGGATTCCGCGGCTGGCGCCGCCGCGCTGGCGGAGGCCGGCATGAATGCCGACAGCCGCGTGACGCCGACGCGCGCCGTCAGGTTGCCCGGACTTGCCGTGAGCGCCTTCTGATAAGCGGCGGCCGCATCGGCGGATTTGCCCGCCTGCTCGAGGCACACTCCCTCGAACGCATAGGTCTCGCCGAGCCACGCGGAATTCGACGCGAGTCCTATTTCCGCGCGCCTGAAAAACGTCTGCGCCTGCCCGTAGTCCCTGCGCGCGATGTACGCACGGCCCAAATAGAAGTACGCGTATGAGTTGCTCGGGTCGATCGAAATCGCATGCGCCAGCTCGCGAATCGCGTCGTCAGTATGCCCGCGCTCGAGCCCGAGGCGCTG
>NZ_DATDGQ010000108.1:0-5911 GCF_036522015.1 Binatus sp. (SeqCode)
AATTCGGCTCGAAGCGCGATGGCGCGACTTTTCTCAATTTCAGCGCGCTCGCCGACCAGATGGGCAAGCCGTGGGCCGGCGACTCGAAGCATCGCGTATGGTATTTCGGCGCCGAGGCGGCGGAGCGCGGCAACGCGCTGCGCTCGCTCGGGGCTCCCGATTTTGAGTTGCCCGACCTCGACGGCAAGCTGCATCGCCTGTCGGACTATCGCGGCAGCAAAGTATTTTTGCTGGCGTGGGCCTCGTGGTGAGGATGCTCCCTTGACCTGCCCGGGTGGCAGGCGCTGTACGAAGAACTCAAGGACCTCAACTTCACGATCGTCACGGTGGCATTCGACACCGGCGGCGCTGCCGCGGCCGGTCCGTTCATCAAGGCCGGCCAGCCCGCGCATCCTTCGCTGATCGACACGCGGCACGTCGTCGCGGAACTCTACAACATGGTCAATGTGCCGACCGCCGTTTGGATCGACGAATCTGGAATGATTGTGCGGCCGAACGAAGTCGCGTTCGCGATAGACACGTTCCGCGCGATCACCGGTATCGATTCGGCGCTATATCTCGACGCGCTGCGCGACTGGGCGAAGCAGGGCGCGAAGAGCCGCTTCGTCATGAAGCCCGACGAGGTGAAGCTCAAGCTGAAGCTTCCGACGCGCGCGCATGCGCAGGCTGCCGCATACTTTCGGCTCGGCGAATATCTGTGCGAGACGGGGCATGCGGCCGATGCGGTGCCGTATTTCAAGGAGGCGCGGCGGCTGCGCCCCGAGAGCTGGACGATCACGCGGCAGGCGTTCGCGATGGGCGATTCGGAGCGCGACTACGGCACCACGTTCGTCAACGAAGTGGGTAAGCTGCGCGGCAAGCTGTATTACGACCTGCTCGATCTCGATGGCTCCGGGAGCAACCCTGAGCAGGAGCAGGTCGCGAGGGAAGGGGCCGAGCGCCTGCGCAAACTGGTCGAGGGGCGCAGTTCATAGATGCTGGCTATCGACTAAACCTCGGCATCAATTAGGATGGCGCGATGGCGAAGGCGAACATCCTGATCGGCACATCGGGCTTTTCGTACAAGGAATGGCTCGGCGGGTTTTATCCGGAGAAACTTCCCGGCGCCAAGATGCTCGAGTACTACGCCGAGCGGATGCCGACGGTCGAAATCAACTACACCTTCCGCGCGATGCCGAAGTCCGCGATGCTGGAGGGGTGGGCCGCGCGCACGCCGGCGAATTTCCGCTTCGCGCTGAAGGCTCCACAACGCATCAGGCACTTCGCGAAGCTGCGTGACGTCAAAGAAACGACTGACACGTTCATCGAGCGCGCATCGGTGATGGGCGAGCGGCTCGCGCCGGCGCTGTTTCAGCTCCCACCCGACTTGAAGCTGGATCTTCCGCTGTTGCGGGACTTCCTGGCGATACTTAGGAACAGAATCCGGGCCGCGTTCGAATTCAGAAATCGCAGCTGGTTCGACGATTCCGTGATCACGGCGCTCTCCGACAACGGCGTCGCGTTATGTATCGCGGAAACCGAAAAGCTCGCGTCACCGCTCGAGCGGACCGCGCCCTACGTTTACATCCGGCTTCGTAAAGAAACTTACGACGATGCGGGTTTGGATGAATGGGTGAAGAATCTTGGCCGCCTCGCGTCGGGCGCCGACGAAATCTTCGTCTATTTCAAACATGAGACCTCGGCGCCCGACCTTGCGTCGCGCTTGCGCGCCAAGCTCGACCGCGCCGCGTAGCGCAATTTTTGTTGTTCATCCTGACGAAGCGAGCAGCGCGAGCGGCAGGGCCTCCGACAGCTCCGCGCCAGCGAAGCCGGTACCGGTTTTGAAATTGCGTAGCGGTTATCTTTGCCTCGCTCGTCCGCTCCTCATAATCTTCCAGACTTATGGCAATCGAATATCGCGTGTTGGGAAAGACCGGGCTGCGGGTCAGCGCTCTTGGATTTGGCGGGTCGGAGGTTGGCTATCAAGCGGTCGCGCAAAAGACCGTCGATCAAATTCTGAACACTGCGCTCGACGCCGGGATCAACGTGATCGATACCGCCGAGTGCTATGCCGATGGCGAGGCGCTGATCGGCAAGGCGATTTCCAAACGCCGCGCCGAAGTCGTTTTGATGACGAAGTGCGGGCATGCGCCGCTGGGGTCTGCGGCCGAGCGCGCGTCCGGTTATGCGCAGCCCGATTGGGACCCCGCGATGCTCGTGCGGAGTATCGAGCGCAGTCTCAAGAACCTGCGGACTGACCATGTGGAGGTCATGCAGTTCCACAGTCCGCCGCTCGAGACGCTCAAGGACGGTCGCGCGATCGAGGTTCTGCAAAAGGCGCGCGAGCGCGGACAGGCACGCTTCATCGGATGCAGCATCGACTCCGACGACGCCGTGTATGCAGTCGAAAGCGGCATATTCGACACGCTTCAGATCTCGGTGAGTATCGCGGACCAGGAGGCGATCGAGCGGGTGCTGCCGAAGGCGGCGGCGCGCGGGATGGGCGTGATCGTCAAGCGGCCGATCGCCAACGCGGCCTGGCGTCACGGCAAGCAGCCGCCCGGCGATTGGTACACGCGTCCATATTGGGATCGCCTCCGGAAGCTCGACTACAAGTTTCTTCATCGCAGCGTCGAAGACGCGGTCGCAGTGGCGCTTCGATTCACGCTCGGCACGGCGGGCGTGACCACGGCGATTGTCGGGACGACGCGGCCCGCGCGCATCGCGCAGAATATCGAGCATGCGAGCGCGGGGCCGTTGCCGCCTGCGGAATACGAAGCGATTCGCGCGCGATGGCGCTCGGTCGCGTCGGCCGATTGGACTGGTCAACGCTAGTGGGAGGTTCGCGGGGCGATATTGAGACGGGCGCCGGCGGTGTCGGCGTCGAGGGAGGCGGCGCTAACCGCGGCCTCGCCGATAAGCAGCTCGGCGATTGTGACCATCGCGATCAAAGCGATCATTGAGAGCCACGCAAAACCGTAGCAGAGTGTCGCAGCGTTATGTCGAATGCGTAGCAGGGGTTTACCTCTCTCAGAAATCGTTTAGCGCGATGCAAACCGTTTGACCACTTCATGACAACAAATTGTTGATGACCTTGTTACGAACGGAACAAATAAAGAGTTTCTGCAAATACTTTTGACTATTCCGAGGACCCTTGCGCGTGCGGCGAAGGTAGCGTTGCTTCATCGCGATGACTAACTAATCGCACGGATTCTTGGCAACGTCGCGGACTCGCACTAGTCTCCGTGTCAAGGAAGGACCCGAATGGCTAAGGATTTGTCGCGCGTACAAACGGTCGTGATCGCGATGATGGAGAATCGGTCGTTCGATCATATTCTCGGGTATCTCGGCTTGCCCGATTCGGGGCATCCGCTGGCGGCGCGAATCGAAGGCATCCAGCACGCGCAAACCTACTACGCGCATGACACCTATCAGCCGTGGGCGATCACCAGTCCGTCGCTGACGCCGGATCCTCCGCACGAGCGCGAGAATATCGACATGCAGATCAACTCGATCCTGGGACCGATGCATGGATTCGCGCAGAGCTATAGCAATTCGTCGCCGGCGGCCGATGCGGGGCGCGTGATGGAGTACTGCAACAACGCGTATCTGTATTCGACGGATTTTCTCGCGCGCAATTTTGCTATCTGCGACAACTGGTTCGCCTGCCTGCCCGCGAGCACGCTGCCGAATCGCCTGATGGCGATGAGCGGCTATGCGCTGGTGGACCATACGCCGAGCGGCTACTTCCAAATCGCGCAGGATCTGTTTCACAACAATCCCGATGATCTCGTTTACGACTGGCTGAGGTCGCGTGGAGTCAGTTGGCGGGTTTACCTCGGCGGTTATTCGTTCTTCTTTATGCAGATGCCGCGCCTGCTCAATCTCTACCAGGGCGACGTCCAGTTTCAGAATCTGTTTCGCCCGATCGATCGCCTGATCGACGATTTTCGAAACGATGATCTGCCGCAAGTTGTTTTTATCGAGCCGTTGTACCAGGACGATTATCGGCGTGGCACGGCGGCCGCGTCTGATGACCATCCTCCGGCATCGCTGTACGGCGGCCAGCGACACCTGAAGATCGTTTACGACGCACTCGTCGCGGGCGACGCATGGAACAACCTGGTTGCGTTTATTACTTACGATGAGCACGGGTCGTTTTTCGATCACGTGCGGCCGCCCGCGATCGCGACCGCGCCGCCGCCGCAAGCTTTATACAGCAATGGTTTCAGCACGCTGGGAGTGAGAGTTCCGGCGATTGTAGTGTCGCCATTCGTGCAGCCGGCGTCGCTCTGCGAGCAACTACTCGACCATACTTCGATTCTGAAATTTCTCGGGGAAAAGTTTAACGGTGGAAAATACAACGACCTCGTCGACAACCGCACGGTTCAGAGCGCGTCCGTCGCGCTCGACGACAATTTGCTCGCGAACGGAGCGACGGCTCCGCCTCCAAGCATCGACGACTGAAGTTCGCGGCCACCGGTATGCGCGCGAGCAGGTAACGAGTAGGCTGGGCGTTCGTACTCCTTCATGATGCGACTAAATCCTGGCCCCTTCGAGCCATTGGTCTATCTCCTGCAGACGCCTGCGATGTTTCGTGTCGTCGGGTTGGGCGGACTGGTGCTGTTCTCGATAATCGCGCTTTCGATCGCCGGCGAGCATAGCGCCGGCGCCGTTATCTTCGGACTCGTGCTGATGGGCGCACTCTGGTAAGAGGCGAGCACCAACATCTGCCGACGATGCCGCTTCTACGGCACTTGGCACTGCCTGGGTCAGGGGATGCTGGTGTCGAAGCTGTTTTCGCGAATCGACGAACGTCTGGGCGAGTCGGGCACGATGCTGCACGGCGTGTTGCTGGCCGCCTACTTCACATACGGGCTGTTCTGGCTGTGGCATGAGCCGATGCTCGGGTTTATTTTCACGCTATGGGTTCCGATTGCGCTGATCACCGCGACCGCGCCGGCGGGATTTTCGTGGCGCGCGTTGAAACCTGGCTAAGAGAAAGAGAACCTTATTTCAGTGAAACCCGCGGTGGGGTTCACGCTTCCTTCGGCAGGGGTAACCTCCTTCGGCTTCGCTCAGGACAGGCTCTGCACCTTAGTATTCTGTGTTCATTGGAGCATTCGTCATGGAAATTGGATGGATTGGGACCGGGATTATGGGCGCGCCGATGGCGCGGCGATTGATCGGCGGGCAGCATCGCGTGCGCGTCTTCAATCGATCGCCCGATAAGGCGCGAGCTCTGGCGGCTGACGGTGCAATTGTCGCGGCCGATACCGCTGCATGTGTCGCAGGGGCTGAGGTCGTCTTCGTCATGGTGCCTGACACGCCCGACGTCGAGGCGACCGTCGCGAATATCGAGCCCGCGCTCAAAGCGGGGCAGCTCGTGATCGACATGAGCACCGTAGCGCCGGCAGCTGAGCGCGCGATCGCGGCGCGGCTGAAGCACGGCGGCGTCGAATACCTGGACGCGCCGGTCTCAGGCGGCGACGTCGGCGCTCGCGACGGCACGCTCGCGATTATGGTCGGCGGAGAAGCGACGGCGTTCGAGCGGGCGCGTCCGCTGTTCGAGTTGATGGGAAAAAGAATCACGTACATGGGCGCGGCGGGCTCAGGCCAGATGACCAAGCTTGCGAATCAGATCGCGGTGGCACTCACGCTGGAGGCCGCCGCCGAGGCGATCAAGTTTGCGCGGGCCGGCGGTCTCGACGCGTCGCGAGTAGTCGAAGCGATTGGAGCGGGCGCGGCTGGGTCGTGGCAGTTGTCGAATCTGGGTCCAAAGATAATAGCCCGAGACTATCGGCCCGGATTCTTTATCAAGCTGATTCGCAAAGACCTGCGGCTGGTCGCCGGGGCCGCCCGCGACTCCGGGCTGGCGCTGCCGGGGCTTTCGCTGATGGCCTCGATGTTCAATTCGGCAGCCGTGCTCGGC
>NZ_DATDGQ010000109.1:0-11076 GCF_036522015.1 Binatus sp. (SeqCode)
GTGGGAGCAGAAGATCTATTCGCGGCTGTTCTACAAGCGCAGGATGGTCGCCGCATCGCGCATTCGCGGCGATCTCAACCGCCGCTACGGCGAATTCGCCGCGCTCGCCGTCGGTTATATCTGGGAAGCTGGCTCAGAATAGGCGGGCTGCAAACTGTCGTCGGCGCGGAAGGCTTCGTTGTAGGCGCGCGCGATTTCGCCGCGCCGGCGCATGAAGTCGTCGGCACGCTTGAGCTGGGCCAGGCCGATAGCGGCGTGCACGTCGGACAGGTTGTACTTGAAACCCATGTCGTGGATTTCGTAGTACCACGAGCCGCTCTTGTCGTAGCGCTTCCAGGCGTCCTTGTTCATCCCGTGCAGGCTGGCGACAGCAATTTTTTCCGCGAGTGCGTCGTCGGACGTCGTGATCATCCCGCCTTCGGCGGTCGTGAAATTCTTGGTCGCGTAGAAGCTGAAGCAGGTGAGGTCGCCGATGGTGCCGATTTTCGCCATCCCGCGGCCGTCCATGTGGCGCGCGGAGCCGGCGGCGTGCGCGGCATCCTCGACGATTTTCAAATTGTAGTTGCGCGCGATTTTCAGGATTCGATCCATGTCGCAAGCGTGGCCGGCGAAGTGTACGGGCAGGATCGCGCGGACGCGCTTGTTGACGCCGCTCTCCAGCGCCTCTTCGATGCGTGCCGGGTTGATGTTGAAGGTGCCGGGATCGACGTCGACGAACACCGGACGCGCGCCAAGGTAGCCGAGAATCTCGGCGGTCGCAGTGAAGGTAAACGGCGTGGTGATAACTTCGTCGCCGGGGCTGATACCCAGCGCCCATAGCGAAAGATGGAGCGCGCCGGTGCAATGCGAAAGCGCGAGCGCGTGTTTCGCCCCGACGTAGCCGGCGAATTCGCTCTCGAAGCGCTTGGCCTTGGGCCCCGTGGTGATCCATCCGGAGCGCAGCGTGTCGAGAACTTCGCGCTCCTCGTCGGGTCCGATCGACGGACGATGAAATGCTATTTGTCGCATCGTGTGTGTTTCGGTTGAAATCGGCGAAAATTTCCGTGTGCCGAGTTAGTTTCGGAGTATAAAGGATAGGTCAAAAGCGGAGCAAGGCAGGACTCGATGAGGCGCGCAGGATGGGCCGCGGCAACGGCGGTGATTGGATGGTACGCGTTCGCGCTTCTGATATTGCGTCCGCTGACCGACGCGCCCGTGGTGGATAGCTGGCTGTACGGCTCCGCTGTGCGGCGGTTTTTGCGCACCGGCGAGATCAGATTTGCCGGCTTCACGCAGGCGATGCCAATCGCGCAGGTGCTCTACGGCGTGGCGTGGGCGCATGCGTTCGGCGGGGACTCGGTGTCGCTCGAGATCTCGACAGTCGTGCTCGCGGTGCTGTGCGGCGTTATGTTCCATGCGCTCGCGATCAAATGCGGTGCGCCACGATGGCAGGCGCTCGCGGCGACCGGGCTGCTGATCTGCAATCCATGCTTCACGTTCCTGAGCTTCTCGTTCATGACCGAGATTCCGTTCCTGACCGCGATGGTCGGGGCGCACCTGGCGTTCGCCAAGGCGGAAGGGCCGCGCGAGCAATTGTGGATGTGGCTGGCTGCCGCGCTGGCAGTGATCGGTTTTCTGATTCGGCCCTTCGCCGCGATGGTAATAGTCGGGTGTGGCGGCGCGATGCTTCTCTACGATACGCGGCTGCGAGGAAGAGAGCGCTGGGATCGCGCGCTGTGGGTTCAGATGATGACGCCGTTGGCGGCGGCGTTTGCGATTTGCGTGGCTCTCTGGATCTGGCTGACGGTGCTTAGCCCCAAGCCATGGGACTTGCAGCGCGACGAAAATCATTTTCACTACCTTTTTCTCGTACCGATTGCCAATTACCTGCGCGCGGGATTGCTCGGGCCGGCGCTCTACCTGGGCACGGTGCTGTCCCCGCTGGCGCTTCTGCAACTCGCGACGTCGCGCTGGCGGCGGGTGGCGATCTATGGCGCGGGAATTTTCGCGGTCGCACTGATCCTGATGGCGATGGACCATCAGTTACCCGTCACGCCCGAGTACAGTTGCTTCGGCGGATGGCACAACGTGCTGATCTTGCGCGGACAGGACAATCGCTTTTCGTGGAACGAGTATTGGCAGCAATACGCATTCCTCGTGCTGGCCAGCGCAGGGGCGGCAGGAATTATCGTCGCGTTTGCGGAAATTTTCAAAACACTTGGACGGGCGGCAGCCGCGATCCTGATCGCGGCGGCAGCGTATTGGGCGGCGACGATCCCGCTGTGGTTTTACAACGATCGCTACTACCTGGTGATGGTCCCTGCCGCTGCGATCGTGCTTGCAATCGCGCCGCTGCCGCGACGCCGGCTGGTCATCGCCGCGGGATTTGCGATGACGCTCGCGATGGGCCTGCTGTCGCTCGGCGGAACATACGCATATCAGCGCGGGATGGAGGTGATTCTCGCGACGCGGAACGAATTGGAGCGCGAGGGTGTCCCGCGCTCAGCGATCGACGCGGGCTACGTGCTCAACGGCGAGGACCTCTATCGGTATCCCAAACACGGAATTGAAACCATGAAACTCGAAGGTGGAATCCCGATGATCACCTCACCGAAAATGGACGAGTACACGATTGCGAGCGGACCAATTGCGGGCACCGAAGTTGTGCGGCGGCTTAAGTGGCCGGGCCTGTTCGGACTGGGGCATCGCTACTTCTACCTGGTGAGAAAGCACCTAGCGGCCGATGGCAATCCGCCGAGCACGGCGCCGGCCCAGCCGAAGCACGATTGACTTTGGAGTTATGATCGGGACCGCGCCCCTGGCGCGCTGCTCGCCCTAAGCCTGGCACAGTAGTATTTGAGGACGTTGGCGTCGTAACGAACTCAACTCGTCAGATTAGGGAGGGCAAGCGTATGCCAGCGGGTAAAAAGATCGGGGAGTTTTCGTTCAAGTTCACCACCTTCATCAACACGCCTGGCCCTGCCGGCGGAGTTTTTCGCCAAGTGACTTGGGAAGGGCCCGCGACCGGCTTTGGAGCAGTCTTCACCACCGTGACCTTCGATGGCAGTTCCAAGGGCGGGACTTACAGCGAGTGTGGGACAGCATTCATGGACAATGGCGACTTTATGCACGGCATCGGTCAGGGGACCTACGAGAGTACGGCGAAGCACAGGTGGCGCACACTGGGATTTATGCAGCTCTCCGATGGCCGCAGGATGTCCAGCGAGGGTGAAATCGACTTGGCCGAGCGGTCGTGGAAGGGCAAGTTATTCGAAATGAGCTGAGCCAAGGAGGTAATGGGCAAGCCGCAAAATGGCAACTAAATAACTTCAACTGATAGGAGGGAGTTCCAATGAAATTTCTGGTGATTCGGAAACCGCGCGCTGGGGCGCTGGTACAGCCCACCAGTCAGACGATTCGTGCGCAGAAGGAAATGTTGCTCGACGCTGTCAAGCGTGGTGAGGTTGACTGTACCTACGCTTTCTTGGGAGGTGGCGGTTGCAGTATCGCAAACGCCAATTCTGCCGAAGATCTAAACCAGCGCCTGTTCAGCTCGCCGCTAGGACTTTTCTATGAATTTGAGGTGCACCCTCTCTCCGACTACGGCAAATTCATGGATACCGTGGCCCAAACGTTAGAGACACGAGAGAAGCAAAATCGATAGTTAGTAAGGGGACGCGCAGGTCAAAAACAGTTTCGCGCCGATTGCGGTTTTCCATTGCCTCAACCCTGAGGGACCTGCTGTTCCTCGACAAACAGTAAGCCGAGGGACCTTTAACATTAGCTGGCGCTGCCGGGGGCGGGGCCGGGCATGATGTAGGTCGGGACGCCGGTTTTCTGCTCGACGGCTCGTTCGAGTTTCTGCATGTCGATCTGATCGGTGAGTCCCTGTTGATCGGCTTCCTTCTGCGCGTAGGCCCACAGGCCGGCGTACATGCCGTAGAGATCTTCGTGGACCTCGACGTAGAGCGAGTCGCCGCGCCATCCGAACTTCACCGGCTGATAGACGAACATCCCGGGCGTGCCGATTTTCACCTTGTTGAACAGCCGCTCGATGTCCTCGGGATACAACCGGATGCATCCGTGGCTGACTTCCATGCCGACGCCCCACGGGACGTTGGTGCCGTGAAAGGCGTATTCGGGAAGAGTCAGTTCGATGCGGTAGTGGCCGAGCGGATTGTCGGGATCGTCACCGGAGACGACGTGCTCCGCTTCGCCGTCACGCTCGAGATGTTCCTCGTAGATGTCCTGCGGGACGTTCCAGGTCGGATTGCGGGTTTTGCCGCGGACCGTGAAGGTACCGACCGGCGTCTTCCAATCGAAACGGCCGAGGCCGACCGGAAACGAGTACACCACCGACGGCGTGACTCCGCCGCCTGCGTGCTTTTTGCCGGGCGTGAACTTTGCGGGCGTCACTTTGCCCTTGCTATGGAGCGGGCCGGTCGGCGACGGAAAATAGTAGTAGAGCCGCATCTCGGGGATGTTCATCACGATTCCGACGCGGGGCGTATTGGGCAGGATGTGCTCGTCGGGCAGCAGGATCGTCCTGCCGACCGGAGGCGCCCACCAGTCGATTCCGGCGTTGGCGTTGGAAATTTCCTTTGCAGTGACGCCGAACCATCGCCCGACGTCGAGCAGCGTGTCGCCTTTCTGAATCTGGTACGTGATCAGGTTGCCGATTATGTCGTCCTTGCCGCGCGGGAGCGGATACGCGTAGAGCGGACGTTTCTCGAATTCGTCCTCGGTCCACGCGCCATGCGCGGCCGGAATCGCGACCAACGCGATGAGGAAAAGGGCGGGAAAGAATCGAATCGCAATATGGGTGAAGCGTTTCATGAACTTCCTGGTAGTAGACGACAGATCAATCCGCACGATTCAGACGTGGGCGATGTGCCAAGCACACGTGAAATGATACCGGCGCGATCAGTCCCCGATCAACCTCAGATTTGCGAACTTGAGCACCAGCAACTTGATCCCGCCGCGCTCGAAATTCACCCACGCCTTGGCGCTGTCGCCGCGGCCCTCGCGCCGGCGAACGATCCCGCGGCCAAACGTCGGATGCACTACCTTGGCGCCGATTGAGAGGCCGTCGCTGCCGGGGCCGGGTTCGTCGTCGGGTAACTGGCTGTCGCCGTAATCGACATAAGCCTCGCGCGGCGACAGCGGGCGCACCGGCGAGGTGTGGCGTTCGGGCGCGAGGCGTCGAATCAAGGCGGGATCGATCTCGCGCATGAATCGCGATTGGCGCGACTCCTGGCGCACGCCGTAGATTTCGCGCGAGAGCGTGTTAGTGAGATAGAGCAACTGCCGCGCGCGCGTCATGCCGACGTAGCAGAGCCGCCGCTCCTCCTCGACTTCCTCGTCGATGTCGGCGGAACGGCTGTGCGGGAACAGGCCTTCCTCCATTCCTGCAATAAATACGATCGGGTACTCGAGGCCCTTTGAAGTGTGCAGCGTCATCAGCGCGGCGCGTCCGCCGCTGGAATCGATCTGCTCGCTGTCGCTGACCAGCGCGACGCGTTCGAGGAACTCGGGCAGACCGCCGCCGGACTTCTCGGCGTCGAAGGCGCTCGCCGCGGTAAGCATTTCGGAGAGATTCTGCTTGCGCATCGAAGCGTCGTCGAGCTTGTCGAGGTACGGCTCGAAACCGCTGTGCCGGACGACCTCTTCGACGATTCCGCGAACGCTCAATTCGGGCAGGCGGGCGGCTAGATCATGCATCCACGAATAGAGCATCCCGGCCTGCTTGGCGATTCTGAGCGCGACCTTCGAATAGGTCTCGAGCCGGCCCATCGCCTCGAACGCCGTGACGCGCTGGCGTGCGGCCAATTCGGTGATCGCCTCGAACGACTTCGCGCCAATTCCGCGCGGCGGCGTGCCGACCATCCGTTCGAGGCAGACGGCGTCGGCCGGGTTCGCGAGCACGCGCAGGTAGGCGAGCAAATCCTTGATGTCGCCCTGTTCGTAAAAGCGTACGCCGCCGACGACGTAATACGGGATTTTGCGGCGCACGAGAGCCTCTTCGATCGCGCGCGACTGGGCATTGACGCGGTAGAAAACGACGACGTCGGCGGCTCTGAATCCGCCCGAGCCCGTCAGCCGCGCGATTTCAAGCGCGATAAAGTCGGCCTCGTCGCGTTCGGTGACGCCGGTGAAGTAGGTGACCGGCTCGCCGGCGCCGTTCTCGGTCCAGAGATTCTTGATCTTGCGTTCGGTGTTATTGCGAATGACGCCGCCGGCCGCCGCGAGGATGGTTTTCGTCGATCGGTAATTCTGCTCGAGCTTGAAAATTTGTGCGGCCGGATAGTCGCGCTCGAAATCGAGGATGTTGCGGATGTCGGCGCCGCGCCATCGGTAGATGGACTGATCCTCGTCGCCGACCACGCACAGATTTCCCGACCGCGCGGCGAGCGCCTTCACGATCAGATATTGCACGCGATTGGTGTCCTGGTACTCGTCGACCAGCAGATGAGCCGCGCGGCGCTGCCACTTCTCCAGAATTTCGGGAAAGCGCTGGAACAGGATCCAGATTTGCAATTGCAAATCGCTGAAGTCCATCGCGTTCATCGCGCGCATCCGCTCCTGGTAGAGCCGGTAAATCTGCGCGATCGACGCTTCGCGGCCAGGCTGAGCGTTCGCCAGCATCTCCTCGGGCGAAATCGCTTCGTTCTTGGCTTGTTCAATCCGTGCGCGCGCGAGCTCGAGCGGCGGCGAGTCGGCCAGCGCGGCGTCGTCGAGCACGCGGCGAATCGTAGTCAGCGAATCAGCTTCGTCGAGAATCGAAAAATTGCGGTCGTAGCCCAGCGCGTGTCCTTCCTGGCGCAGGATTCGCGCGCATGCGGAATGAAACGTGCTGACCCACGGCAGGCGAGCCGCGTCGCCGACCAGAGCCGCGACGCGCTCGCGCATCTCACTGGCGGCCTTGTTGGTGAAGGTGACTGCGAGCATCTCGAAGGGCGTCGTCTTGCGCTCGGCCAGAATGTGGGCGATACGGTAAGTCAGCGCGCGGGTCTTGCCCGAGCCCGCGCCGGCGAGAATGAGAATCGGGCCGTCGGCCGCGAGCACAGCGGCGCGCTGTTCAGGATTCAATTCGTCGAGATTCACAGTGACCGTCGCAGTTTCAAAACTTCGGAGCGGAGTCCATCAAGATAGCGGCTCCAACGCGCGCGGCAAAGCGAGCGGATGAATTTTGTGGCGACTTACGAACCGCGCGACAAATTTTATCGCAAGGCGCGTGCGATGGGATTGCCGTCCCGCGCGGCATTCAAGATTGAGGAAATACTCGCGCGCAACCGGCTCGTCGGCAAGAGCGCACGCGTCGTCGACCTGGGATGCGCGCCCGGCGGATGGCTGGCGATCCTCGTAGCGTCGGCGGGCGCAAGCGGACGCGTTGTGGGCGTCGATCTCGCGCAGGTGAACAATCCGCCGGCCGGTGCGATCACGATCGCGGGCGATATCCTCGATCCAAATGTAGCCGCGCGCGTGCAGAGTGAACTTGGCGGAGGACGCGCCGATCTGGTCACGAGCGACCTTGCGCCGAAGCTGACCGGGATTGCCGCGCGCGACGAAGCGCGCTCGCGCGAGCTGATAGATTGCGCGCTGACTTTCGCGGCAACGATTCTGAAACCGGGCGGCGCGATGGTCGCGAAGCTATTCATGGGCGTGCAGTTCAAGGACATCGTCGATTCTTTCAAGCGCCATTTCGAGAGCGTCGAGGTAACCCGCACCAAGGCCAGCCGCCCGGGGTCTTCCGAGCTGTATGTTGTGGCGCGCAAGTTCCGCGGATGAATCTTGCTTGGCTTCAAAGGCGGGACCCGCGTAAGGTTTGAGTATGAAGGCTGTAGGCGGGCGTCATCTCTGCCTGCTGCTCCTGGCAGCCGTCGTCGCTGCATGCTCATGCGGCCGCTCGTCGAACAACTCATCCACGGCTGCGAAAATTTCACCAGACGAGGTCAGAGTGCAGGTTGCGCGCGTCGGCTTTGACGACGACACCGGCTCGAACTACGTGCTACTGCTCGACGAGACCAAGGCACGGGTGTTGCCGATCATGATCGGCGAGAGCGAAGCGACCGCGATCCTCCTCGCGCTGCATGGAATCAAACCGGAGCGGCCGCTAACGGATGATTTGGTGCGGTCGATCATCGGGCAGACGGGAAACCGCGTCGATCGAATCGTGATCGCGGACATGCGCGACGAAATCTACTACGCGACGATCTATATGGACGGCGGCCGCTACACCATCGACAGCCGGCCCAGCGACGCGATCGCGTTGGCGATGAACATGAACGCGCCGATTTATGTGAACAACAAACTCTTCGAGTCGTCGTCCGCGAGCGGGCTCGGCACCACAGGGAAAATTCCCGACACCGCCCGGGCTTTGGGACTAACGGTCGAGCAACTGACCCCCGACCTTGCGAGTGCGTTCGGCGAGTCCAACCAGCGCGGTGTGTTGGTGTCGGAAGTCGATTCGTCAGCGAAGAAGGCGGGCGTCGCGCGAGGAGACATCGTGGTCAAGGTTGACGATCACAACGTGAAGGCCCTCGACGACTTCAGCCGGCAAACCGCGCAACTCAAGAATGGCACCGTGACGCTGATGTTGAATCGCGACGGCTCGAGCCGCACCGTCACCCTGGCCGCGGACGGCGGCGGCGCGCGTTAGGCGGCAGTCGGCACTCGCATCAGCTTGATCGCATGCTCCGGACACGCGATGACGCATAAGCCGCAGGCGTGGCATTGATCGGCGCGAACTGCGAACGCCTGGCGATTGCCGTGAACCCATGCCTTCACTCGCGCGATCAGCGGCAACGCCCGCTTGTCCTCGTCGCCCAGCTTATGCACCTCGAAGACGTTGTAAGGGCAGGCCTCGACGCAGTCCTCTTTCGCCTCGCATCGCGTGCGATCGATCACCGGCGCGAAGATGCCTGGCTCCTGCTTGCACTCGGCTTTCGATGATTCAGTTGCCACGATAAGTTCTTAGCCGATTCGCACGAGCACGCTTTCGATGAAGCGCGGATCGATTTCCCGCTCGCCACCAAGATTCGCGAACTCCTCCTCGAGCAGGTTCAGGCATGAATTCAGGAATGCGGCGGTGCGCTTTCGCGTCGTGTCGTCCATCCGCTCGACCAGCGCCTGATTTATCCGGGTGCGGAATTCATCGCTGAGGGTACCCGGCTGGCCGGTCATGATCGCCGCGCGCATCGCAGTCAGCCTGCTGCCTTCGATCGGATCGATCGTGAGCCGGTTGTCCAGCGCAAGGCGCGCGAGGCCGGTCAGCACCAGCTGGCTGAGACGCACATCGCGCGCGGCCATTTGCGCGCGGAAATTTGGCGACGAGATATCGATCGCGAACATCGCGCGGAACAGGTCGGCGGCCGAGTCGATCTGATCGAGAATCGCGTAGCTGAGATGCAGGTCGCGCATGCTGCTGAAATCGCGCATCTCGACCGCGCCGGTGCCGTCGAGGCCGCTGTAGAATCGCGGCTGTCGCGCCATGAAGCCGGACAGCGCTTCCCGATAAGGCGAGTCGAGATACGGAATCTCGCGCACTTTGACGCTGGAGAGGCCGAGTTTCTTAAGCGTCAGCTCGGTGCTCGAGCGCAGATCGATCGTCAAGCTGACGCCCAGGCGGAAGAGCAGCTTCAGCGGCGTGTCGCGCAGATGCTCGATTGCGCTTTGCAGGTCGCCGCCCGCCAGATGCTCGAGCGCCAGGTTCAGGTAGTGATGCGTCATCTCGACCGCGACGCGCACCGCCTCCAAATCGCCGAAGTCCACCGCGCGCGCGACCAGCACCTGGTTGCTGACCATCGCCATCTCGCTGCGGAGCTGGCGTTTGCCTTGCGAGGCGAACCCCGCGGTGAGCGCGGTATTGAACAGCGACACGTCGCCGTCGGCAATCGCCGGCGCCATCTCGGGCGCGATCACTTCGTTGTCGTCGGGCAGATCGGCGCGGCTCGGCGGTTCGTATGCGGCGCGAATCGTCAAAAACTGCTCGGGCTTGAGGTACGCGAAAACGCTTTGCGCTTCGAAGAAGTCGGGAAAGCCGCGATCGTTCAGCCGTGCGCGCCGGAACTGGTAGGCCTCCTCCTCGAGCTCGGCTTCGACGCCCCAATAGATCTCCTCCATCAGGCCGCCGAAGTAGTTGTAGTCGCGCTCGAACGCTTCCTCGATGAAATCCGAGATGTGCTGCGAGATTGCGTCGTGGCGGATGAATTCGATTAGATAATTTTCGTCGTACTGTGCGAAGCGGTTCGCAGTCGCATCGGGCGAGGACGCCGCGTCGTCGATTCGATGCACCTTTATGTAGCCGCGCAGCAGGATCGACATCATCTCCATGTCGAGCCCCATCAGCGCGTCGGCGAGTTTGCGGCGGCCGCCGTCGGCCATTGCCTCGATCCACTCGCGCATGCGGTGCACATTGGGACGGTCGCGATTCCAGCAATCGAGATCGAACAGCGACTTCACTTGCTCGGGCATCGCGAGACTGAGCAGGTCGCCGGCGTCGGCGCTGCCGATTTCCTTGAGCGTGTAGAAGAGCGTCTCGGGCGAGAACGACTGTACCAGCCGCTCGGCTTCGGGAGCGGAGAGAATCAGGTCGCGCTTCTGGCGCGCAGGCAGGCCGTACAGGAACTCGAGCTTCTCCTGGAACGGAAGATTGAGAAATTCCGATTCGCCTCTTACTGCCATACGCCTCACGGCAATCGTTGCATACGAAGTGCAAAGTACCGCGCGCTTCCACGACGGATCAACTAAGCGCGCATCTATCGCTCTGCCGCGCCGTTAGATAAGATCTTCACAACGCACCAGAGCCCATTTCTTGGCCTCTCCCAATTCGAAACATCCCGTAGCACTGACCATAGCGGGCAGCGATCCCGGCGGCGGTGCAGGACTCCAGGCTGACCTGAAAACCTTCGCAGCGCTTGGCGTGTATGGCTATTCCGTCATCACCGAAGTGATCGCGCAGAACAGTTGGAAGGTCGCCAACGTCGTGGCCGTGTCGCCCGAAATGGTCGAGGCGCAGCTGGATACGCTTGCTTTGGAATTCGCGCCGCGCGCCGTAAAGACGGGAGCGTTGGCCAATGCGAACATCGTCAAAGCGGT
>NZ_DATDGQ010000110.1:0-6334 GCF_036522015.1 Binatus sp. (SeqCode)
GCTATCTGACCAACGAGACGGTTTTTTCGCTGACCGAGTTGCCTCGGCGAATCGCCGTGATTGGCGCCGGGCCGATCGGATGCGAGCTGGCGCAGACGTTCGCGCGATTCGGCGCGCAGGTGACGCTGCTGGAGGTCGCGCCGCAAATCCTGATTCGCGAGGATCGCGACGCCGCCGAACGGATCGAACGCGCGATCGCCCGCGACGGCGTGGAGATTGTTACCGGATGCAAGATTTCCAGGGTCGAATTGCGTGGCAATGAAAAAATAATCGCCATCGAGCGCGACGGCGTCCGCCGCGAGATTGCCGCTGACGTGATTTTGATCGGCGTCGGCCGAGTGCCCGCAGTCGAGGGCCTGAATCTCGAAGCCGCGATGATCGAATACGACAAACAGAACGGGGTGAAGGTGGACGACCACCTGCGCACTACAAATCCGCTGGTGTACGCGGGCGGCGACGTCGCATCGCCGTATAAGTTTACTCACTTGTCCGACGCGCACGCGCGCATCATCCTGCGCAACGCACTATTCTTCGGCCGCCAGCGCGCGAGCCAACTGACTATTCCGTGGTGCACCTACACCGATCCCGAAATCGCACACGTCGGGCTATACGAAGCCGAGGCGAAAGAGCGCGGAATCGCAGTCGCGACTTATACGCAGGAACTGAAAGAGGTCGATCGCGCGGTGCTGGACGGAGAAACCGACGGCTTCGTCAAGGTGCTCGTGAAGGAGGGCAGCGATCAGATCGTCGGCGCGACGATCGTCGCGAGTCATGCCGGCGAGATGATCTCCGAGCTGACGACGGCGATCAAAGCCGGTGTCGGACTGGGCAGTCTCGGCGACGTGATCCATCCATACCCGACGCAGGCCGACGCGATTCGCCGCGCCGCCGGACTCTACACGCGCACGCGGCTGACGCCATTCGTTGCGGGCCTGATGAAGCGCTGGTTCGCGTTCACGCGATGAATGAAATCGGCCGCGGAGTTATCGCAGGCGCAGGTTGAAAGCCTGGCGCCCCTTCTCACCCGGGCGCACGTCGAACTGAACTTCGTTGCCCTCGCGCAGGTCGTCGAAATAGACCTTGGGTGACAGAGCAGAGCGATGAAAGAAAACCTCGTCGCCGCCGTCGTCCGCGATTATGAAGCCGAAGCCCTTGTCCTTGACTACTTTCTTTATTGTTCCGAACACGCGATTCCTCCCCGGAACGATATTGGCCGCCGCCTTGAGCTTACGACGCTGACAATTTAAGTAAAGAGCGTAGTCTCACGAGGCGCGCGCATGCTCAAGGCCGTTACACTTAAAGAAATCGAAAGAATCTTCGCGGTGATCGATCCGATGGGAATTTCGCGCGAGGCGGTCGAGATTCCGCTGCGCACCGAGCATCCCGGACGCGTTTCGATTTTGGAAAACGGCAAGCTGGAGATAGTCGTCGAGCGCGACGGCGATTTCGAGGAATGGGTCACGAATCTCGAGGCGCAGATTCGCGAGCTGATGAAGCCGGAGGAGGACTGAGCTCGATCAGCACCGCGCCGTGATCGACAGTCTGCCCCTCCTCGACGCGAACGTGTTTCACAATCGCGGCGCTCTCGGCGGCGAGCGTCGTTTCCATTTTCATCGCTTCGATCACGACCAGCGCCTGCCCCGCCTCGACCAAATCGCCGTCGTGCACCAGGACTTTGAGCACCTTGCCGGGCATCGGCGCGGTGATTTCAGGGGCTGCGAGCCCCCGCGCGCGGCGCCGCGCAGCCGCTTCGGCCGGCTTGAACTCAAACGATGTGGGTCCGACTGAAACGAGGATCGATTCCTTTCGCCGCGCGCTGAAGACCGGGTAGCGCCTTCCGTCGAGCGTAAGGGTCGCGCCGCCGTCGGCATTCGGCGTGAACTCGACGGCGATTTCCCGGTCTCCGATGCGGACGCGAATCGTGTTGCCGTCGCCTGAGATCACCTCGGCGTCGATCTCGTGCGAATCACCCGTGCGCGTGAGCTTCATCGCCGCGATCTCCACAGCTCGAAGCTGTTCAAGCTGTCCCAAGGCGAATGCCGCTCACTACTCGATCGCGTCGTTGCGTTTTCCGCTTGCGTATCGCCCGCGGTGATCACCGCGGCGACAATTGCCGCATCGATTTCGTCGTTACCGATCTTCCACCGCGGAAAAAATTGGTCGATGAAGTGCGTTGAGAGTCTCGCGTCGCGAAACTGCCCGCTCGCAATGATGTCGCGCAGGTACGCGGCGTTGTTGGTCACGCCCAGCAATGCGAATTCGCCGAGCGCGTTGATCAGCCGGCCGCGCGCCTCCTCGCGATTCGCGCCGTAGCAGATCAGCTTGCCGAGCAGGCCGTCGTACCACGGCGTCACTTCGGCGCCGCGCGTCATATGCGAATCGAAACGCACGCCCGGCCCGCCGGGAACACTGAGGCGAAGCACTGTTCCCGTAGCGGGGCGGAAGTCGTGCTCAGGATCCTCTGCGTTGATTCGGCATTCGATTGCCGCGCCGCGTGGAGCCGCGGGCGCCGACACCTCGCCGCCCGACGCGATCCGCAATTGCTCGCATACCAGGTCGCAGCCGAAACGCATCTCGGTTACCGGATGCTCGACCTGGAGGCGCGCGTTCACTTCGAGGAAGTAGAAGTTGTCGCCCTCGACCAGGAACTCCGCGGTGCCGGCGTTGGTATAGTGCGCCGCACGCGCGAGTTTCAGCGCCGCGTCGATCATCTTCGCGCGCATCCCGGCTGAAAGTCCCGGCGCCGGAGACTCCTCGATAATCTTCTGATGACGCCGCTGGATTGAGCAGTCACGCTCGCCGAGCGCGACCAGATTGCCGTGTTCGTCGCCAAGAATTTGTATTTCGATGTGTCGCGGATGCGCGAGATATTTCTCGATGAATATCCGCCCGTTGCCGAATGCCGCCGCGGCCTCGCGCGCAGCCGATTCCAGAGCGCCTTCGAGCTGGCCGGCTTCCGCGACGACGCGCATTCCGCGGCCGCCGCCACCGGCCGCAGCCTTGATGAGAATCGGGTATCCGGCTTGCGCAGCGAACTCGCGCGCCGCGGAAATTCCCGCGGTCTCGATTCCCGGCACGACCGGAACGCCCGCGGCGACTGCGATTCGCCGTGCCGCGATCTTGTCGCCGAGAGCAGCCATCACGTCGGGCCGCGGACCGACGAACACGATCGGCGCGTCGGCGACAGCCTGTGCGAATTCGGGACGTTCGGAGAGAAATCCGTAGCCCGGATGAATCGCGTCGGCGCCGGATTGCTTCGCCGCCCCGATTATCGCCGCGATGTTGAGATAGCTCTTGGAGGCTTCCGCCGGTCCGAGCGCGATTGCCTCATCGGCTGCGCCGACGTGCGCACTGTTCGCGTCCGCCGCAGAATAGACAGCGACTGTTTTGAGGCCGAACAGGCGCGCACTGCGGATGATCCGGAGCGCAATCTCGCCCCGATTTGCGACGAGTAATTTCGTGAGCCGCGCCATCGACTCGTCGAAGCTAGCACAATCAATTGCAACCGGCGCGCCCGTCGTATAATTCCCGACTGGGCATCGGATCTGCATGAATCGCTACTTCGAAGATTTCACCGCCGGCCAGATTTTCAAGCACTGGCCCGGCCGTACCATCACCGACTTCGACAACACCTGGTTCACGCTCATGACGATGAACACCAACCCGCTTCATTTCGACGCCGCGTATGCCGCGACCACGCAGCATGGCCGGCCGCTGGTCAACGGACTGCTGGTGATGGCGACGGTGGTCGGCATGAGCGTGAAAGACGTGAGCGAGAATGCGATCGCCAACCTCGAGTACGAATCGGTGCGTCACACCGGGCCTACTTTCGCCGGCGACACGCTGTATGCCGAGACGACAGTGCTCGAGACGATCGAATCAAAGTCGAAGCGCGATCGCGGCGTTATCTACGTCGAGACGCGCGGCCTCAATCAACGCGGCGAACAGATAATGATCCTGCGCCGCAAAATTCTCGTCCCGCGCCGGCCCGCCTGAGCCTAATCTTTTTATGGATCATCTGTATTTCGTCGTTCACACGCATTGGGATCGCGAATGGTATCAGCCGTTCCAACAGATGCGTGCGCGGCTGGTCACGATGGCCGACCGCATGATCCCGCTGGTCGAGCGGGGAACAATTCCGTCATTTCACTTCGACGGCCAGACGATTGTGCTCGACGACTATCTCGAGATGCGCCCGCGCGCCGAGCCGCGGCTGCGCAAACTGATTCGCGCGGGCAAAATCCAGGTTGGACCGTGGTACGTGCTCGCGGACAGCTTCCTGGTGAGCGGCGAGTCGCTCATTCGCAATCTCGAAATCGGCATGGCGATCGCGCGGCGCTTCGGGCGCCCACTCGACGCCGGCTACCTGCCCGATCAGTTCGGACACATCGCGCAAATGCCGCAGATTCTGGCCGGCTTCGGATTTACGACGGCGGTGTTGTGGCGCGGCGTCGGCGCGGACGTAAATCGCAATCGCTTCGTGTGGGAGGCGCTCGACGGCAGTTCGGTGCTGACGGTCTACCTGCCCACCGGCTATTCGAACGGCGCCAATCTGCCGCTCGAATCGGTGGACAGCTTCGTCGCGCGCACCGAACAGATTGCGCGCCGCGAGCGCGACTTCGCCGCCGGCACGCCGATCCTCGTGATGACCGGTACCGATCACGCCGAGCCTGACGCGCGGCTTAACGCGCGAATCAACGAGGCTCGCGAGATCTCCGCGATGACCTTCGAGACGGGCTCGCTCGAGAACTATGTGCGCCGACTCGCCGATCTTCCGCTCGACGGCACTCCGCGGCATCGTGGCGAGCTGCGCTCGCCCTTGCGCTCGCATCTGCTGCCAGGAGTCACCTCGGCGCGCACGTGGATCAAGCAGCGTGACTTCGAAAATTGCCGCGCGCTCGAGCGCTACGCCGATCCGCTCGCGGCGCTGGCCAACGCGCTCGGGCGCGGCGCGGGCCTCGAAGCGTTCCTCGAGATGGCGTGGCGCACCGAAATTCAGAATCATCCCCACGATTCGATTTGCGGATGCTCGGTCGACCAGGTGCATATCGACATGCGTTATCGATTCGATCAGGCGGCGATGCTCGCGGAGACGGCAGCGCGCCGCGGCGCCGCAGCGTGCCTTAGTGTTCGCGGCGCCGACGCGTCGGAAATCGCCGTCTTCAATCCATCACTCGCGCGCGTCGCACTCGTCAGCGGAACGGCCGAGGTTGCCGACCCCGACCGTCGCTACGCCGTCGAGACTGCCGATGGCCGACGCATCGCGGTCGCGCTCCACGACACCCGCGAGCAGCACGCGCTCGATTCCGACATGCCGGCGGCCGAATTCAAATCGATTGTTGGGGGGTTGAGCCAGCCGTCCATCTTCGGCCGCACGGTGAATCGCTTCGAGATTGCGACCGCGTCCGACGGCCGCCCGCAGGTGAACCTTTTCATAAGCCGAGCGGCGTTCAGCGATCTCGATCTCGAGGAATTTCGGTACGCGATTCGCACTAGCATCCCCGATTCGGGCTCGGTGCGCATTCATGCGACCAGCGCCGCGCGATGCATCATAAGTTTTGTCGCCGACGATCTCGCGCAAACGGGATTCAGCTTCTATCGGTTGGTTCGCGACGATTCGGCGGCGCCCGAGAATACCGAGCCGGTCGCGTCCATCGAGAATGAATTTTTCCGCCTGACGCCGACGCCGAGGGGCCTGGAGATTCGCGATCTCGCGCGCAACGCCGCGATGGAGCTGTACTTCGAAGACGATGGCGATCGCGGCGACGAGTATAACTTCGATCCGGTCGGCAAAGGCACCTCGATCGCGATGCCTGCATCTATCTCCGCGAGCATTGTCGACAACGGTTGCGTGCGCCGGCGTATAAAGCTGTCGATGACGTTCGAAGTGCCGGCCTCGCTTGCGGCAGATCGACGAGAGCGTTCGTCGGAACGCGAGCAGCTCGACGTCGCACTGACCGCGACGCTCTACGCCGGCCTCGATCGCGTCGATTTCGTCGCAGACGTCACGAATCGCTCTCGCGACCATCGCCTGCGCGCTGCACTGCGCACTCCTGTCGTCGCGTCCGACGCGGTCCACGACACCAGTTTCGGCATGATCCGCTTTCGTTGCCCCCTCGCACCGTCGGAACCGCGCGGCACCGAGGACATCTATCCCACAGTGCCCCATCGGACGTTCACCGCCGTCGAAGGCGCCGAGTTCTCGGCCGCGCTCGCGAGCCGCGGTATCCTCGAAGTGGAGGCGCGCCCCGATGCTGCGGGTGCGACGACGATTCTCCTGACTCTGCTCCGATGCGTCGGGTGGCTCTCGCGCTCGGATCTCGCCACGCGCCGC
>NZ_DATDGQ010000111.1:0-31291 GCF_036522015.1 Binatus sp. (SeqCode)
GGGTTTCACATTCAATGAATTGATTCGCCGTTCACTCCCACATCACCTTCACTGGTACTTTCTCCGCCAGTGCTCCTTTTGTTCCGACAGCACTCTGCGGAAATTTGTCAGCCATCCAGATTTTTCCCGCCGTGAGCCTTGTGACCACTCCCACCGGCCTGACCTGATCGCGAATATGAATCGCGCAAGACCATCGCGCCGGTTCGTCATTGACCGCTGGCAACGTTCCGGTGGTCGGCTCGCAGATAGAATTGTCCGCCAGCCGGAAAATCCAGGGCAACCGTGAGCGCGCCGCATGAGAAGGTGCGGGCAGCGCCAGGTTGGTCAACTTGAGGAGAAAGCCGCTGGTCTTGAGCGCTGGATCGGCGTCGCACACCAGCCGGTCACCAATCGGCGGCAGCCTGAAACATGGATCGTAAATCCCATCGCCAACCTCACATCGATAGGCATCGCGTCGAGTGGGGGCGGCGATTGACACCGTCGAGCACGAACCTTCGCGCACGTCGCCGCTCGGGATCTCGGGCGTGAACCGAATCACGCTGGTCTCCGACACGATCAACGGACTGGCCGGCATCTGTGCCCGGGCCGGAGCGGCATAGAAAAACGACGCGCACGTTAGTGAGGCGATCCCACATTTCCACGTGTTCGATGGCATATAGATCTCCGTCAGATCAGAAAATCGGCAGCTTGATTCCTGCTGTGACCATCGCGCCGCTCGCGACGCCCATCAGCGCCTCGCCCGCCACCAGGCCGGCGGCGAGCAGGATGCCCGGTCCGCTCTCGGCTTCCTCGTCGGGTCCGAAAAACGAATGTGCAAGCGCGCCGATAAAGATCGCGACGCTTAGTCCGAACGGAAGATAGAGACCGATCGCCGCGGGCATAATCGGCGTCCGCCACTTCGATCCGGTTCGTTCCAGGTATCGATCGCTGAATCCGAGAATCGCAGCGAGCGCCGCGCCGGTTGCAATGGTTCCCAGTGGCAAACCGCCGTGAAACACCCCCTGCGTCACTTTCGCCATCAGGAAGGCTTGCGGCGCAGCCAGCGCTCCGGCGCGCGCGGTCGCAGTTCCTGCAATTCCGTAGCCGGCGATCAGCAGGTTCAGAATCGGTGCCATCAGGAATGACGACGCAATCGCACCGACCAGCACACCGATTTCGAGCGAGCGCGGCGTCGCGCCGACGTGGAACCCGGTCGCGAGGTCGTGCGTCGAATCACCCGCCATCGCAGCCGCCGTGCATACGATTGCGCCCGCAAGAATCGCCAGTTGCGGCCCGACGCTCTGCGACACGCCGACCAGTTTGAGAAACAGCGCCACGGCCAGCAACACGATCACCGTCACGCCCGACACCGGATTGTTCGACGCGCCGACTATTCCGGTCAGGTAGCCGGCAATCGCCGTCGCGAAAAAGCAGATTAACGTCAGCAGAATCGCGAGCGCGGCGCTGAGTGCGACATTGCCGCTCAGCCAAAGGCAAATAGCGAAAATAACCGGCACGCAAAGCGCCACTGCCGTCAGCACTGCGCGCGCCGAGAGATCGGTATCCTCGCGCGCCGTCGCGACGGAGGCATTCGTCGCGCGCACGACGCGGATGCTGTCGGCGATCGCGGACGCGATTCGCGTGCGCAACTTCCACAGCGTCACAACGCCCCCGGTCAGCATCGCGCCCACGCCGAGATAGCGCACCTGCCCGCTCCACAGCTGCTGCGCGGTGGTAGCAGCGTCGCCCGTTCCGCTGCCGGAATGAAACGCGGTGAGCAGCGGAATCGCGACCAGCCACGCGAATGCGCCGCCGGCGAACACCAGCGCCGCGATCCTGATTCCTATTATGTAGCCGACGCCGATAAGCGCCGCAGAAATATCGAGCGATCCGGCGACCGCTGCGCTCCCGATCCATCGGGCGCCCGAAACCGCCCCCGGAATAATTCCGGCGACGTCCTGCAGCGCTTTGAGAGCCGCCGAGATGAGTCCGCCAATAACCAGCGGGCGCACATTCGCCTGCGCGTCTCCGGCGCGAAGCACCTGCGCGCACGCAACGCCTTCGGGAAACGGCAGGCGTTCCTCGACGATGTACGCGCGGCGCAGGAACACCACCAGCAACGCGCCCATCGTCGCGCCCACGACGCATAGCGCCGTCACCTCGACGTACGGCAGCGTTCTGACGCCGCCAAGAATCACCAGCGCCGGAAAGGTAAAGATCGCGCCGGCCGCGACCGCCTCGCCCGCCGACGCGATCGTTTGCACAACGTTGTTCTCGAGTATCGTCGAGCCCCCCAGCATCCGCAGTATCGCCATCGAGATTACGGCCGCCGGGATACTCGCGGACACAGTCAGGCCCGCATACAAACCCAGATACGCATTCGCCGCGCCGAGAATCAGCGCCAGCGCAATGCCGAGCACGATACTCCGCGGCGTCAGTTCGCGAATCGCCGGCGCAGAATCTGGAATTGGAATCGAATCGTCGCGCTGCACGCCGACACTATATGGCATCAAGCGGCGGCGGGCGCGAGTAAAACCTTAGCCGTTCTTCGACTCGTCGAGATTTGGATAGTCCACCGGCTTGCCGGCATGCTTCCAACCTTCGATGCCGTCGCTCATCACGCTCACGTCGCTGTAGCCCGCTGCTACCGCCCGCCGGGCGGCTTCATGCGAGGCAGTTCAGTGCAGGTCGGCGCAGTAGAAGACGAGCTTCGCGCTTTTGGACGGGGGCAACTCTTTGGCGACATCGTACTTGTCGTCGCTGGTGAGCAGGTGCGCGCCCGGAACTACGCCAGCCGTCGAGCGCAGACCCCACCCGTTCGCATCATAGATATTCACGTGCGAGTTCGGGTCGTTCATCAACGACGCGAGCTGCTCGACGCGGATGACGGCGAACTTGTCCGGCTCTTTCGGCTTGTTGTTGAGCAGCGACCCGATATCGAACGCAAACGCCGACGCTGCGATAGACAAGACGATCGCGCCGGCAATCGCCAACACCATCGCCCTGAGCGCTCGGAAATACGTACTCACAGCACTAGCGTACCAAATTGCGTTGACCCGCGCTCGAAATTAGTTGGTTTTCTGGGTCGTGGTTTTATCAGTAGTCGTGCTGGAACCGTTCATACCATTGTCAGTCTTTGTCGTGCTCGACGATTCCGAGGTTTTCTCCTGCGGCGGTGCTGCGTCGGCGCCTGGAGCGCCTGGAGCGCCCGGTGCTCCCTGAGCGCCGGCTACGGGAACCGGGACTGCCGTGGTAGTTTCCTTTTCGCATCCGACGACCGCGGTGCCGAGCAGAAATGCGAAACCAATCAACGCAGCCGCGGTGCCCAACTGTTTTTTCACCATGATATTGCCCTCGAGTTAGCTCTGGTCTCCTTCAAGCCTAACGATACCAGAATCTCAGACAAATTTGCCTTTTGATCGTGTCTGGTAGTTACCAAGATAACCAACCGGGGCGTTTCGTCGCCGCCCGAGCCTCAGAAGCTTTCCGTCACTTTTGTCGGTTTTGTTCGCTAAGTGTAAAACGGACACACGGACGATGAGATTCTTCGCGCAAGCATTCGGCTTCTTCAGCTGGGTAGGTATCTGCCACTTCATCAACCTGCTCTTCATCAGCCTGCTCATACGCAGTGGGCTGGAAATCCTGAGCGCCCATCCCAAGCTCTACTGGAACGATGGGTGCAATGTCGGCAGCGAATGGCTCAAGTTCACGCACAAGGTGATGCCCGCGGATCGGCTCTGGACCGCGACGGACGAGCAAGAACCGTTCACGTCGTGGCTGGCGCTGCCAGGCCACATGAATCTCGGGATGGGGCGCCACTGGCATTTCTTTTCGATCATCTTTTGGGTGCTCAATGGCGCGGTTTACGTTTTTCTGCTGTTCGCGACCGGCGGATGGCGCCGGCTGATCCCGACTTCATGGAGCATCTTTCCCGCCGCGATACATGCGTCGTTGATCTACGCGCATTTCCATCTCCCGCCGCCGGGCCATCCGTATAATCCTATTCAGCAGCTTGCCTACGCCGGAGTCGTTTTTGTGATCGCGCCGCTGATGATAGCGACTGGCGCAGCGATGTCACCGGCGGTCGCCGCGCGCTTCCCCGGCTACATCCGCATGCTCGGTGGTCGCCAATCCGCGCGCAGCATCCATTTTATCGGGCTCGTTGCGATTTGTCTCTTCACGATCGTGCACGTCACGCTGGTCGTGGTCGAGGACTTCCCCGCCAACATGAGTTACATCATCCATGGGCGGCATGCGCTGGAGGGTCTCTCGGTCGCGATCGGGATCGGCGGCCTCGTCGTTGTTGCGATCCTGCATGTGTGGGCCACGCAGGTGTCGCTGCGCGATCCAAAGTTTGTCCAGCGCACCTTTGGAGCCGCGATTGAACCGGTCCGCCGCAGCCTGCTTCATGACCTCCGCTCGCGCCAGGCGTATCCGAGGTCGGCAATATCTGCATACTTCATAATCAACGGCCGGCCGCCGGAGAGCGCGGAATATCAGCAACTGACGCAGACCAACTTCGAGAATTGGCGGCTCGAAATTGGCGGCCTGGTCGCAAATCCACTTCACCTCGGCCTCAAGGATCTTCGCGCGATGCAGGCGCACTCCCAGATCACGCTGCACCACTGTATTCAAGGATGGTCGGGAATCGCGCAATGGAACGGAGTCGCGATGACGGACATACTGGCGCGCTGCCGGCCGCTCGGAAACGCGCACTATCTGGTGTTTCGCTCCTGGCAGGAACCCGAGCCGGGCGTGACGTACTACGAGGTAATCGACCTCGAGTTGGCGTCTCATGCGCAGACGATTCTTGCCTACGAGATGAACGACGCGCCACTGGAAGTCGCGCATGGAGCTCCCTGTCGTTTGCGGGTCGAGACGCAGTTGGGCTTCAAGATGGTGAAGTGGATACGCTCGATCGAACTCGTCGAGGACTACCGTCTACTGGGCGGCGGCCAAGGCGGATACCGCGAAGACGTGCAGTTCTACGGCCCCGAAGCGGGAATCTGACAGATTGCTCTTTCGCGAGAACTAAAATCAGCTTCCGATTTCCTCGCTCAGGCCTGCCACCTTCAGCGCTTTTCGCTTGGCGCCCTTCAGGTCATAGTACCGGCGCGTGACGATTCGTTGCGCATAGAGACCGCCGCCGGCCTGCACGTTGGTGACCGCTTTCCATCCGCCATACGCGTCGGCGGTGAGATCGCGAATCGCGTGAAACAGCCGCGCGCGATAGTCGCCGTCGATTCCATTGCTGGTGCCCATGTATTTGCGGACGAGCGGGCCAGTAACTTCATTCTCGAGATCGGCGACGCCCGGCGCGGTGAGGATCGAGCCGCCCGAGATATCGTGCAGATGCCGCACCATGAGATTGTAATTCGCCGCGCCGTGATACTTGCCGGCGTTGGTGTAGAGCTCATCGGGGAACGCGCCTTGCTCGGTAATCTGGCAGTTGGCGATCGCCGCCTCGAGCGCGGCGCGAATCAAGGTGGCGTGGATGAGCATCTCGGAAATTTTCTCCTTGATATGCCCCTCGCCCGCCAAACCGTTCGCCTCGGCCACGAGTTGCGCGAAGCCGACCAGCTGATCGCCCTCTTCCGCCATCGCCGAGAGCCCGCCTAACCGTTCCCAGAGCCCGAGCGAATGCGCGAAGACGGCGGCCTGCGCCACCGCGCCATCGAGGAAGATGCGTTCGTTCGGCACGAACACGTTGTCGAGGATCACGAATCCTTCCGCCATGTGAATTTTCGCGGAGACCGGGAACGTGCGCGTGTCGGGATGACGCGGCGCAAAAGTCGTATCGATTATCTTGACCCCGGGCGAATTGACCGGCACCGCGCATCCGATCGCGTAAGCCTCCTCGCCGGGCTTCATCGCCTTGGTCGGGATCACCATCAGGTCATGCGCCATCGACGCGCCTGTGATGTGCAACTTCGCGCCGCGAATCACGACGCCGTCGGCGCGCCGCTCGACCACGCGCGTGTACGCGTCGGGATCGTCCTGCTTGCCGGGCGGGCGGCTGCGATCGCCCTTTGCGTCCGTGATGCATTCGACGATGCGAACATCCTTGCGCTGTGCGGAATGAACGTAGTTGCGGATGCGCTCGGCATACTCTGGCAGTGCGTCCGCGATACGCGTGGCTGCGGTCGTCAGCGTCATGATCGACTGGTAGGTCACGTTGGCGACGATGTCGGATTCGAGCAGCAGCGGAATCCGGTCGCGCAATTCCTCAGCCGAGCGCGGGATTTTCATCAGTGGACTGACGGCGCCGGGCTCGGGCGAGTAGAACTGGTCGTACCCCCTGGCGATTCGCGAGACGCATTCGCCAAGCAACGGATGATTGGCGATGTCGCGCACGCGCTCGCCCTCAAAATAAGTTTCGCGGTTATCGTCGAGCGACTTCTTGTATTGCTGTCCGGTCATCATCGCGTTCTTCTCTCCTTGAACTTCACATGCGCAAAATTTCTGAAGCTTCCGCCCGGGGCGAAGCAAAAGCCTAATGCGGAACGCCGCCGGAAAAAAGGTCCGCGACGATTAATCCTTAGGTGAATTCCGGCAAAAAGTGAGAATCATCCCGGCACGCGCGCGCGTCGACGACGCTTTCAATGGATCGTAACTTTCACGCTCGCCGTCGTCCGTCCATACTGATTTGTCGAGTACAGCGTGTAGGTCGTGGTGCTTTTGGGATGAACTGTTGTTGAGTTTCCACGCATCGGTCCAACCGCGGGCGAGATCACGTTGTAGATCGCGTCGCTGGTTGTCCAGCTGAGCATGGCGCCGTGCCCTTTTGCGACATGAGTGGGATTCGCCGTGAAGCCACTGACTATAGGACTCGCGCCAGTTGGCACGTCGGAATTCGTATAGACCGGGCCTGTCGACACAACGTCGAAGTCAGCCGCGCTGACGGAACCGAGCAGGTGCAGGTCAGAGTTGTTCCAGCGGGTGTCGGGCGCGCCGCTAAGGTAGATAGCACTCCCATTGTCGGCGAGTATCATTCCGTACTTCTTCAGCGCCGCAAGGATCACCTGGTTCTGCGGCGAAAAACTCGAGATATCGAAACCGGCTTTCAGCCGGAGCCGCGCGCCCATCGGAGGCGCGTCAGGATTCGTCACCGACGACGCCCAATGCGACGCGGGCGCGGTGAAGGCCTGCTGCGATACCGGCACTGTGAAGCGGATCGCGTGATTGATAGCGCCTGCCGCGACCTCGTCGTACCGTACTAATCCAGCAAAAATCGGCAGTCCCGCCGCATCTGCCGAAGTCCAGGTGTAAGGACGCTGTGGGTCAATAGTCATATCCCAAATAGCGGTCGAGTCGGCGCTCCAGCTACCGTTCGTAAGGTGATGAGAGTTATACAGCTCGTACAGCCAGCAGCCGTCCTTGTCGAGCACCAACACATGACGATCGCCGGCGCCGGCATTTGGATAGCCCTCGATCAACGCGGTTGCTGGAATCGGCATGGGGCCGGGATCGCTTTCGTCCGCGTATGCTCCAAGGTTGACGCTGACTTTCGCCTGCGTGCCGGCCACGATCTGATACGGTATGCCGATCGAATGGCCGGCATAGGTACCCGCGCCGAAATCCGGATGCAAGGTCACCGTCGAGCCGATGAAGCCGATGATGTTAGACGAGTTCGAGTCCACTGGCGCGTTGGAAATGTCGGTGTTCCAAAGGCTGTCGGACGTGAAGGGCACAAAGCCGTTCAGACTCTTGAGCTGACCTACTGTCATTCCGCTGCAAGCGCTTTGGGCAACCGCGGGAGCGTTCCAGGAAATTTGCAAGACGACGAGCAAAACTGCTGCGATACGGTATTTCATAATGTGTTCGCGAGGCTGCCCGAACGGTTTTACTGCCGTCAATCACCCCTCTCCGGCCAGTAATATAATTCAACTATCAGTATGGCTGTGTGCAGGCATCGAACAAAGGGGTGGCCGCTACACTTGCGGGTGAGACTTGATGCATTCGACCACACGCGCGCCGAAGTCGGTGAGCTTTTTCTCGCCCATCCCACGGATATAGCGCAGCGCTTCAACCGAGGTGGGACGGACGCTGGCTAGTTGGCGCAGCGTGGCGTCGTGAAGGATGACATAGGCCGGTACCGCGCGCTCGGCGGCGATTTCGCGCCGTAGTTTGCGCAGACTCTCGAACAGCGCCTCGTCCACATCGCGCCACGACGCTTCTTCGATTCGCGTCCTTTTCGGTTTTGACTCTTTCGCTTGTAGCAATGTGACCGCGCGCTCGCCGCGCATCACTTCCCACGACAACGCGTTCAATTTCAGCATCGGCCGATCGCCTGGTGTGCGCTCGAGCAAGCCGGCATCGACCAGCTGATAGACCAGGTTGGTCAGGGTCTTGCGTGGAACGTCCTTCAGCAGGCCATTGGTGGAAAGTTTTTCGTGGCTCAGGCGACGCACGCGTTCGCTGCTCGCGCCGCTCAGTACATCGACGACGTGCTCGACGCCGAAGCGCTGCTCGACGCGCGCGACGCATGACAGCACCTTCTGCGCGAGCACGGTAGAATCCGCGACGCCTTCGACCTCGCCCAGGCAGAAGTCGCACGCACCGCAGTTTGCTCCTTGATAGGTCTCGCCAAAGTATGCAGAGAGCGCCGCATGACGGCATCGAACGACCGTCGCAAAGCGGCGCACTTCCTCCAGCAGCAGCTTGCTGCTCTCGAGCACTTCGGCCGGCGTCGCCGATTCTTCGGCGCTCCGTTCCATCAGGTTGCGCCAGCGCATCACGTCGGCCGCCGAATAGAACAACACGCATTCAGCAGGCAGGCCGTCGCGGCCCGCGCGCCCGGTCTCCTGCTGGTAGGCCTCGACTGATTTAGGCAGCGCCGCGTGAATCACGCATCGGATGTCGCTGCGATCGATCCCCATCCCGAACGCAACCGTCGCCACCACTACGTCGATTTCCTCCGCGGCGAAACGATCCTGCGTGCGCCGACGCTCGTCCGCTTCTATGCCGGCGTGATAGGCCGCCGCGCGCACACCTTCCGACGCCAGGTATGCTGCTATCTGCTCGGTGTCTTTTCGGCTGATGCTGTAGACGATCGACGCTTCACCTTTGTGCCGCCGGATGGTCTCCGCAATCTGCGCGTTCACGTCCACTTTCGGACGCACCCGGTAAAGTAGATTCGGGCGGTCGAACGATCCCACCAGCACTGTCGGGTCCGTGAGTCCGAGTTGATCGACGATGTCGCCGCGCACGCGCTGGGTCGCAGTCGCCGTGTACGCATGAATACTCGCGCTCGGAAAGCGCGTCTTCAATTCCGCCAGTCTGCGATATTCCGGCCGGAAGTCGTGCCCCCATTGGCTGATACAATGCGCCTCGTCGATCGCAAAACTTGTGACCTTCAGACGCGCTGCGAGATCGAGAAACCGCGGCGTCAGCAACCGCTCCGGCGCGACGAATATAAGATGATGCCGGCCGCCGGCGAGCTCGCGCTCGACGTCACGAACCTCCATCTGATCCATCCCGCTATGGAGCGCCGCCGCCGGATAGCCGGACAGCCGCAGCGCATCGACCTGGTCTTTCATCAGTGCGATCAGTGGCGAGACCACGACGTCGGTGCGCCCAGCGACCGCAGGCGGCACCTGGTAGCAAAGCGACTTCCCGCCCCCGGTCGGCATCACGACTAACGAGTCGCGCCGGTCCAGCCCCGCCTGAATCGCCTCCAGCTGCAGCGGCCGCAAGCTCTCGAATCCCCAAAAGCGCCGCAAAACCGCGAGCACTTCGTCGGACGCACGCGCGCCCGCGTCGTCCCCTGCCATGGCGACGGCGTCATCGCGGCTCTTCATCGTTCTCCAGCCCCAACTCAACCCGTTCCGGCATCATTAGTAACAACATCCCGCCATCTATAGAACCGAGCCCATGAAAAAATTCGCGCCGCCGCCGTAACCGGCGGCACAAAAAATCTGGCGTCGACGCTTTTGGAAATTACGAACAGTACTAGAATACTACTTTCCGCTTGACCGGGCGACGCTAATTACGGATAAACTTTCAGTCTCCTGCACGTATCTGGCAGGTTGCGGTCCCAAGCTTTCAGCGAGGTGACGTCGCGTGGCCAACTTTAGAATATTGTCCTGCGATGGCGGTGGAATCCGCGGAGTCCTGACTGCGGTATTGCTCAATCGGATTCTCGGCGCATACCCCGCCCTGCTGCAGGATCGGCCCGGCACGATCACGATGTTCGCCGGCACCTCGACCGGCGGAATCCTGGCCCTCGGTCTGGCGGCCGGCCTCACGCCCGCGCAGATTCGCGACCTCTATGTTACCAACGGAAAGCTGATTTTTGATTCGTCGTGGACTCGCGACGTGGTCGAAATCGGCGGTATCAGCGGATCGAAGTTCGACAATGTGAACCTCAAGCAGATTCTGCTCGAGACCTTCGGCGCGTTGAAACTCAAGGACTTACATTCGCGCGTGCTGATCGCGTCGTTCAAGTTGGACAACCAGGCGGCTGATCCTTCGTCCCGCACCTGGAACCCGAAGTTCTTCCACAATTTTCTGGGCGACGACAGTGACGGCGAATTCCTCGCTGTTGACGTCGCGATGTCCACCAGCGCTGCGCCAACCTACTTCCCGTCGTACGGCGTGTACATCGATGGCGGCGTGATTGCCAACAATCCGAGCATGGCTGCGATTGCGCAGGCGCTCGACGGGCGCAATCAAGCCGGCGAACGCGCGACCCTCGGCGGGATCAAACTCCTGTCCGTAGGTACGGGCGCGTCCCTGCAATACATCGACGGCGTGAACCACGATTGGGGCGACGCGCAATGGATCAAGCCGATCCTCAACGTGATGATGGACGGCAGCGTCGGGGTGGCCGATTTCGAATGCCAGCAACTTCTTGGCGATCGCTACTGTCGCGTCGAGCCCATATTCCCCGCCGGAAAATCGTTCCCGATGGACGACGTCAGCAAGGTCGTGGACCTGATGGACCTGGCAAATTCGTTCGACCTGACCAGCACCGTCGCATGGCTGAACGCCTCAGGATGGTGACAGGTCGCGCGCGGGATTGTTCAGCGCGATTATTTCTCGCCGTGGTACTTGAGGTTGAGCGCCCCGATTCCGGCTGCGACGTTTAGTCCGTTCTGCCCTTCGACGGATACAGGCTGAAGCGCTATCGACTGATCAAAGCCTCCGACCAGCACGTTTGCGCCCGCACCCACGCCAAGTGTGATGCTCGCGCTCGCCCCGCCGTAGTGACCGGCCAACGCCCCGGGCTTGAGATCCTTGGTCGTCGCGGCGACCGCCCACAAGATCACCGCCGATTTGAGGTAACCGATATCAGCGCCGAACTTTGAGATGCTGCCGTCGTAGTATTCGACTCTCCCCCCATTGCTGGAGTAGGAGCATCTGATGTCGCGCGAAGATCCGAAGATGAATCCCCATCCCGAAGCTTCGTGGCAAGTGAGATAGCCCGTTTTCACGGTGTAGTTGCCGGCGGCGTGCGCCGGTAGCGACCAGGAGCTCAAGAAAAGAATACTGGTTGCAAGAAACGCGATGAGAAGTGGTGGTTTCATCTCTTCCTCCGGAACACAGGTGTAGTTTTCAGACTAGTGAAAACCAACAATCAGGTCTACGGAAGCGCAGGCTGCAAGTGTCCGCCGACTACCTCAAATCGCGGCCGGTGTAGCCGAGGATTGAGCGCGCGATTATCAGGCGCTGGATTTCGCCGGCGCCTTCGTAGATGTCGAAGATGCGGCCGTCCCGGAAGCATCGATCCAGCGGATGGTCTTCCGAGAGCGCTTCCGGGCCGAGCAGCTCGATGCATCCCTGGGTGATCTTTCGCGCCGCTTTGCCGCCCGCCGCTTTTGCGATCGATGCTTCCACTTTCGGCGGCACTGCCTGCTGCTCGAGCCATTTCGAGCGCAGCACGGTCAGCAACGCCGCTTCGAAAATTGCTTCCAGCCGGATAAAACGATCGACAAGGGCCGAGCGGCTTCGCATCCCGCCGCGATAGCTGATCTCGATTCCGCGCTCAGCCAGCTTTTCGCGCGTGAAATCCAACGATGCGCGCGCGACGCCCAGCGCCATCGCGCCGACCATCGGTCGCGAGTCGTTGAACACCGACATCGTGGATTTGAAATCGCCCTTGATATGGTTGAATTCCGGTATCCGGCAATTCTCGAACAGCAGATTGCAGGTATCGTGCGATCGGATACCGAGTTTCCTGAGTTGCGGGCCGACGGTGAATCCCGGCGTGCCCTTTTCGACGATGAACGTACTCATCCCGCGGCTTCCGTCCGGCGCGATAAATCGCGACAGCACCATCGCAGCGTCACCCGACTGCGCCTGCGAGATGAAAATCTTCTCGCCGTTGAGGATCCATTCGCCGGTCTCGCGATCAAAAGTCGCCGTGGTGCGAATGTTCGCCGGGTCGGAGCCGGCGCCGGGCTCGGTAATCGCAATCGCTATGGTGTGGTTCTTCCACTTCTCGAATTGCTCGGGAGTCGCGACGGTCTTGAGGACGGTGTTGCCGAGTCCCCATTTGCTGCGATGCAGCGAAGTCCCGCCCCAATAAATTTCGAGCATCACCAGCGAATGCAGAATCCGCGAGCCGCTGCTGCCACCGACCCCTTCTTCGGCCAGCGTGATCGGGCTGGGCAAGACTTTCGCTTCGGGGAATTGTTCCGGCTCGATTTCGTCTTCGTGCTTGTCGTAGTAGCTCGCATAGCGCCTGGCGATGATCGCCTGCTCGTGCGCGCTGCGGAGAACTTTTTCGTCGGTCGGGGTGAGTTGAAAATCTATCATCGCATTTTCCTCGTTATAGTCTTCGACGCCTAAATTCCGACCGCGCCTTCCAGCACCGACACCGTGCGCGTGTCGCGATACCACATCTCGACCGGGTTATCGCGCAGGTAGCCGTGGCCGCCGAGCATCTGGACGCCTTCGTCGGCGATCCACATCGCGTTCTCGCCGCAGTAGGTGTATGCGAGTTGCGCTTGACGCGTGGCGTCGCCGCCCTGCTCGAGAATCGACGCGGCTTTCCAGGTCATCCAGCGCATCGCATCGGTTTCGATTCGCATGTCGGCCAGGCGGAACGCGATCGTCTGCTTCTTCGCGAGGGCGTCGCCATGAACCACGCGCTCTTTTGTATAGGGCATCACGAACTCCATCACGGCGCGGCTGGTGCCGGTCATGATCGCGGACAGCGCGGTGCGCGCCGAGTCGATGATCCGCTGAACGTCGCATCCCGCGCCTTCACCGAGGCGTGCGCTGGTCGGCACTTCGACATCCTTGAAACTGACCGTCGCCATCTCGAGCGCCCGCAACCCGATGTTCGGTTTCTTCTCGCCGACCGTTACGCCTCTCGCGTTCCGGTCAACGATGAACGCGTCCATCCCGCCGTCAGATTGCGCGACGACGATGAAGTGACCGCAATTTGCGGCGAGCGGAACCAATCCCTTCATGCCTGACAGGCGATAACCGTCGCGTGCCTTGACGGCTGCGGTGCGAATCGCGGAGACGTCGAAGGCGAAATCGGGCTCCATGACTGCCACGCCCGCGCTTCGATACTTGTCGCCGGCAAACAGCGGCAGCAGATTTTTCTTTTGCGCGGGCGAGCCTTGCGTAGCGACCGCGCCAAGAAATCCGATTGGCGCCGCAGCGGCGATCGCGAACGACGCGTCCGCGACCGCAAGCTCCTCGAGCAGCAGTGCATTGAGCGTCGGCGAATAGCCGCCAGCTTCAGCTTGCGACTGGATGATTCCGGTTGCCCAGATCTCGTCGAGGATCGGCGACGGGATCGCCTCGCGGTCATCGGCGTCGCGCGCGGCCGGCCGCAGCTGCGAGCTTGCCAGCTCCTGCACCATGGACTGGGCGAGCTTCTGTTCCTGGGTCAGTTCAAAAGAAATCACTGCCTTTTCCCTCCAATTCCGCTTGACACTCAGCGCCTGTGCGGGGTACCAATGGTTGAACCAATGGAACATATGAGCGATACCAATGTCAAGCGGAAAGAGCCGGTGCGGGTGGCGACGCCGCGTCGCGTCGAGTTCAGCCGCATCCGCAACTTGCGCGCGTTCGAGGAGATCGCCGATCAGATTCGCAAAGAGTTGTCCGACCGGCGACTGAGAGCGGGCGATCGGCTCCCACCGGAGCGCGTGCTGGCCGAGCAGTTCGGCGTGTCGCGCAACACGCTGCGCGAGGCGCTGCGGTCGCTCGAGAATGCGGGCTTGCTGCGGCTGCAGAAGGGCGCGACCGGGGGCGCGTTCGTGCGCGAGAGCACGGGCGACGCGATAATCACCGGGCTGCGCGACATGTTCCACCTCGGCGCAATCCAGCCCGAGCATTTGACCGAAGCGCGGGTGATGATCGAGTCGATCGCGGTGCGCACGGCGTGCGAGCGCGCGACGGCGGAAGATATTGAGGCGCTCAATGCGAACATCGCCGCGGCGGAGCGGGCGGTGCGCGAGAAGATAGATTTTTTCGATCAGGCGGCGATTCATCTGGAGTTCCATCGCATCCTGGCTCGCGCGACCAAGAATCCGGTGATGGTGATCGTGATGGACGCGCTGATCGACGTGATGCAGCACTTCATCCGGGCGATCGGGCAAAAGCGGAATCCGTGGGTGATTCCGTCGCGGCGGCGATTCATGAAGCATTTCGCGGCCGGCGAGAGCGATGCGGCGGTCGAAGAGATGGAGCAGCATCTCGAGCGGCTGAATCGGCACTACTTGTCGCTGATGAAAGAAAAAGATCGGGCCGAGGCGGCAGGTGAGTAGCGACATTCTGAGCGGCGTGCGGGTGCTCGACTTCACGACGATCGTGTCGGGGCCGTATTGCACGCGGCTGCTGGCGGATCTTGGCGCCGAGGTGATCAAGATCGAGCCACCCGAGGGCGACTTCATCCGCACACAGCCGCCGATTCGCGCGGGCAAGAGCGCGTACTTCGCGCATCTGAATTGCGGGAAGAAAAGTCTCGCGATCGATCTGCGGCAAGCCGGCGCGATCGATTTGGTGCAGCAACTTGCCGCGAAGTCGGACGTGGTGGTCGAAAATTCGCGGCCGGGCGTGATGCAGCGGCTGGGGCTCGACTACGCAACGCTCGCGCCGCTGAATGCGCGAATCGTGTACTGCTCGATCTCGGGCTTTGGCCAGAGCGGGCCGTGGGCGACGCGCAGTGCTTACGCGCCGATGCTGCATGCGGCCAGCGGTTTCGACCTGGTCAACCTGTCGCATCAAGACGGACTGGAACGGCCGCTCAACACGGGCATCTTCGTGGGCGACGTGCTGGGCGGGACGTATGCATTCGGCGCGATTCAGTCCGCGCTGCTGGCGCGCGAGCGCAGCGGCCGCGGCGACTGCATCGATCTGTCGATGATGGACGGCGTGCTGGGGATGCTCATCTATGAGTTCCAGGAAGCGCAGTTTCCGCAGAAGAAAAAGAACAACATCTTTCAACCGACGCGCGCGAAGGACGGCTTTATAATGATCGCGGCGGTCAAACCTAATAACTACGAAGCGCTGGCGCGCGCGGTCGGACATCCGGAATGGATGGACGATGCTCGTTTCGCGACCGCGAAAGGCAGAGCGGCGAATTGGGCGTGGTTCATGTCGATGCTGGATGAGTGGGCATCGACTCGAACGATGGCGGAGTGTGAAGCGATACTGACGGGGGGGCGAGTGCCGTGCTCGCGGTATTACACGGTGCGCGAGGCGCTCGAGCATCCGCATCTCGCGCAGCGCGGCAGCTTCGAAGTGATCGACGACGGCGCAGGACCGCTGAAGGTGCCGAATCCGGCGTTCAAGTTCGGTAATGCGAGCGCGCAGGCGCGCAACTATGTGCCGGCGCTTGGCGCGGACAATGCACCGGTGCTTTCGAGCGTGCTGGGGTATTCCGCGGATCGCATCGCCGCGCTATACGAGAAACAGATCCTTCACGACGACCGCGGCCGCGCTTCGGGAGGACATGGAAATGGGTGAGATACTTGCGGTTGGAATAACTCACTACCCGCCGCTGGCCGGCAGCGACGAAACGATGTCGTGGATTTTGAAGCGGATGCTCCAGAACCCGCATCTGCCGGAAAAATTCAGGAGCGCGCAGGGCTGGCCGGAAGCGATGCGCGCCGAATGGGGCAAGGATGAGGGCACAAGCGCCGCGCACGCGCATCGCGAGCGCCTGGTGCAATCGTTGCGCAAGGCGCGGGCGCAAATCGACGAGTTTCGCCCCGATTTCATCGTGGTGTGGGGCGACGATCAATACGAAAATTTCCGCGAGGATGTGATCCCGCCCTACTGCATCTACGCGCACGAGTCGTTCGAGTTCGCGCCGCCGGCGCATAACGTCTGGCATGATGCGGCCGACAAGAAATTTCGCGCGGCGGGCAACGTCGCCGCCGCCAAGTACCTGGCCGGCAGACTGATCGACGCCGGTTTCGACACGGCATATTCATACAAGCCGCTGCATCATCCGTTGGGGCATGCGTTTGCGAACGCGGTGCTCTACCTCGACTACGATCGCAAGGGGTTTCCGTATCCGATCATTCCATTCGCGATCAATTGTTATGGGCGGAAGGTGATCGCGCAGCGCGGCGGTCTGCCGGCGTTCGAAAATCCGCCGTCGGAAGCGCAGCTCGATCCGCCGGCGCCGACCCCGCGGCGACTGTTCGATCTCGGGGCCGCGACCGCGCGCATTTTTGCGGAGAGTCCGTGGCGGGTCGCGCTGATGGCGTCGTCGGGATGGTCGCACGCGTTCCTGACTGCGAAAAACAATTTCCTGTATCCGGATACGCCGGCGGATCGCGCGTTGTTCGAGGCGTTGCGCGCGGGCAACTTCGATGCGTGGCGGAATTATCCGGCGGCGTCGGTCGAAGCGAGCGGCCAGCAGGAAATTCTCAACTGGATGTGCCTGGCGGGAGTGCTCGCCGAGCTGAAACGTAAGCCGGCGGAGACCGAGTTCATCGACACCTGGATTTTCAATTCCTCGAAGTGTTTTCTAATGGCGCCACCGCCGCGCTGAATCAAATGAAGCTCGATGGAAAAGTGGCGCTGGTTACGGGGACCAGCACGAATATCGGCGGAGGTATCGCGGAGGGTCTCGCGGCGGAAGGCGCGGCGCTGGTGTGCGTCGATGCGCGCGCCGAAAATGCGGCCGACTGCGCGCGTTACATCACGAGCACGGGCGGCCGCGCGGTGGGCGTCACCTGCGATGTGACCGACGAGCGCGCGGTGACGGGCGCAGTCAATGCGGCGCGCGGGGCATTCGGCGGAATCGACATCCTGGTGAACAACGCCGCGATCTTCAACAAGAAGGGCGTCATCGAGATGCCGCTGGAGGAATGGCGGCGACAGCTCGAGATCATTCTTGGCGGCGCGTTCCTGTTCACCAAGCATGTCGCGAAGTCGATGATCGAGCAGCGTCGCAAAGGCGCCATCATCAATATCATCTCGACCGCGGGACATCAGGGCGAGCCGAACAACATCGCATACTGCACCGGCAAGAGCGGGCTGCTGAACTTCACGCGATCGGCGGCGATGGAGCTGGTCGCGCACGGCATTCGCGTCAACAGTCTGACGCCGACGGCGACCGATCCGGCGGAGTCGCTCGAGCGGGCAGTGCGGTGGGGCCGAGAAGCGCGAAGCGGCGAGCAACTCAAGAATGCTTTCGAGCCGTTTCGAAAGGGCGTACCGATGCAGCGGTTGCCGAGTCCTAGTGACTACGGACGGGCCGCGGTATTTCTGGCGTCGGACGACGCCGGCATGATCACGGGGACGGATCTTCGGGTCGATGCGGGTGCGATCGCGCGTTACTGGGCGTGGAATCCGTCGGAGAAGTAGGAGTTAGCGGAGAGCTGTGCGATGACATTGGAGAAGAGAATACCCAGGCGAACCTCTCCCCTAACCCCTCTCCCTTCAGGAGAGGGGAACAGAAGATGGCAGGAGACGAAACATGGATAAGTCGGCCGAGAGCTATGTCATAGACGATCAGGACGCGGGACTGTTTCGGGTTAATCGGCGGGCGTTTACCGATCCGGAGTGTCTTGCGGATGAGCGGCGGCGGGTGTTCGACAAGTGCTGGATATATGTAGGTCACGAGTCGGAGGTGTCGCACGCCGGTGACTATCGATCGCGCAACGTGGCGGGACGGCCGATGATCCTGGTGCGCGGCGACGACAGCGTCGTGCGAGTGCTGTTGAATACGTGTACGCATCGCGGGTCGCTGGTATGTCGCCAAAAATCCGGCAACGCGAAGACTTTCCAGTGTCCCTATCACGCCTGGACCTTTAACTCGCGCGGCCAACTGGTAGGAGTTCCGGGCGAAGATTCCTATAGCGAGGCGTTCAAGCGCGACGACATGGCTTTAGTCGCACCGCCGCAAGTGGATAACTATCGCGGATTTATTTTCGCCTGCTTCGATCCCGCAGCGGACAGCCTTTATGACTACCTGGCCGGCGCGCGCGAATACCTGGACCTGGTCGCCGATCAGTCTGAACTAGGCATGAAGATCGTCTCCGGCCAGCAGGCCTATAGCGCTCGCGCTAACTGGAAGCTGCTGGTCGAGAACAGTTATGATGGCTATCATGGCCTGCCGACGCATCAGCGCTACTTCGGTTTTCTAAGCGACATAGGCGTCGAGTTGAAAGGACGCGACGTAGCGACACCGTCGTATCAGAAGGCCGTCGATCTCGGTAACGGTCACGCTGTGGTCGAATACGAGAGCGCGTGGGGGCGGCCGATTGCGCACTGGGTCGCGCCGTTCGGGGAGCATCGCAAGGCGCACTTCGCGGAAGTACGGCGCCGCTTCGACGCGCGTTTCGGTGCTGAGCGCGCGCGGCGGATTTGTGAGACCAGCCGCAACCTCGGCATTTTTCCGAATCTCGTGATCAATGACATCATGGCGATCACGGTGCGCACCTTCTACCCGGTTTCGCCCGACTACATGGAGGTCAACGCGTGGGCGTTGGCGCCGGCCGACGAAAGCGCCGAGGACTCCGCGCTGCGGCTCGACAACTTTCTGACTTTTCTCGGCCCGGGAGGATTCGCAACACCGGACGACGTCGAGATGCTCGAGTCGTGTCAGCGCGGCTTTGCCAATCGTGAGGTTGGCTGGTCGGATATCTCACGCGGGATGAAGCGCGAGCATCCGTCGATCACCGACGAACTACAGATGCGCGCGTTTTGGCGTCGATGGAATCAGCTGATGACCGAGCCTCGACTGAAGCGCGCAAGGAAAGCGGCATGAGCAGCATCGAACTACCGAGCCGCCAGGAAGTGGAGGACCTCCTATATAAGGAGGCGGCGCTGCTCGACGAGTGGCGGCTGGACGAGTGGCTGGAACTTCTCACCGAAGATGCGGTGTACGAGATACCACCTACAGACGTTCCCGAAGGTGATTCGCGAAATACGTTGTTCATCATCGCGGACGATGCGGTGCGAATCAGATCGCGCGTCAAGCAACTACTGGGCAAGGCGGCGTGGTCGGAAAATCCGCGATCGCGCACGAGGCGGATGATAACCAATGTGCGGGTCGTCGGCGCCGACGGCGATAGCGTTCTGGTGACGGCAAACTTTGCGGTGCATAGGATGCGCTACGAGTCGGTCGATACTTACATAGGCCACTACGACTACAAACTCGTCCGTCCTGGCAAAGATCTGAAAATCCGCGAGCGAAGAGCTATACTCGATAACGAGGCGCTGCGCCCGCACGGCAAGATCAGCTTCATTCTCTGATTAACCTGTCCGCGAGCACGTTGGAGGGACGCGATGGATGTCATCGACATGCATAACCACTTCATCGCGCCCGAGATAATCGATTTTCTGGCGCGCGAAGGAAAGCATTTCGCGACGAAGATTGTCGAGAGCGAGGGCCGGCGGTTTTTCCTGATCCACGAAAAAGCGATGCGGCCGATTGACGGCCCGATCTCGAACGCGCACTCGCGCATCGCGGACATGGAGCGCGAAGGTGTCTCGACGCAGGCAGTATCTTGCGTGCCGTTCCTGATGTATCCGGACGTCGAGGCTGCTCGCGGCCTTGCGATCGCGCAGGTTAACAACGACGCGATGGTGGCTCTGGGAGCGCGCGACCGCGATCACTTCGTGCCGTTGGCGAGCGTTCCGATGCAGGATCCGGCGGCGGCCGCGAGGGAACTGGAACGCGCCGCGAAGCTGGGACTTCGCGGAGTCGAGATTCCGCCGAAAGTCGTCGAACGTCAGCTCGACGAGCCGGGTTTCGAAATTTTCTGGGAGGCGGCCGAGGCGCTGCGGATGGTCGTTTGCATTCATCCGTTCGAAGCCGCGCCGACTGGAGCGCTTGCCAGGTATTTTCTGGGCAACCTGGTCGGCAACCTTTACGACACAGGCCTGGCCGCCGCGCTGTTGATTTACGGCGGCGTACTCGAGCGCCATCCGAAGCTGCGAGTCGTTCTCTATCACGCCGGCGGTGCATTGCCCGCACTGGTGGGACGACTCGACATGGGATACCGGCTGGTGCCGGAGTGTCGCGAGGCGATTCCGCGGCCGCCGTCGAGCTACGCAAATCAGTTCTACTTCGATATAATCGCTCACAGTCGCGGAATGCTGGGACATCTCGTGAAGACCTACGGCGCTGACAGATTCGTCGTCGGAACTGACTACCCTTTACCTGCGGGCCTTGCACATCCGGTGGAGGAAGTTAGAGCGCTCGGCCTGGAGCCGGAGGACGAGGGCAAAATACTTGGAGCTACCGCGCGGCAACTGTTGCGGCTATGACGAGTCCCGTTGTAAGACTCAGGCAGCATTAGAACGTGAGGTGAAGGACCAATGTCGAGCAAGCCGCAGATGCTGGAAGGCTACCGAGTTCTGGATTTCACGCAATTCGTCGCGGGACCAACCTGCACGCGGCTGCTCGGCGAGATGGGCGCCGAAATAATCAAGCTCGAACTCGCGCCGTTTGGCGACCGCGTCCGGGCCGACGGGCTCAAGTCGCTCGCGCCGGAATTCAAGGGCTCGAGTCATAGCACCTACTACCTGCAGCACAACCATTCAAAGTTGAGCTTTGCGATAGATCTGAAGAGGCCCGGCGCCCGCGAGATCGTAATGTCGATGATTCCGCAGGTTGATGTCGTGGTTGAGAACTTCGCGCCGCGTGTGATCGATCGGCTAGGATTCGCTTATAAGGACGTCAAGGCAGTCAATCCGAAAATCATCATGTGCTCGATTTCGATGGCTGGGCAGACCGGGCCGCTGTCGGTCAAGGCCGGCTACGACTTTATAGGTCAAGCCTATGCCGGGGTTACCGACGGCATAGGACAGGTTGATGGACCGCCGGCGCTGACGACGATGGCTATAGGTGATGTTTCTACCGGTGTCGCGGCGGCGATGGCTATAGGCTTCGCGCTGCTGCATCGCGAGCGCACGGGAGAAGGCCAGTACCTGGACGCGTCGCTGCTGGATACCTACTTCCACATGCATGAGAAGACCGTGCCGATCGTGTCGTTGCGCGGCGACAAATTTCGACCGACGCGCAGCGGTTCGCTGCATCCGGACGGCGGCACTACCGGCATTTTTCATTTCCGGGGCGACCAATACGTTCAAATCACTTCGACGCCGCATCAATGGCCGCAGTTCGTGCGCGCGATGGGGATGCCTGAACTGGCGACCGACCCGCGATTCAAAGATGCGCGCGGGCGCCGCGACAACAAGGAACAACTTCGAGACGTGATCGAAAATTGGCTCAGCAAATTTCCGAGCCGCGACGACGCCATCGCGGCGCTCGATGCCGAACGCGTGCCGTGCGCGCCGGTGCTGACCGTCAACGAAGCCGTAAAGCATCCGCATCTCAACGAGCGCAAGACTGTTCGCTGGATCAAGGATCCGCTGCTTGGCACGGTCGCGATTCCAGCAGTGCCGGTGAAGTTTTCCGCATGGCCGGATAAGACGGAAGTGCGCTCCGCGCGGCTCGGTGAGGACAACGAGAGAGTATTGAGCGAACTACTCAAGATGCCCGCGGATAAGATTCAACAGCTCTATGCGGAGGGAATCCTGGTCCGCGATCCAACGCTCGAAAGCAAGTCATAGGATCTCGCGCGCCGTCAATGCACCGATCACCGGGACTTGCATAGGTCTTCATTGTTTCCTTGACCTGTGTAGTTGAGAATTCCGGTCTGAAAAATACGGTTCAGGCCTCAACTGATCGCTGAGTCCCGGCCAGGTGACTGAGCTCCGATAGGCCAGCACAATCCAATCCACATGGCTGGATATAGAAACCTCTCTCCCGGACTGACAATTCCTTCGAACTGCAGATAGCCTAGCGGAAGACAGCGTCGACGAATGCCAACAGAACGCGGGCTTTGGTCGCCGCGCCCAGCGCGCCCGCAAATGCCGCCATCTCGTCCAAAGCGTCACTTGCATCCACGCCGTCGGCGGGCGTCGCCGAAATAATTGCGAGTCGTTCCTCGACAGCCTGCATGTGCAGCGCAAGCTCCTCGGCAAGGTTGGCGGGAAACTCGAGCTGACGCTCACGGCAATAGTCAGACACGACACGGTCGACGTCGATCAGGGAGGGAATTGCCGCGGTATGAAACTGGCAGTGCGCCTCGATGATATCGCGGAGCGTTGCGAATCGGAAAGGCTCACGCTGCGCAGCCGCGGCCAGGATCGCTGCAATCCGGAGAGCCAAATCGAAGTAGCGATCGCTGGCGGCAAAAAAGTCTTCGACCTCATGCGCCTTAAGGAAATCGGAAACCGTCCCCTGCCTGCCGTAAACCCCGGTCGAAACTGTCAATCCCGAATACCGCAAAATAATTTCGCCGTCGCTGCCGCGCCGCCGAGCCAGAGGATACGTTCGGCAGATCTGCGGCCGGTCAGAATACACCGTACAACCATCCGCACCGAGCATGACGCAGGAAGTGTCCTGGCGATTGCGCAGAACGATTCCGCCCTCGGTCAGATAGCGCGCGATGAATTCCGTGGTGGTCAGATTCCGATTGCGCGAGAGCCTCAAAAGCTCGTACGGATCCAGCGAGATGTGAGCGTCGTGACAGCAGGACATGCATCGATTGCAGGCGTAGGAAAATTGGCTGTCACGGTCGAGTTGAGGTAAATCGCCCATTCGGAGTTACCTCCGGCGGATGTTGCGCGCTGTGATAATAGTAGGGCCAAGCATTAAACGCATCAGCAATGAGAGTCTGACTGGCGGACTCGACGCGACCGCAGGCACGTCAGATGCTGTCGCAATGGATGCTTGTACGGCTAGCGACTGCCTGCGACGAGCCATCATAAAGTCTAGAAGCGGCGTAAAACACACTTGCCCAACTTGCAATAGAGGGGTCTTTCGGTCTATACAGTCGGTGGGCCATTTATAACGAAAATCGGTCTTAGTGGAGATTGTTGCTTGCATAAATCAAATATTGCCGCTGTTTTCATGGCTTCTCTTTGGCTCGGGCTCTCGACCGCCGCTTTCTGTTCCGACGTAACCGGCGAAGTGGCCGGACCCAATGGCCCAGTTGCGGGAGCTCAGGTTACCCTGACGGACGCGTCCGGAGCTGTAGTTGGCCAAGGGACTACCAACGACGCGGGCAGATACTGCATTAGGGGAGTAAATCCGGGTGACTACAAGACGGTGGTCAATCCTCCTGCGGGCGCAGGCTTTCAACCGGGAGCAACAACCCGCGACGTACCGGACCAGGGTCTGACTGAAGACTGGTCATTGTCACCAGCCACGGCCGCGTCTTCCTCGGCAAATACACCGGGCGTTTGCGAGGCGGCGTGGTATGCTGGCGGAGCAGCAATCGGGACGGCCGCGCTGCTGGTCGCGACGGGGGCAGGCCTTGGAGCGTGCGCAGGTGCGGGATGTTTCGACGGTCCGAACAACGGTGGTCCGCCGCCCGTCAGTACCCCGACCAAATAGAGCGGTTTCTGGTTACGTTTCCTGGTTGGTCTGCCGGTCAGGCCGCAAACAGGCAATGGTATCCTACAAATTTCGGACGCCGGTGGTGGGATAAGAGCTCTCTGGCCTCAGCGGTCTTCGGAAGAGGCCTGATCGCGTCTTTGCGGTTCCCGTCGAACCCTGAATGACGCATGCCCAAGTCGGCGACTGCGCCCTGATCAAGGACAGACCCGCTACGCCCGTCAGACTGGCCGAGCCTCCTCGACGACGGGCGGCGTGCGAGGCCTCCGAAGACACTTCGGGCAAGTGCTTTAACTCGCTGCCTCTTCGGAACCAAGTTCCTCTCGCTCGGCCACCGCGCAACGCGTCTACCTAGTTACAAGCTGTGTCAAAGCCAACGCTAAAGCATGGCGCACCAGGACATCGCATATCGCGGTAGTCAGGGATTTCGTCGCCCGGAATTGTTTTTGCCAATTCTCTGAAGTGCGAGAGCGAAGAACATTTTTCCACCGAACCGCCGGTGGCCGTATAGAAGAGAAAGTACCATCCTGCTGGCAGACTGGCGCTGCTGCGCTTCTCCTCGACGCAACCGGAACCCGGTATTTGTTCTGAGGCTGGCACGGGAAACGGAAAGTCACTCGGGTAGGCAAACCCATTCCCGGTAATTCGGCAACCGTATTTGGTGTACCCAAGATGACATGCGAACGGATGTGAATAGAGCACACTTCCGAGCGTGTCGGCGCAAAAGGCATCATTGTAATAAGGGCCAACTGAATACATAGGTCCTCCATTGGGCGGAGTAATATTGAAATACCACTGTAACCCTCCAGTTACTGAGGGGGGATTTTCTACAGGAGCCGGTCCTGCACTGGGCTTGATAGAGATTGAGACACTTTCCCAATCGGTGTTGGAACTATCGCTGCTTAGCGAGGCAACTTGTGGGTCTGTTGGGAAAAGTGACCTAAGCAGGTAGTCGCCATCACCGATACCAAACTGGTCGTGAGACGCATATTGAACATTCAAGCTTCCTTCACTGAACTTGCTGAGGGAACCGCCGTTGTTACTCGCGCATATCATCAGTAGCATGTCCGTCGGAGTTGTCGGCGTCACACTGGGAAACGTGCAAATGTTGCTGGAGACGCCGTGATTCGTAGCACTCACCACGACCGAAGCAGGATCTGCATTGACGTAAGCATCGGTGTCCCAGTTAACAGAGTCATTGCCGGTCCAGGAAAGGGGTATGTCAACAGTGTCATCTCCAGTCTGCCACACCTTGTCGAATACCGCGAGCTGGAAATAGTCCGCGTTAGTCGAGTTTACCATTGTAAAGCCAATGGGAGGTGTAATTGTGGTCGACTTTTTGGCACTCAACACTTCAAGGAAGACAAGGTCATCATTTCGTACCCCCGAACCTATCGAAAAGGTTGTCGAAGTCACAAGAGTGTCAGTATGACCCACCGCCGTTCCATTGTTTTCACGGCCGATAGTAGCGTAGTCCGTAGGTCTTGCGATCCCTGTAGAAGTGATTTCCGCTGCGTCGGCTGTAAAGAACCATTCTAGGTTGGCTATGGAAACGTCGAGTAGACAGAATAGGACAATTGCCGCGATAGTGTGTTTTTGAATCAAGGTACTTCTCCAACGAGCAGGCTTTTGCGTATCTGTGCTCTGCTAACTTCAATCCAATTTGCGTGCCGCGTCAGAAGGCGTTTTTAAACCTTAAGACCGACCCTCCGGCGACTGCTTGCGGTATCCAACGGCGAGTCTAGGAGACCAATCACGTCTTAGGCAGTAAGACTCAGGAAACGCCGCGACAAGCGATTGGCGTTAGAATCGCCTTTGCAACGACACTTACTTGCCGGCCCTTAGCCGAGCTTATCCAGGCATGACGTAGAAGCTGCGACAAAACGCTGGCAGAACTTGGTTCTGAGGCACTTACGACCTTAAGTAATTCTCAGACAGTAACTGTCGTAACATCGGGAATAATGGGAACCGCTGACAGTTTCTGCCAGCGAGGAACTTGGTCGTCACGAAATAGAGCGATTAAGACGCGCGTTACATAGCTTAACAAATTGTCTGATTCTGTACGCTCGTTGTTGACATACTGAAGTTTGTGTTCTCCTGGGCACCTGTTTTGAACCGCGCCATAGCGTCTCTAGCAGCTAAGTATGAGACAGTACTCGAACGTGACCAAAGGCAGGGATGCTTTGCGGGGGCGTTTGTTCTGACCGTGTTTCTGACCGGATCGAGTCGAGGATGGGGGAATTATTTCTGAAGATGGGGATCGGCGGCCACAGAAAGCGCGTGTCGGAGTTACTTATGACGAACGCGAAGATACTTCCGTCAGCACAGCAGCTTGAGCTGTTCGGAACGAATGGCATGCTGGCGTTGATCCATGATGCGATCGGTCACCTTATTACTCCAGTCCACAGCCTTCCCGCCGTCCTACCTGCTTTGATGCAAATCGTTAGCTCGTTGGTTGATCAACAAACGGTGTTGAAAGAAATGTTGAGCATTCAGAAAGATGCGGTATTGGTGCGCTTCGTTGCTAATAGGCTTGAGGGGATGCCCTCGCTCTCGCACTCCGTTTTGGATCGCGACCTACGCTTTGTCTCCGTCAATAAATCCTATCAGCGTTTATTTGAATTCAGTCCGGCGCAATTCCATAAACGGCCACTTAACGAGCTCGTTCATTCTGAGGATATTCCCCGCTTTAATAAAGTCATTCGATTGCTGTTAAGTGGCGGGGGCCACGCATGCGAGCTCATTGAATGGCGAGCTACGGGTAGCGGCCGCTTCGTGCTTACCAAAGATAGTTTTTGGGGGATTGGTTCGAACCGAGTTCGTGGGCCCGAATACATCTCTACCGTGTCCGAGAGACTCACCGACGAAGATGAGGCTTCGACACTCGTCGAGGGCGCCATATTCCGCACTCGTGATGGTTTCAGGAAGCAAGGAACAACCTGCCGGCGGCCGACTCTTGTCGCACCTTTAGGAAAGCAAGATGACAGCGAATCAAATACTTGATGGGCGTGAATCGAACAACGCTAGCGGATCCAAATAGATTGCTCGTTTCGTTTCTCGTTTGATCTGGCTGTCGGGCTCGGCGGGAGCGCAATAGGCGCGCGCGGGGTGAGCACCCTACAATCGATCACGTCCGAAGAGCACGATCAACGCCGCTCATGACCCCGCTTTGCCGGTCTATCGCAAATTCGTGTGCGGCAACGGCGATACCCGGCAAGTGACGACGAACTTGAAATCTAAGGCAGGCGCGGGAGCACCTTGTCGGTGAAGAGAGTGAACGACTCGTGGCTCAAAGGTGCGCATAGCAGATAGTCGAGGAACATTTCTTCTCGCAAGCGTATCAACTGATCTGTCACCGCTTCTGGAGTGCCGTACACGATCACGCCGTTGAGGTAGCGGTCGGCGGGGTCCGCGTGGACCGCGGCCAGATTCGGGTCGCTCGCCTTCAGCTTCGATGAATCGTCGTTCTGCGGATGTGCATACGAGCCGACGACCCATCGCGCGCCGCGGCGCGCGACATCTTCCGCCTCGCGGTGGGTGTTCGCGATCGCGACAAACCGCGCGACAGGAATTTCGCGTCCCGCAATCGACCAGCCGGCGGCCTCGAGTCCGGCGCGATAGAGCTCGCGCTTGCGCGCTATTTCCCGGTGCGACGCGTGCGGATCCATCATGATTGTGAAGCCCTTCGCCGCCGCCCGTCTTATCGCTTCTTCCGAAGAAGCTGCCAGCCAGACCGGAGGATGTGGCTTCTGCCGCGGCTTGGGCAGGACCTCGACGTTGACAAAATTGTAGTAGCGCCCTTGGTGAGTCAGACGCTCATTGGTCCACGCTTTCAGCACGATTTCGACTGACTCGTGGAAACGCTCGGCGCTTTCTTCCGGGGTAACCCCGAATGCCCGGAACTCAGTTCGGTCGAAGCCACGTCCCGCGCCCCAGTTCACGCGGCCGCCCGAAAAGATGTCGAGCAGTGCGACCTCTTCGGCCAGCCGCAACGGATGATAAAAGGCGGCGAGCGAGACCGCCGTTCCGATCCGCAATCGCCGCGTGCGAGCGGCGACCTGCAGACCCATCATGTGCACAGACGGGCATACGCTGAACGAATGGAAGTGATGTTCGGCGAGCCACACCGCGTCGTAGCCGGAGCTTTCCATTATTTCGATTCGCTGTAGCGCGCGCTCGTAGACCGTCTCGATCGCGACGCGCCGCTCTGGCCAGCTGAAGAATTGAAGAACGCCTGCTTTCATCGCCTGGTGCTATCCACCTATGCATCCGCCGACTGGCGACCAATAGCATGGCGATCTGCCGTTTGCCCATTCCTGCAAGCGAAATCAAAAACGTTTTGAGGTGATCAGTCGAGTTCAAAGGAGGTCGCGTATTCGTGCCTGGCGGCGGAATCCTGGCGCGCTTTCTCCAGAAAGCAATTGCCGATTGCCAACGAATCGATCGCGGTTCCCATGAAGCATCGCCACGCGTCTTCCGGTGTGCACACGATCGGCTCGCCGCGCACGTTGAAGCTGGTATTGACGAGGACCGGGCATCCTGTGCGCTGGCTGAAGGCGCGGAGCAACGCATGGTAGCGTGGGTTGGTCTCGCGATGCACCGTCTGAATACGCGCCGAATAGTCTATGTGCGTAACCGCGGGAATCTCCGACCTCACGGTGTTCAGCCGCTCTATCCCGAATAGCGATAGCTCTTCACTAGTGAGTGCCCGCTGGCGGTCCTTCTTCACGTCAGCGACCAACAGCATGTATGGACTGTCGTGATCGAGGTCGAACCAGCTCTGCACCTCCTCCCGCAGGACCGATGGGGCGAAGGGCCGGAAAGACTCGCGGAATTTTACTTTCAGATTCAGCGTTCGCTGAGCGGTTGGACTCCGCGGGTCGGCCAGGATCGAACGAGCGCCGAGTGCGCGCTGCCCAAATTCCATCCGTCCCTGGAACCAGCCCAGAGCCTTGCCGGCAGCGAGTGCATCCGCGCTCGCGTTCAGGAGCGTCTCGTCGTCGCAGACCTCGAACCGCGCGCCTGCCGCGGCTAGCCTGCTCTCGATCTCCTGCTGCGAGAACGAAGGTCCCAGATACGATCCATTCATCAGATCCTGACCCTCAATACTTCGCGGCTGGCCGAGGAACTGATGATAACCAGCGAGCGCGGCGCCGAGCGCACCACCGGCATCACCCGCGGCGGGTTGAATCCAGATATTTCTGAACCGACGTTCGCGCCAGACCTTGCCATTGGCAACGCAATTGAGCGCCACGCCTCCGGCAAGACAGAGATTGCTGAGTCCGGTTTCGGCGGCGAGCGCGCGCGTAAGCCTCAGAATCACTTCCTCGGTCACCGACTGTATCGACGCCGCCAAATCCATGTCACGCTGCGTGATCGAAGATTCAGGTTTTCGCGCCGGCCCGCCGAACAGATGTTCGAACTTCGAGTTGGTCATCCGCAGTCCCACGCAATAGTCAAAGTAGCTGAGATCCAGCCGGAATGATCCGTCAGCTTTCAAATCAATCAGATTATCAAGGATCAGATCGCGAAAGCGTGGCGAGCCGTAGGGGGCCAGGCCCATCAACTTGTACTCGCCCGAATTGACCTTGAAACCCGCGTAGTGCGTGAATGCGGAGTAGAGCAGGCCGAGCGAATGCGGAAAGTGAATCTCCTTAGTCATTTCGAGCCGGTTGCCGTTTCCAATGCTGGCCGAAGTAGTTGCCCATTCGCCCACCCCGTCGAGGGTCAGGATCACCGCCTGGTTGAAGGGTGACCCGAAGAACGCCGACGCCGCGTGGCTTTGATGATGCTCGGCAAATAGCAAGCGGTCGCCCAAGTCGATTCCGCCATTCAATTCCGCGAGCGCGCGACGCAGCATGCGCTTCTGAAAAAGCTTTTCGCGCAACCAGAGCGGCATCGCGGTGCGAAACGATTTGAATCCTCGGGGCGCGAATGCCAGGTAGGTTTCAAGGAGGCGTTCAAACTTCAGAAATGGCTTGTCATAGAAGGCTATGTAGTCAATCTCGCTCAGCGAGTGCCTCGAATGACTGAGACAGAACTCGATCGCCAGCCGCGGGAACCGCGAGTCGTGCTTTCTGCGCGTGAAGCGCTCTTCCTGCGCCGCGCACAGAATTCGGCCGTCCTCGATCAGCGCCGCGGCGCTGTCGTGGTAGAACGCGGAGATGCCGAGCACTCGCATGTGCGCTCAGAACAAGGTGTAGATAAATGGCGCGATAGCGCTGCCTTGCGTCATCACGACGAGCGCTCCCACGATCGCGAACACGAGGATCATGGGGAGGAGCCAGAATTTCTTGCGCGCACGCATGAACCGCCAGAGTTCGGCTACAAAATCCATATCAGATACCTAAAACTGATCTTTCATCGACTCGGGCCGAGGGCCAGGAGGATTGCGCGGTATCCAGTAAGTGACCGACCCGCGTTCCCACTTTAGCCGTAAGGCGTCTCGGTTCAGCAGGCGCATTATGAGTCCAAAAGGGACGACGGTCGAACAAAATAGAATCGCCATCACGATAGGACTGCTGAGCCTTTGCAACAATCGTCCAAACCTCTGCCACAACTGATTCAGCGGTCCAAGCACAGTTGGTCTGACCAGGCCGAAGACGAGGAACACCGCGGCGAGAGTCACCGCCCATACTCGAATCGGCCCACCCTTTATCACGGGAGCCAATGCCACTACGCTCCAGAAGACGCTGAATGCAAGGCCGAAGACGCGATCGGATGAGCGCCGCAGGTCGTCGCCGTGCTCAATACGCTCGGGGAAGTTGAAGTCGTTCGAAATCTTCATCGGGAGTGCTTTGCGTACGCCAACGGCTCGCCAATCTGCTCCCATAGATAGGTTGCGATAGCCTTGTCGGTCGCCGGCGACGGATGTCGATCGTCCTGAGTCAGCGGACCGTTCTCCAGATCGCTCCCCGGAAATACTGAAGATAGCGCGATTACGTCAAACTGATTCGCCCTCAAGGTCTTCATCATTGTTTTCGCGAGCTCATTCTGATCCCATAGGACGATGACGAAGCGAGTCCCGTTACTCTCCAGCAAAGTTCGAGTCCTCTTCAGCACTGCCAGAAACAGCGGAATGTCGGAGGGTCGTGATAGCGTCGAGAAGTGAGTTTCGAAAAACTTCACTGTCCAGCTCCTGTCGAGCCAATGGCGATATACCTCGTAGTCGACGCTATGAAATGATCCTGAGTAACATGCTTCATCACCTCGGCATAGGTCGTACTTTGGGCCATCTTCCCACGGCGCCCTCCCAGCGACCCGGCGCAGGTGATCCGGTATTGCTTCATAGATCGCCAGATCGGGTGTGCCCGCTACCCGGCGAACAAAACCGGTTTCAATCTGCCTGAGCATCTGATGCGGTCCCCAGCCGTCGCCCGCGAAATTAAACCCCTCGAAACTGCCTTTCGCGTCCTGAACAAAGTAATAGGGCAGCGTCTGATCGTCCTCGACCCCGTGACCAAACATAAAGGAACAACC